>DATLWF010000140.1:0-11371 GCA_035576605.1 Blastocatellia bacterium | reverse complement strand
TCGATGGCAAACTCCGTCAGATAACCAAGCGTCCCGAGATTGATGCCCAGAACAGGCGTGCCGCGCCCTGCCACCAGTCTCGCAGTCGAGATCATCGTGCCGTCTCCTCCGAGCGCTACCAGAAGATCACAGTTGTCGGCGATTTCTCTTGCGGAGGCGGAAAAGGTCCCCGGCGGCAATTCCTTAACGCGATCGTTTACAAAGAGGTTGATCTCGTGGTCGGCTGCCCACTCCGCGATTTGTGCCGCGAGCTCGCCCGCGCGTGGCTCACCGGGCTTGGTGATTATCCCGAGGCGTGCCGGAGGTTTCATAGTCAAAGGCCAAAGGAAAAAGGAAAAAGGAAAAAGAAAGAAAGCCAAATGGAGCATGACCTGGACGCGCGGCGAGGCACCTCCACGCTTGCATTTTGGCTTTCTTCTTTTGCCTTATTCATTGACCGGTACCCACAATAGAATGCGGTGAATTACTTGTATGTTGTCGGGCTGAACCCCGATTTCGAATGTGTCGTATTCGTTGGCGAGCGCGAGATATTCATCATAGAGAGCGCGAAGAGCTTCGCTGGCTTCCTGCTCGATTCGCTCGAGGTCCTCACGCAGTTCCTCTTCGTCGGCCCGGTATGGTTCCTCTTTCGATCGCGGCTCAGCGGAGCCGAACACGGCGCCTGCAAGCGTTGAGAACATCCCGGCCAGTCGGTTTTCACTTTCGAAAAAGTGCAGCTTGTTCGAAATGAAGCTTTCCAGATTTAGGCTTTCAGCAAACGAACCCTTCGCCGCTTGGGCCTCGCGCACCTGCTCGAGTTGGAGCTCGAACCGGTTGCGCAGCCGTTTCAGTTCCGGCTCGATGCGACCCAACGCGGCATCGGCGACGCGGGCGAGAAAATCTTCAAGCGGATCGCCAGGACCCGAGAAAAGCCCAAACACCGGGTTAAAGTAGATACTAAGTCGCTCGGTTCGCACGAGCTTCTCTATCAGCTCGGAGACGCATTGGTCAAAGTCAGACCTTTTCGTCAGGTAATTTCCCGGTCGGTAGTCGATCGCCGGATCAGGTTGTGATGTGAGTCGCGAAATTCCGTCGAAATCACCACCCCGAGAATCCCAATCCATAGCCAGGTCCGCCTCCGGAAGCCAGGCCGAGTAACTGCGCTCCTCTGAGTGATTGAGCCCGGCGCGAAGGCTGCGGAAGTTGACCATGTAATCGATGAGCACCGCCGGCCGATACACAAGCGGCCCGGCCAAACCGTCGCCCGCCTTAAGCCAGGCCTCGGCGATCCCTTCAATGCGCAGTTTTTTGACAGCTCGTCCACTCACAAAAGGCCTTGAAACGATGTAGCATAGACTTTAGTCTGTGTCTGGTAACCTCGCTTAAAGAGCAATCACCGGACACAGACTGAAGCCTATGGTACGAGCAAATTGTGTTTGCTCACGGGTCTATGCTACTGGTCCAGTGTGGCCACTCCGGCTGATTGAGAGGTCTCGCTACGGTAATAAAGGATGCGCCCGCAGTTCTCGCAAATGATCAACTGATCACCCTTGCGGACGTCGCTAAAAATCTTTGGACGGACCTTTACTCGGCAGGCCACGCAGATGCCGTTGCTGCGAACCTCTGCCAGGGCCTGTCCTCTCCCCAATCGCGACAAGCGCTCGTAGTTCGAGAACAGATGTTTCGGTATCTTGCCTGCGAGCTTTTTCCGCCGTTCGCGGAAATCAGACACCAGGCGACTGGCCTCCTCGTGTTCCTTGTCCAAAGCAGCCAGACCTAAGTCTACCTCCGCTCGCATGCGCTCGACGTCCGGCGCTCGAGCGGCAAGCTCGGCGTCGAGCGCTTCAATCTCCTCCATCCGCTTGAGGATGTCGGTCTCCAGCGCGCCGATGTGTTTCCGAGCCGTGTCAATCTCGCGCAATACCGCGGTATATTCCTTCTCGTTTTGAACTCGAGTCTTGTCTCGCTCAAACTTCTCGTGGTTTTGTTGGGTGGTGGCCAGTTCGGCTTCTAGCTGTTTGCGGTCTTCGAGGGTTCGTTCGTGCTTGCTCTTCAGGTCCAGGAACTCGGCGGCGTGCTGTTTGAATTCGGTTTCTGTCCTATCGCGCTCTTCCGGTATCTTCGAGAGCCGGTCCGACGTACGCTGTATCTCGATGTCGAGTTCCTGGAGCTCAATGAGCTGACTCAATTCAGGGCTCACAGAGTTCCTCCATGTTTTTCAAAGCAGAGTCTACTACATCGACTGAGTATTCTCAAGTTTCCAACGACCTGACAGTTTCCAACGACCTGGCTTTCGTTGCTCGGTTTAACCTGCGTGGGTTACAATAGAGCGCGCGCCGCCGCAAGAGCATTTCGACATTATGACGGCGAGGGCGCGACAGTCCTGGAGGCCTACCGATGAAACTCTTTGTGATCCTCGTGGTTGCGATTGCGCTCGCTGCGCCCGCGTTCTCTATGCGCGGTGGTCAGGCGGAAGGTTCGGCGCCCTCATCGGGCAATGACATCAAGGCGCTGCCGCCGATTAATCTCCAGGACTTCGACGGCAAGGCCATACCCGCAGATCAGTTCAAGGGCAACATCGTGGTGCTCGACTTCTGGGCAACCTGGTGTGTCCCGTGCATTGCAGAAATACCGTGGCTCAACCGACTTCAGGAGAAATATGGAGCCAAGGGTGTCCGAGTTGTCGGCGTTGCCCTGGCATCCGGGGATGCAGCGGAAGTAAAACCGTTCGTCGGGCGCAACAAGATGAAATACACAGTTCTGATGGGGGACGACGACCAGGTTTATGACTTGAACGTGGTGGCCTTTCCCACCACCTATTTAGTCACTCGAGACATGAAAGTGTTTCGCAGGTACATCGGTTCTGGTCCAAGAAAAGCGGCAGAACTTGAGGCGGATATTCAGAAGCTCTTAGCAATGAGCTGAACGGATCTCGAGGAGCAGCGACAGCGAGTGCGGATCTTTCACTGATCCGCCCGGCCTAATCTGGCACCTAATCTTCCTCCGCAACTAACCCTTGCTCTTGGCGGCCGCCGCCTTTGCGGCGTGGGCCGGCTCGTGAACCCGGGGCCGGCGGTGCCTCGCCCCAACCATATGGTGATTCTGGTAATACTTCTCAACACGCTTTGAAAGCGTGTTGCGGTGGATGCGAAGCTCATCGGCGGCCTTTGATAAATTCCCTTTCGTTCGTTTGAGTACCGAGAGTATGAAATACTTTTCGAACTCCGCCACCGCATCTTCAAACAGAATTCCTCGCTCTACCATTTCTGTCGCGAGCGCCTCGAGCCTGCTCTTCATCTCAGTTCTCCTGTAGCGTTTTCGCTATTCAACTCCTCTGTCCCCAGAGCTGCTTGACTGCTTCATAACCGTTGAAAAACCGTTCCCTCAACTCGCGCGAAGTCAGATATGCGATCACTCGCGTCCCTTCGAGCAGGGCCGGGCCGAAAGTCGCCCGCTCGACGGCTTCCGGTTTCAGGGGAAAGGCGGTCAATGCCAGGTAAATCACCGAACAGATGAGCCAGCCCCTTACGAACCCGAATGCTGCGCCAAGCGCGTGGTCTATCCACCCGAGTCGCGCGCGCTTGAGCCCTCTTCGCAAGAAGCGCGCAAGAAGGCTTCCAGCTACAAGCAAAAGCAAGAACACCGATACAAAGCCGAGCAGATCCGCAAGCCGCGCAGGCACAAAAATGCGCAGCAAGCTGGCAGCGTAGGGGTACGAGTACGCTGCCACAACCAGGCCGGCCACGGTGAACGCAACCGAAACTATTACTCGGATGATTCCTTTTGTTGCGCCTGAGGCGACTGAAGCCACTACGACTAGCAGGACGAAGTAGTCGAGAACTGTCATGGGATTTAGGATGCAGGAAACAGGACTCACGATTCAGGAGCTGCAAGCCTGAATCCTGATTCCTGACTCCTGATACCCGAATCCTCGATCGTTCTGCCGGTCAATACTCTGTATGCCTCAAGATACTTCTCGCTGGTTCGCGCAACCACCGTCTCCGGCAGGTTCGGTCCCGGAGGTTGCTTGTCCCACGTGACCGTTTCGAGGTAATCCCGCAGGTATTGCTTATCGAATGACTGCTGCCCTCGACCCGGCTGGTAAGACTCTTTTGGCCAAAATCTGGATGAGTCCGGCGTCAGCGCCTCATCAACCAGAATCACCTTTCCATCTTTAACGCCGAATTCAAACTTCGTATCGGCGATTATTATTCCTCGCGAATCCGCGAACTCCGAGGCTCGCGAGTAGAGCGTGAGGGTCAGTTCCTTGAGCTCGCGCGTGGCATCCTCGCCTATGCGATCCGCCATCTCGCGCTCGCTGATGTTGATGTCGTGCCCGGTCTCGGCCTTCGTCGCCGGCGTGAAGATCGGCTCGGGAAGCTTGTCAGACTCTCTCAGCCCGGCCGGCAGCGTTATGCCACAGACTTCGCCCGTCTGCTGATACTCTTTCCAGCCCGAGCCAACAAGGTAACCTCGGGCAACGCACTCGATCGGAAAGACATCGGCGCGCACCACAAGCATCGAGCGTCCTTCGAGTTGATCGCGATACGACTCCAGTGGCGCCGGATAGGAATCGACGTCGGTCGAGATCAGATGATTCGGAACGACGTCTTTCAGGAAGTCAAACCAGAACAGCGACAGCGCCGTGAGCACTGCGCCTTTGTATGGAATCGGATTCGGCAGCACGACGTCGAAAGCGGAAATGCGGTCGGTAACTACAATCAATAACTTGTCGTCGAGCGCATAAACGTCTCGAACTTTGCCGCGTCTGAAAAACTCGACACCAGGGATATCAGTTTGACTGACTACGTTGATAGCCGCGCCTTTCTATTGGATTAAACTGTCAATTCGCGTGGAACTGATACTGACGACCAAGGGTTTTTGTGATGGCACTCCGCATTATCAGCATGCGCCTTACCGATGTCAAGCACTAACAGCACGAACGATCAACTTTGTTTAATTTTTTTTTGCGCGACTGCTTTTTCGTCCTGATTGCTCGTGCTCCAAGCTTCCTAGTATACTTTTCCGTCGTGTGTTTCACCGGGTTCGCAGCAGTCATGATGCTTGCGCTGCAAGCCCAAACGAAGACAAGGATTAGAATCATGGATTTCAAGCTCGTATGCGATTACGTTCCGCAAGGCGATCAGCCTCAGGCGATCGAGCAGTTAGTCCGGGCGCTCGACGAAGGCGTTCAGCATCAAGTGCTGCTGGGCGTAACCGGAAGCGGCAAGACCTTCACGATGGCCGCGGTGATCGAGCGCATCAACCGCCCAGTGCTTGTGATGGCGCACAATAAGACGCTGGCGGCCCAACTCTATCAGGAGTTCAGATCTTTCTTCCCACATAATGCCACCGAGTATTTCGTCAGCTACTACGACTACTATCAGCCTGAGGCCTACATCCCATCGACCGATACCTATATCGAGAAGGAATCCACAGTCAACGAAGATATAGACCGCCTGCGGCTGTCGGCCACGCGGACTCTGTTCGAGAGACGGGACTGCATAATCGTCGCGAGCGTCTCGTGTATCTACGGCCTGGGCGATCCTGACGCTTACTACGGCATGATCGCGTTCGTCGAGCGCGGCCAGCAGTTGTCGCGAACCGCGCTGCTGAAGAAGCTTGTGGAGATTCAGTATCAACGCAACGACTCGTCGTTTGAGCGCGGCATGTTCCGAGTCCGCGGCGACGTGGTCGAGATCTATCCGGTCTATCAGGAGAACGCCTTCCGCATTGAGTTCTGGGGCGATGAGATCGAGTCGATCTCGACGATCGATCCGCTGCTGGGCGAGGTGATCGAGACACACGAACGACTGCCGATTTATCCGAAATCTCACTTTGTCATGCCACAGGACAGGTTGAAGCGCGCAATCAAAACGATCAAGGAAGAGCTCGACTGGTGGGAGCCGCAACTCATCGAGCAGGGCAAGTTGCTTGAAGCCCAGCGGCTGCACCAGCGCACGCTGTATGACATCGAGATGCTCAAGGAGCTGGGCTATTGTCACGGGATCGAGAACTACTCGCGTCACCTGACTGGACGCTTGCCCGGCGAACCGCCTCCGACTCTGCTTGATTATCTTCCGCGCGACGCGATGGTGATGGTCGACGAGAGCCACCAAACGATTCCGCAGGTTCGAGGCATGTACCACGGCGATCAGTCGCGCAAGAAAACGCTGGTCGAGTACGGCTTCCGTTTGCCTTCGGCGATGGACAATCGCCCGCTCAACTTCGAGGAATGGGAGCGCCGTATGGGTCAGCTGGTGTTCGTGTCGGCGACACCCGGTCCCTACGAGCTGTCCAAGACTTCCGGCGAGTTTGTTGAGCAGGTCATCCGCCCGACGGGCTTGATCGACCCGGTTGTCGACGTGCGGCCGGTGAAGGGTCAGATCGATGATCTGTTGAACGAAGTTCGGATGCGCGCGGCTCGAAACGAACGCGTGCTGGTCACGACTCTTACGAAAAAGATGGCTGAGAACCTGACCGAGTATTACGCGGAACTCGGTGTGCGAGTCCGCTATCTGCACTCCGAGATTCAGACGCTGGACCGGATCAAGATACTCCGAGACTTGCGCGCGGGTGAGTTCGATGTGCTGGTGGGAATAAACCTGTTGCGCGAAGGTTTGGACCTGCCCGAAGTGTCGCTCGTCGCGATACTCGACGCGGACAAAGAAGGCTTTCTTCGGTCGGAACAGGCATTAATTCAGACTATCGGCCGAGCAGCGCGCAACCTCAGTGGCAAAGCGATTCTTTACGCGGATCGGATGACTGATTCAATGCGGAGGGCACTCGGCGAAACACAGCGCCGCCGCGAGAGGCAAGCGGTTTACAATCGCGAGAACGGCATCACACCGCAGTCGATTGTGAAAGCGATTGGCTCGACCCTGGTATCGATCGCTGAAGCCGATTACTTCAAGCTGCCGAGCGTGGCCGAAGAGGCGGAGGAGTATTCAGCCGAGAACATCGCGGCGACGATTAAAAGACTCGAGGGGCAGATGCGAGCCTTCGCCGCAAAGTATGAGTTTGAGCGGGCGGCTGAGCTGCGTGATAGGATCAAGTACCTGCGGAGCCGCCAGCTTGAGGTGGCCTAGAAACACCAACGTCCACTTTGAAACAAGCCATGAGCCAATTCAACTTCATCACTGCGGGAGAATCCCACGGCAAAGGCTTAGTCGTCATCATTGAAGGGCTGCCTGCGGGGCTGCCGATTGACCCTGCGTTCATAAACCGCGAACTCCGGCGGCGGCAGCAAGGCTACGGCCGCGGGGGCAGGATGAAGATTGAGAGCGATGAGGTTGAGATTCTCTCGGGCGTTCGTCACGGTAAGACTCTCGGCTCGCCGGTCTCGCTGCTGATTCGAAATCGCGACTTTGAGAATTGGCAAGACGTGATGGCAGTCGAGCCTCGCGAGTTCACCGACGAAAAGCGTGCGCGAAAACTCACACGGCCCAGGCCCGGCCACACTGATTTAGCGGGCGGTCTCAAGTACGATACTCACGACCTTCGCGACATCCTCGAACGGGCCAGCGCAAGAGAGACCGCAGGACGAGTCGCTGCTGGAGCATTTGCCAAGCTGCTGCTCAAAGAGATCGGGGTCGAGCTCGCCAGCCACACGGCAATGATCGGCGGTGTGCCTGACAGACCCATCAAAGCATCCTGGGAGCAGATCGCCGCAATTCCTGATGAGTCTCCCCTTCGGTGCGTAGACAAGGAAGCCGAAGAGAAGATGGTTGCTTTGATAGATGCGACGAAAGAAGCCAAGGACACGCTGGGAGGAATCTTCGAAGTCGTCGCGCGCGGCGTCGTTGCAGGGCTAGGCTCACACACACAGTGGAATCGTAAGATCGACGGCCGCCTGGCTCAAGCTATCATGTGCATCCCCGCTGTTAAGGCGGTTGAGATCGGCATAGGCGTTGAGGTGAGCCACAGCACCGGTTCGCGGGTTCACGATGAGATCGGCTATAATTCTGCTGAACGAGGCTTTACCCGCCCGACAAATCGCGCAGGCGGAATCGAGGGCGGTATAACCAACGGAGAAGAAGTACGAGTAAGCGGTCACCTGAAGCCCATATCGACACTGAGGCGGCCGCTTGCAAGCGTTGATGTGATCACGAAGCAGGAATCAGCCGCCGCCTTCGAACGGTCCGACATCGTCGCCGTCCCGGCAGCCGGGGTTATCGGTGAGGCGATGGTTGCGATAGTCCTGGCGGATGCTGCGCGAGAGAAATTCGGCGGCGACAGCCTGGGAGAAATGAGGCGAAACTTCGAAGGGTACGTAGAACAGTTGAAGCAGTACTGACTGATTAGTGAAACGTGATGCGTGAAACGTGATTCGTAATGCGTGATCAGTGATTCTTCGCCTCACGCATCACGTTTCACGCGTCACTCATTGGGCAGGATCATGATCGCGATGGCTCACGACCGGCAGGCAGCCGACAATCGACCCGATGTAGACCGCGAAGTCGAAGAATTGCGCCGTTCGATAAACGCGAGACGCACCCACGGCATCCTTTATTATCTGCTGTTGGTGGCGATATTCTTCGTCGGTTTCGCTATGGGGTACGCGACGCACAGTCTTGTAGGGGCTGCTATAATATTGGCGGGACTCGCTATCGTAGCGTGGAGAGAGGTGACCGGGTTTAGAGCCCGAACCGCCGTGCTCAACCAGTTGCTGGGCGAGAAGCTGGCTGAGCGGCGTCAGTATGACGAGAGACCTAAGGAGTTCGAGACAGGACAATGATATTGAATGTCGTGAAATACGGAGATCCGATTCTCACCAAACGCGCGGAAGAAGTGGGCGACTTTGATGAGAAATTGCACACGCTTATCGACGACATGTTCGAGACTATGTACGGTGCGCCCGGCGTTGGCCTCGCTGCTCCGCAAGTAGGCGTGCTAAAGCGTCTTTTCGTAATGGATTGCAGCAGCGGCAAAGACAAAAAGCAGAAGGTCGTGCTGATCAATCCGGTGATCGAAACCGAAGAGGGCGAGCAAATCGGAGACGAAGGCTGCCTGAGCTTCCCGGGCATATTTCTTGAGATCAAGCGGCCGCAGCGCGTTGTGGTGCGCGCTCGCGATATGGATGGAAGCGAGATGACTCTCGACGTGATGGACCTTCAAGCTCGCTGCGTTTCGCACGAGACGGATCATCTCGATGGGGAGCTCTTCGTTAACTATCTGAGCCCGCTCAAGCGCGACCTCACGAAGCGAAAGATCAAAAAGCGCATGAAGCAGGGTGATTGGTGAATTGAGCACCGCTGCTGCTGAAAATCCTCGCAAGCCGATCCCCTCTATTGAGCGGTAGACTTCTCACCAATCAATACGTTTAACACGACGAGCCCCGGGGCGTGTCCTCAGTCGGTACGGCTCGTACCGATGTCATTCATCCCGGAAATCCAGAACTCCGCATCTTCTCGCTTAAACGGAACTAAGCCCGTCTCCGTTGGTCCCCTCGCCTTGGTATTGAAGTTGTTAGACGAGAACGGGGGAACTTGTTTGGGGCCAAATCGGCGATCGGAGGATCAAATGTCAACCATGCTAAAGAGACTGACGTGCCTTTCCGTTGCGACTCTGGTTGCTGTTTTAGTGTCAGCCTGCCAAACCGTAAGCCAAAATACCGGCACGTCGCCACAAGGAACAAACGCACAGGTGGGGATTGACGCAGCACCGGTGCAGCAGGGGGAGAATGCCTGGAAGATCGCGAGCGCGGACACCGTGACGTTGACTGTTTCCGCGCCCGGGGCTCAGTCTGTGAGAATCCTGTACAGGCCGATCGTCGAAACGGATCGGCACATACTGCTCAAAACTCTCAATGATCCCACCGATGGCCGAAGCGGAAATTTTCTGGCGACGGTGAAGCTCGTCCCGGACTTTGCGGGTGATGTATGGGCCGAAGTTTCTTATTCCGACGGAACGAAGAAGGAGACAGAGCCGATAGAACTGGCGGCCCAGGATTCCGCGGTCGCTCAAACCGAAGCGAATACGGCAAATCCCGCCGCAAACAAAAACGGTTCTGCCCGTAACGGTGAATCGGCGCGATCGGACAAATTTACCGGAGGCAAGATTGAGCAAGGTTTGCTGCAGCCTGGACAGCCGGATATCAAGATCACGGTGAATGTTCCGGCTTTTCGGTTGACGCTCTGGCAAAACGGTAAAGAGGTGAGGACATACGAGATCGGCGTTGGGATGAAGAAATATCCTATCGTCATAGGCCAGCGCAGGGTCAAACAGGTAATATGGAATCCCGAATGGGTTCCGCCCGATAGTGAATGGGTAAACGAGAGTCATTCCGATGTTCAACCAGGCGAGCATATTGACGCTGGTGACCCGCGAAATCCCCTGGGCAAGCTCAAGATTCCCCTTGGCGATGGGTTTCTGATTCATCAAGCCGCCAAGCCCTCTGATCTTGGTCATCTCGTTTCGCACGGATGCATTCGCATGCTCAAAGATGATATCGCCGATCTCGCCAATAAGATCGTGACAGCGCGCGCTTTGAACATTACCCCTCAGCAAGTCGACCACGCGATGAAAAGCACTGATCGACTGGTTGCTAACTTAAGCCCGCCGGTTGTGGTTGATATTGACTACGACACATTGGTTGTAGAAGGTGGTGTGCTGCACATCTATCCGGACGTGTATAGCCGTGACACCAACACTGCGCAGAACCTTGGGGCTGAACTGGAAAGCGTGGGGATTGACCGCTCAAGACTGGACGACCAGACTCTGAATCAGATGTTTAAACGCGTTAATATGAACGAAGAATTCACGGTAAACGTCGCTGACATCAAATCGGGTAATGCGCTGGTGGCCGGAACGAACCAGCCGCTTACGAGTCAATCGGTCATCGCGAAGAAAGAGCCATCCCCTGCAAAAGCGCGACACGGTACCCGAGGGCGTCGATGAAGAACTGAAGAGACGCAGAGCACCGACTATCTCTTGCGTGCGAAGCGCATCGCTGCTTTGCGGCTGTTTCTGTGTAAGTGGCTTTGATTGACACGCCGCTTTGCGTGTAGTACGTTTCGATTATGACCTGCTTCAACCGGCCTATGATTGATGAAGAACGATAAAAGGACGCTATAACTGTCCGCGCTTGAGAGCCCAAAGGGCTGGATGAGCGCTTTTTTTATGGGAGATAAACCAGCAGTCTTGAAGAAAGTCGCTCTACCTGAAGAAGGCATAAGGGCCCTTTTTGGCCCCTACGACGAGAATATCAAACACCTCGAAAGCTTAATTGGCGTGCGCGTCAATTTGCGTGGCAGCGACCTGATGATCGAAGGCGATGAGCGCGACGTCAAGGTGGTCGAAAAGATACTCGAAGACTATGCTGACCTTTTCGAAGAGGGCCGGCGGATGTCGAATGATGAATTGAAATCCGCGTTCAAGCAAATCGCTGAAG
>DATLWF010000139.1:0-3760 GCA_035576605.1 Blastocatellia bacterium | reverse complement strand
CCATCGGGATCAAGCACCGTTACTGTTTGAGCGATTGCATCAATAATCTGGCGGAGCTCCATCTCTTCTTGACGGAGCTTTTCTTCAGCCTGCTTGCGCTCCTCGATGTCAGTGCTCGTTCCGTACCATCGGAAGATTTTGCCGGTTTCGTCGCGTAGTGGTTCGACGCGAATGAGAAACCACCGAAAGGCGCCATCGTGGCGGCGAAGGCGCGCCTCAATCTCGCCTGGTTCTCCTGAGACCAACAGCTCTCGCCACGTTTCCATTAACGCCGGCAAGTCCTCTGAATGAAGGGCAGCTTGCCATCCCCAACCATGCGACTCTTGGGGAGAGAGGCCTGTATACTCATGCCAGCGTTTGTTCATGAACTCGTTCGGACCATCCGGCAGGTTGCACCAGGCCATCGCGGGGATCGTATCGATCACCTGCCGAAGTCTGGCTTCCGAGTTCTTGATCTCTTCGAATGCTCTTTCAAGCGCAGCTCGTGATTGGTCGCTCTCGATTGCGATGACTGCAATATTGGCCGCGGTTTCTATCCACTCAAGATCACTATCACCCGGGCTATTGGGCTCCGGATAATAAATCGCGAACGTACCCAGCACTTCATTGTCTTTGGAGATCAGCGGATAGGACCACGCGGCACGCAATCCGTAACTCAAGGCAAGATTCTTATAATCCGTGCCTTCGACGACACACCAAAGGGGATCACTGGCGATGTCTGAAGTGATCACGAGCTTCTTGAGGAACGCCGCAGTACCGCACGAACCCATCTGCGGACCGATCGGCAGCGGAGTGATGGTTTGAGTCCATCCTTTCGGAACGCGGCGACCCACCGCCGGCTGCAGCGTTTCACCGTCCCGGTCCATCAGCAAAATCGTTGAAATAATTGCCGGGTCCTGAGCATCGATTGTATCGCATAGATCCTGGAGGATATCTGTAAGGCTCGCACCGGCGGCTATCAATTGCAGGCTTCGTCTTTGGGCACGTAAGAGAGACTGCCCACGTTTTCGGTCGCCGAGATCATTCTGCGCAGAATCAGCTTTCAGCTCTACAGCAGTGTCCCGTTCGACTTGCGGTCTGCGTGCGCTCATGACTTATCAACCATCATACCGATGGGGAAACATCTCCTAAGATACCCCTGAAGATACCAACGCGCCAATTTAATTGCTTCGTGAGGCTGTCCACCTCAAACCGTTGGGATCGTGCCGCCGTCGATCACGTATTCGCTTCCGGTGATGGATGAGGCTCTACTCGATGCGAGACAAGCTTCAAGTTCTGCAACACAGGTCAGGGACCCGTCGAACTTTACGATTTGTCCAAGCTACTGGACTGCCGCCGACACCAGCAACCAGGCGCCGATGAACCCGATGGCCATCATTCCAAGCAATACCGCTGCTAGTTGCAATCGTCTAATCATCTCGTCTCGAATAGCTCAATGACTTATTCTGAGCCGCAACTTCTTCTGGCCCTGCAGCATTCGTTGAAAGACATGTTAGGCGCCAGTAGTAGCACCCTCCCTAACAAACTACAGGGCAAAGGACAGGCCAGACTTAATTTGTTGAACTTAGTCGGGAGACGATGAACGTTCGTGAATTTCTCGCGAAGATGGCAAGAACTTTGCCTTTAGGCTTGGCTGAAGTTTGAGCTGGAGGACCGGTTAGTAACTACTGCTGCTTGAAAGTGCGCTTGTCGATCTTCAGCGCCTTAATCTTCGATTCCAGCGTCGAGGAAGGAAGGCCCAGCCGTGCTGCAGCACCGAACGGCCCCGATACTCGACCCTTGGATTCCATTAAAGCCGTCTCAATGGCCTCCTTCTCTTCTTCTTGCGTTGCCTGCGTTCGTGCCCGGTGTATGCGCTGAATCGGTTGAGCGGCTAAGGGAGCTGCCGTTCTCCCTCCCAACAGCCACCGCTCATCAATATCCAGCGCATCTGATTCGGAAACTATCACAGCTCGCTCCACCACATTCTGCAGCTCGCGAACGTTGCCGGGCCACTCATACGACTCGACTATGTTCAATGTCTCCCTGCTGATTTTGTTGATCCTCTTTCCGGCCCGCTTGGCAAATCGGTGAAGAAAATACTCCACCAGGAGAGGGATGTCCTCGCGACGTTCGCGTAATGGCGGCACTAAAACCGGAAATACGTTCAGCCGGTAATACAGATCAGATCGGAATGTCTTCTCTGCTATGGCGCTTTCGAGATCGCGGTTCGTGGCTGCGATCACCCGGACGTCCGCACGTATCGGCCGGCCGCTGCCGACGCGTTCGAACTCACGCTCTTGTAGAACGCGTAACAGCGCGATTTGAACCTCTGCCGGAAGTTCACCAACCTCGTCCAGGAAAATGGTGCCGCCCTCGGCTAATTCGAAACGCCCTTGTCGTCGTTGGGTGGCTCCGGTGAACGCTCCCTTCTCATGGCCGAAGAGCTCTGATGCGATGAGTGTGGATGGGATTGCCGCGCAGTTGACGCTTACGAACGCACGAGATGATCGTCGCGATCGTTTG
This sequence comes from Blastocatellia bacterium, assembly GCA_035576605.1. Taxonomy (GTDB): domain Bacteria; phylum Acidobacteriota; class Blastocatellia; order UBA7656; family UBA7656; genus Onstottus_A. The sequence continues at coordinate 1,255 of DATLWF010000139.1, read as the reverse complement.
TGGATCGCCCGTGCGACCAACTCCTTGCCGGTGCCGGTCTCACCGGTGATGAGGACTGTGGAATCTGTCGGAGCTACTTTCGATACATCAATCAGCACTGATTGCAGCGGCGCCGAGACTCCGACGATTTCCTCAAACATTGACGTCTTGTCGATTTCCTCACGAAGAACGATGTTCTCCTTCTTGGTCTCGTCTTCCGCCCGCTTCCGATCTTCGATGTCGGTAACTGTGCTGTACCATCGTATTATCTGCCCTCGTTCATCTTTAACCGGATTTCGGCGGAACAGATGGCAGCGAAACTGCCCGTCGTGCCTCAGCAACCGAGCCTCGAATTCATGGGGCTCGCCCTCGAGAAATCGGTTCTCTCTTTCGCCCTGAAAGTGTTCACGGTCATCAGGATGAACGAAATTGATTCGAGAGCTGTCTCGCCATTCGTCGAGGGTGATACCGAAATACTCGAGCGCTGCGTGATTGGTGTATAGTGGCGTTCCATCAGGCCCAGATACGGCGATGTGCTGCGGCGCGAGTTCCACAATCTGTCGAAGCTCTGTCTCTTGCGCGCGGATTTTGTCTTCCGCTGTCTTGCGCTCTTCGATTTCTATACTCGTGCCGTACCATTTGACAATCTCTCCCGCTTCGTTGCGCAGTGGTTCTTCACGATGAAGGAACCAGCGATATTCCCCGTCAGCCCGCCGCACTCGCGACTCGCCTACGAAACGCTCTCCGGTTTCAACCGCCGCGCGCCATTTGGCCACAATTGTTTCTACATCTTCAGGATGGATCATGCAGGTCCAACCCCACCTCAGCAAATCTTCTAAAGGGAGGCCGACATATTCCAGCCAGCCCCGGTTGTAGAAGTCGACATCACCATTAGGCAACGCGGTGTGAATAAACGCAGGAGTTGTATCTACCAGATGGCGATACTTGCGTTCGCTGGCGCGCAGCTCCTCGTCCGCCCGTTTGCGCTCTTCGATGTCGATCCCTGTGCCGTACCACTTTACGATTTGTCCAGTTTCGTCGCGCAATGGAACATTGCGTTGTAGGAACCAGCGGTATTCACCGTCAGCGCGCCTAACGCGTGATTCGGCCGCGAAGGGTTCTCCAGACGCAAGTGCGGCGCGCCACTTGTCCACGAACCCTTCGACGTCTTCGGGATGGATTGCCTCGGTCCAACGCCAGTCCATGAGATGTGTTTGAGGGAGGCCACCATATTCCAGCCAGCCTCGGCTCAGAAAGTCGAGAGAGCCATCAGGCA
>DATLWF010000138.1:0-6402 GCA_035576605.1 Blastocatellia bacterium | reverse complement strand
CTCGTGAACTCGGACTCGAATTGCTCAATCAATTCGCCGCGCCGCTGCTCGCAGTCTTTCCTGATCTCGGAAACCAACCGGTCAAGATCACTCGCCGCAGAAGCAACAGGCTTGGCACGCAGCGGGCCTGCCTTCCCTTCCCCGTGCAGCGCGCGTCTTATATTCTCGAGTATTTCTTCTCTCGCGTTCTTAACAGTCATCCTTGAATACGTGAGCGGAGTAAAGCACGCTACTTTTCGTCGCCCCACATGGAGCGAAAAGATCTTCTGGCGAGCGGCGGGAAATCTCTATTCTGCGTCCATCCGCTCAAGGTAAATGGCAGCCGTTTGAGTTTGCCATCTTCCAACAACGGTCCTTGTAGAAAAGCCGCCATCCTGAACACGAGGTTGTAAATGATGCGGTGTCGCATTGCGAAGGCCCAGAGCTTGATCGCAACTTTCTCGAGCAGCGGCGGGCCTGCATTGTCGTGTTTCCCTTCGGCCCAGTCGCCTCGCAGCTTCAACAGGATCCGCGGTATATCGATTCTCACCGGACAGATTTCGCGGCACGCGCCGCACAGCGTCGACGCGAACGGCAAGTCCTTGGACTTTTCAAGTCCCGCAAACGCCGGCGTAATGATCGAGCCGATCGGCCCCGAGTAAACAGATCCATAGGCGTGTCCGCCGATCTTCTGATACACCGGGCAAACGTTTAAACATGCTCCGCAGCGCAAGCAGTACAGCGATTCGCGCATCTCTTCGTCCGCCAGAATGCGCGTGCGGCCGTTATCGAGAATTATCAGATGAAACTCACCGGCGCCGTCCGCTTCCCCGGCCCTGCGCGCCCCGGTAATCAATGACACGTAGCTCGACATCTTCTGACCGCTGGCGCTCCGCGCAAGTATCTTTAGAAATACCGCCAGGTCGTCGAGCGACGGCACCAGCTTCTCTATTCCCATCAACGCGACGTGTATTCGCGGAACCGAAGTGCTCAATCGAATGTTGCCCTCGTTCTCGACGAGTACGATCGTGCCGGTCTCGGCCACCCCGAAATTAGCGCCGGTAATCCCCATGTCCGCAGTCAGGAACTTCTCTCGCAACCGTTTCCGCGCGACCACGGTCATCTCTTCGGCTTCTTTCAGGTTCGCGACGCCCAACTTGGCGGCGAACAGTTCCGAGATGTCTCCTTTTGATTTGTGAACCGCCGGAGCGAGGATATGTGAAGGCTTCTCGTGCGCGAGCTGGACGATGTATTCGCCCAGGTCCGTCTCTACTGCTTCGATGCCCGCCTGTTCCAGCGCTTCGTTCAGCTCGATCTCTTCGGTCACCATCGACTTGGCTTTGACGACCCGCTTCACGTTGTTGCTGCGCGCGAGTTCGAGAACAATTGCGCGAGCCTCATTGCCGGTTCTCGCCCAATGAACGGTGCCCCCAAGGCGCACAATGTTTTCTTCAAGCTGAATAAGATAAGAACTAAGATTGCCGATGGTCTCTTCTTTGATCTCGCGGGCGTGGTCGCGCAGCGCCTCGCCGTCCGGCAGTTCAGCGAACAACAGGTTGCGTTTAACGGTGAAGCCGGTAAGCACGCGAAGCCGCGTTTGCAGAGTCTTGTTCTGCACGGCTACTGTCGAGTCTTGAATGAATGATTCAGAGTTTACGTGCATAACGATTGACGCGTGAAACGTGTAACGTGAAACGTGAAGCGTGAAGCGTCAAGCGTGAAGCGTGACGCGTCGTGCGGTGTGATGGGTGATCACATTCTCACGAATCACGCATCACGGATCACGTTTCACGGATCACGTTTCACGCATCACCCTTCACGTTTCACGCATCACGCTTCCCTCCCCCTTTAGCCAGCAGCTCCGCTATGTGCATCGTCGTTGCCGCTGCCGATTGCCTGCTCAACCCCCCGGCTATGTGCATCAGGCACCCAACGTCGCTGGCAACGACGACGGCGGCACCGCTCTTTTCGACGCTGTCAAGCTTGTCTTGAAGTATGCCGCCCGAAATGTGCGGATACTTGATCGAAAACAACCCGCCGAACCCGCAGCAGGCCTCCGCGCGTTCAAGCTCGACCAGCTCAATTCCTTTCACCGAACGGAGCAGCCGCTGAGGCTCGGTCCTCACATTCAGCTCGCGCAGTAAATGACACGACTGGTGCAGCGCAACCTTGCCGTGATAAGCCGCGCCCACGTCCTCGACACCGAGGACGTTGACGACAAACTCGGTGAACTCGTACGTGCGCGATGCAAGCGACTCGGCGCGCTTGTGCCAATCCGGATCATCCCTGAAAAGCTCCGGGTAGAAGATCCTGACCATGCTGGTGCAGGAGCCCGATGGTGCAACGACGTACTCGCTGTTGTCGAAGATCGCGATGAAGCGCTTCGCAAGATCGCGCGCCTCGCTGCGAAAGCCGCTGTTGAATGCCGGCTGCCCGCAACAAGTCTGGTCGGCGGGAAAGTCTACGTCAGCCCCGAGCCTGCGGAGCACACTTAACACGCTCGTTCCCACCTCGGGAAAGAACTGGTCCACCAAACAGGTGATGAACAGCGAGACTTTCATTCCTTATTAGCCAACCCGTCAACAGGTCGCGGATCAAACAGAAGCGGGAAAAACTGCCCGCCCATTGGCTCACCCGCCGGGATCGGCGGGACGCCCTCCAGCGGCGGCGCGTCAGAAACCGACCTCACTCCGTCTCGAAACACATTGATCACCGCGGCGCGCCTTGGTTGTTCCGTTCGATTCTCGTATGAGCCGTGAATCATCAACGGATGATGGAACGAAGCTTCTCCGCAACGCAGCTCGATCGCGACCGGCTTGAACTGCGCCCTCTGCTCTCCATTCAGCACCGCGTTGATAGCGTCCATATCTCCGGCGAGCCCGGTGACCGGAAGAAGCTTCCAGCGTTGACTGCCCGGAACATAATGCACGCAGCCATTCTCACGAGTCGAGTCGTCCAGTCCTATCCAGCAGCTAAGGTGCGCCATCGGCTGCGTCCGAGTCCAGTACGAGTAATCCTGATGCCAGGCTACGCGACCACCATGAAGCGGCGGTTTGCAGAAGAGCTGATCGTGCCAGAAACGGACCGGCCCTTCAAGCAACTGCGACGCAGGCACGGTGAACCTCGGGTTCCACAGCAGATCGTGAAACGCCGGCGAGATCCGCCACGCGCCCAACGCGTGAAAGAGCGTAGTCGCCGGATCCGGCGATTCATTCGAGTGATATTCGTAGAATAGGCGATTAGTCTCTTGCGACGGATCGGTGAGCGCAGCTAGTTCTTCCCGCAATACCTCGACCTGTTCATGGCTCAGCAGTCGGATGCCCGCGACGTAGCCGTGTTCTTTGTAGAACGCGACCTGGTCGTCGCTCAGGCGAAAGGCCGCCAATTCTTCTCTCGAGTTTGGAAGATCAAAAATGCTGGTGATCGGTTGGTGACGAGTTGACAGGTCCTCAATCATTACAGGAATCTTCGGGCTCGCTTTCAAGCAGAATTTGTCGGACGCTTATTCTAGCATCAAGCGCAAGGTCAGAACCGGCGTTGCAGTGTTTGACTTCGAGGATGCGACGGCCGCTACGAGCTATCAGCATTGCGTTCTCAGCTAATCGCAGTGTAGCGGATCAAACTTTCAGATCGGGAATGATGGAGTTATTCTCAGGAGTGTCGGCTACACTCTTCGCGCTGCGCTTATGCGCGACTGCAGCAGATGCGCATGTGCGCGTGGCCGCGGCGCCAGCCGTCAGGCGTACCAGACTGCGGTAAACGGGTGTAATGGGGAAAAAAGGAGGATATGCGAAATGGCTACAAAGAAATCAACTACAGGCACAAAGAGAACCACTAAAGCGACTAAGGCCGGTAAGGCAATTCTTCCGCCTCGAAAAACGATAATGTGGGTCAATCACTTCGATCTGTTACCGGGCGATCCAAGTGTGACGACATCCTTCAACGCGGTGTCATCCGGTGTTGGAGGTGGCCTGACCGGCTTGGTCATTAGGTCAAGCACAACAGGAGAGAACGCGCAGGGAGGCGGCAATAAAGTCGTACACATGGGTCTGGAAGTTCCCCCAGGCTATCTGATCAGGGGCGTTCGGGTGTGTTACGAGTTGTCGAATAAGAGAAGTTTCATCAGCCAGATTCGACTGGCACAGGTCCAAACACCGCCTTCTAGTGCTATCGTGAAACTAGATGACGGTACGGACCAAACCAATCCAGGGCCGATCTGTGTAAACAGCGCAACCACGACAGTCGACCCTGGCCTCGGCGAGGTTCTTCTGAGCTTGCGTGTCAACTTCGGCAACACTTCAGATAAGATTGTAGTTCGCGCCTTGGGTCTACACCTGAGTCCGGTGTAGTTACCAGATTGAGGTGTCGCCGGCAAGCTAAAAGGGAAGAATCGGCAAAAGAGACCAGAGAAAGAAGAGGCGTTCAGTGCCTTGCAAGCAGCGCCAAACGGTTCGATCGGAGCGCGGCAAGCGAACTCTGTATGTATCCCTGAGTGCTATCGTGTCGCGCTCGATCAACCGGGGCCTTAGGCGCAAAGCGCCTTGAGTTTGCTTGTCATCACACCTTCGGGAGATTGGAGCGATATTATGAAGGAGCTGATCTCGCGCCTGTCGATCAACTGTTCAACCCGGTCCTCACTTTGAGCCCCCCGTCGTGTTTCCTCCCACTCCTCCTTGGAAATACTCATGAACGCGTTTACCACTTTCGGGTCGAAGTGCGAGCCCGAACCCGCGACGATTTCCTCACACGCTATCTCATGGCACTGGGCGGCGCGATACGGCCGGTCGCTCCTTATCGCGTCGAACGCATCTGCTACTGCGAATATGCGAGCGTGAATATGAATTCCGTCGCCCCGCAGCTTGTTCGGATAACCGCTTCCGTCGTACTTCTCGTGATGCTGCCCCACAACCCATCGCGCGCCCGACAAAAACTCCACTCCATCGATTATGCGCAAGCCTTGAGCCACGTGCTCGCGCATTCTCACCCATTCATCTGTCGTGAGCGAGCCCGGCTTCAACAACACTGCGTCGGGCACTCCTACCTTCCCAATGTCGTGGAGTAGCGCGCCTTGCTCGAGCGCGATCAGATCATTCAAAGTCAGCCCCATTCTCTTGCCGAGCTTCATCGAGTAGGCCACCACGCGGTCCGAATGTCCGCGCGTCTCAATGTCACGCGCCTCGAGCGTGCGAGCCAGGCCTCGCAGAGTCGCGCGATAGTTCCGATACAGGGTATCAAGCATGAAGTTTAGATCTTCATTCGCCAACCGAAGCTCATCCATCCTGATCCGCACTCGCTCTTCGAGGACCTGTTCATAATGATGCTTTTCTTCGATTGCCTGCTCGTAACGAAGCGCACGCTCCACCGCCAGCACGACGTGCGCCAGATCGAACGGCTTGGTGATGTAGTCGAACGCCCCCTGGCGCATCGCCTGAATCGCATAATCGATTTCGATCATTGCGGATATCATGACAACGACAGTGCGCGGGCAGGCTTCCTGCACGTAGCGGCAAAGTTCCAGCCCGCTCATCCCTGTCATCGTGATGTCACTCAACACGAGATTGAACGAGCCGGACTGGAGCAGCGTGACCGCTTCTTCCGCGCTTGCGGCCGTTGCGCACCAATAGCTTCCGTCCAAACAAGCGGAGAGGAGACCGCGTATGGCTTCGTCGTCATCGACAATCAGGATGGAGGCGTTGGTTCTAGTCATGAAACATTCCTTATGGTCTCAGGGTTTGAAAAGCGATTTGGAGGTTGTCCTTTGAAGGTCAACTGTGGCGGCGCCAGATTCGGACCGGCGAAAGTCTTTAGCTTGCTGGACCGTGACGGATGCTGAAGCTTGAACAGCGCCTTCGCTTCTATCTGCCGGACCCGCTCGCGGGTGACGCCAAAGTGACTGCCTACTTCGTCCAGAGTGTGCTCGCGGCCGGAGTGACCCAGCCCGAAGCGCATTTTCAAAACTTTCTCTTCTCGCGGCGTCAAATGCTTCAGCGCGTCGTTGATGGCGTCGCGCAGGTCTGAGTTGATCAGGGCTTCGCTGAAGCCGGCTACCGATTTGTCTTCAATCAACTCGCCAAGGCTAACATCCTCGTCCGCGCCGACCGGCGTTTCGAGTGAGATCGGCTCTTGCACTACTTCAAACACCTTGCGAACTCGTGCCTCGGGCACATCAAGCCTTTTCGAAATGTCTTCCGCAGTCGGCGCGTGGCCCAGTTCCTGTTCCAGTATGCGGCAAGCCTGGACCTGCTTGTTGATGGTCTCGACCATGTGAACCGGGATGCGGATGGTGTGCGCCTGTTCCATTATTGCGCGGGTGATTGCCTGGCGAATCCACCACGTGCCGTAGGTCGAGAACTTGAACCCCCGCCGCCAGTCGAACTTGTCGACCACCCGCATCAAACCGACGTTGCCTTCCTGAATCAGATC
>DATLWF010000137.1:0-3998 GCA_035576605.1 Blastocatellia bacterium | reverse complement strand
TGCCTAGCGTCGAGACCTGGCCGCGCTTCCTTGCGATGTAGCCGTCAGCCCAGTCGGTGATGGAAGCGCCGACGAACAACGCCAGCCCGAACAACTGCTGAGGTATGCCAAGCCACTCGCTCGGGAACTTCGTCAACAGCACGACGACCAGTAGCGGGACGACGAATATTCTCGAGAGCGTTAGCGCGTTCGGGAGGTTCACGGTCTGGTTTCCTGAATCATTTTCTCGGGCACGATCACTTAATGTAAGCCGAGGGCACAGGTCGGAACAACAAATCCTTGCTTCTTACCCGCTTGACTATATTTTTACCCTGCTTCATTGTCAATCCACCGAAAAGGAACCGAGATGAACACGGATGAACAGGAATGTAACCACGAAGCGCGGTGACAGCGGCGGGCAACGAAATCGGTGTCCATCTTTTTTTTGACTGGCTGTTCATCCGCGTTCCTCGTTTCAGCATCTAATGCAGCCTGACGCCTGGGAGCGCTGGCTTGTTTGGCGGCCCTGAATTGGGCGAACGGCAGGCAGGATGCCTGCGCTCCCAGGGAAGCCAACCGGCAAACAGCTTTGGATGCGCACTCTCTTTCACAAGATGAAATTCACTCGCGGCCGATCGGCCGTCATGGCCGTATTGTGTGCTTCGCTGCTGATTGGGGCAATCGTCATTTACGTAGTCCGGCTCAACCGAAGCATCGCCGGTGAGCGCGAGCGCCAGGCAGTCGCAACGCGGATTGAAGTCGAAGAGCATTCCCTGCGCGCGCCGTCGACTGACGGATTGACGTTGTACCTGAACGCTTCCGATGTGCGAGCGGTTGCAATCTTCGCCGGCGTCCGCTATCTGGCGACTTCTGGCGGGTTGATTGCGCTTGATGAAGGCGGCAACGTGAAGAGGCGATTTACCACTCTCGATGGTTTGCCTGAAAACGACCTGACCGCGCTCGCCGTTTTTCGCGAGCGGCTGTTTGCCGGTACTTCGAGTGCCGGCCTTGTGGCGTTCGACGGGCAATCGTTTAGTGGTTACCGCTTCACGAAACCCAGGTCGACTCACGTCAGCGTACTGGTCTCGACCGAGAGCGAGCTGCTGATAGGCACGCTCGACGGTGGGCTGTTTGAGTACAACGGAGAGAGGTTCTCGCGCCGCTTCAATTCGGCTACGGGAGCCGACTTCATCCGGGTGACCGCCCTGCTGCCGTTTGAAACGCGGCTGTATATCGGGACTCAGGACAGCGGTCTTTACATCTGGCGCGAGGCACACATCGAACACATCACTACGGATGAAGGATTGGCTTCGCCGCACGTGACTGGGCTCGCCGTGCTGCCGCCAAGCTTTTCTGAAAAAGGAGCTGTCGGTGTGGCGACAGACTTCGGAGTCGCCGCGCTCAACGATGCGAACAGGATCAAGCTATTCTCGAATCGCCCCAACGTCACATCACTAGCCGTCAGCGGCGGACATCTGTGGGCGGGCTTGTTCAGCGGAGGGATCGTTGATTTGAGCGCGAGCGATGCCGGTCAGACGGACAGCGAGAACCGTTCGAGCCGGTCTGAAGCTGTGGGTCTTCCCGCTTCCGCGCCCGCGACGGTTTGCCCGTCCGAAGGAAGACTGTGGGTGCTGACCCCGGAAGGCGCGTTCGCTCGTGAGGAGCGAGCCACTCGCCCCGCGTTTGAGTCGGTAGCTGGAGCGCTGGCTGGAGAGCGAGTGTTGACCGCCGGTCACATAACCGCGCTCGCCAGCGACGGCGCAGGCAGGTTGTGGGTCGGATACTTCGACCGCGGCCTCGACCTGATCGCTCCCGAAACAAGCGAGCGGCTCTCACACATCGAAGACGACCGAGTCCGCGAAATCAATCACCTTGCGTTCGACCGAAGCGAAGACCGAATGCTCGCGGCCACGTCGCGCGGGTTGGTTGTGTTCGGCCGGGGCTTGAAGCAGATGGTGATGACTCGAGAGCAAGGCGGCTTGATAAACGATTCGGTCGCGCACGTTTCGCTTGGGGAGATCGATTCGCAGTTGCTTGCTTCGACTGCCATGGCGCCGGCTTCGGCCAAGTCGCCAGCCCGCGCGATGGTGCTGGCGACGGCAGGCGGACTGACTGAAGTGATCGGAGGGCGGGCTCGTTCAATCACGGCGTTTCATGGGCTTGCGAGCAATCATCTGTACTCGTCGGCCTCGGTGGGCTCTCGTTTGTTCGTCGGCAGTCTCGCCGGGCTGGTCGAGCTTGAAGGCTTGAGAGTTGTGCGCGCATACAAGACTTCGAATTCGCGCCTGTCACACGACTGGGTGACCGCGCTTGCCGAAGCCGATGGCGCGCTCTACGTCGGGACGAACGGCGGCGGTGTGGACGCGCTGTTGCCGACCGGCGAGTGGGTTAACTTTGCGGGTGAGCTCGGAAAGTTCGAGGTGAATCAAAACGCTATGCACTATGACGGCGGCCGATTGTATGTTGGCACTAGCGACCGCGGGCTTTTGGTTTATAATACGCGCGATCGAAGATGGACACGCATCAGCGCGGGGCTTGCATCACAGAGCGTGACTGCGATAACGAGCGATGATCAGTTTGTTTATGTTGGTACGTTGAATGGTTTGGTGCGAATTGAGAAGAGAGTAATCGGGTGATCGAGGGAGCACGATCTTCCTCGTAGCCAGGTTAAGTGATCGCGGCGATCACGATGCACGGAGGAACGGAGAATGAAAGAGATCGCCTCCATATCAATTCCGATATTGTTCGCTGCGTCGATCTTCGCGCAAGCGCAGGCGAAGCACTCCGCGGAGTCAATAGTCGCGCGCGCAAAAAGTAGCGACGTTTCCAGGCTGGATTCCAGATTGCCACGGCAACGCTTTGATGACTGGTTCAGGAGTGTGGTGGGACCGATGGCAGAGGTCCGATGGGAGGCAAACGACTGTGGAGAGCAAACAGGTGGCAAGGCAGACAAACGCCGCGACCTTCCTGTCTGTGCCCAGGCCGAAGCGCTTCTATCCGATGGCCGAAAAGTTGTTGTGACGATCGCGGTTGGCACGATGAAGAAGGGCCTCACGAGGGTGCCGGGCGGAATGTACTACTCCGTCGTTGAACAGGGCGACAAGCTGGATACGATAAAACGATTGGATGATCTTCCAGAAATGCTCAGGAGCAAAGCAAGGTGATCATAATGAGGAGTGAGCGTGGGCTTCTTGGCCTTGTCCCGCTAAGGGCATTGATGCTCGCGATCCTGTTTTCTGCGCCTGCCGTAGCTCATGCTCAATCGGGCGTGCTCATACCCTCAAGCACCGAAAAGCCCGATCCATCCATCCTCTCGCTCGACGAAATGACCGTGAACGTGCTGATCGACAATCAGTACGCTCGGGTTCGAGTCGTTCAGATCTTCGGCAATCGCACCGATCGCATTCAAGAAGGCCGTTACGTTTTCCTGATCCCAACAACCGCGGCGATCTCGGACTTCGCGGTGTGGGATGGGGACGTGCGCATCCCGGGAGTTATTCTCGAACATCGACGAGCCGAAGAGATTTACAAAGACCTCGCGCTGCAGTCGATCGATCCGGGCTTGTTAAAGCAAGAAGGCGAGGACACCGCAAACACCGCATTCACCGTTCAAGTCGCGCCCATTCCTGCTTACGGCACCAAGCGGCTCGAGCTTGAATACACCGAACTGCTTTCGGTCGATAACCTTGAATCGTACTTTTCGTTTCCGTTCAAGCCCAGCCAGTACGGCGTTCAGTCGGTTGGTCATCTCGAGATTCGATTGCAACTGAGTTCGCGCGTTGCGATGACCGACCTGACGGTTAAGACCAAAGCCTTCGCGCTGAACTTCATCGAGAACTCCGCTCAGTATAAATCGGCCACTTTTGCAGCGAACGACGTTCAACTCAGCGAAGACTTCGCGTTCAGCTATGGTCTGAGTGTGAAAGGCACGGCCTTCGAGTTCCTTGCTTATCGGGCGCCCGAACGCATCACCGCAGATGAGCTTCGGGACCCTCGATTGGCCGTGCGCGAGCCTGATG
>DATLWF010000136.1:0-3597 GCA_035576605.1 Blastocatellia bacterium | reverse complement strand
TTCTTCCTGGTGTTCAACGCGGCGATGAATTACAACAACCTGGGCGTTGGGAGACCCGATCCTCCTGCGCGAAGACCCGAGGCGGCAACCGGCGATGATCATTAGGTTAGATTAAGCAGAAGGAACGATGCGCTTTCGTGGCAACAGTCGGAACCTGAGCCGCTCGCGCGCTCGGTGTCAGGAAGGGTGGCTTGCCCCCGCCCGATTAGTTCGCCACTGAAGACAGCGGGGCAAGCCACCCTTCCTGACCCGAGCGCGAGGATCATTACTGCCAGTCGCACGATCAAGCTCAGTGCGCCTGACAAGAGACCTTAGATATCTTCACAACCAGTGATTCTTTGAAGCTTTTCGGTAATCTCTGAAGGGGCGGTTTCAACAGCGGGACCGCCCCTTTTAGTTATGCGGCCGACCAGCTTACCAGACTCCAACGGCGAGACACTTTTTGGAGGTGATCCGTTTCATGTCGACAACCCAGCCAGGCGAAAAGGCGGACGCGCGCGGAAGCAAGCTCGAGATGTTCGCGCAAGTGATGGGTCGTTTCGTGCCCGACGCAATAACCGCTTCGGTAATCCTTCTGCTCATACTGACGGGCATGGCGCTGGCGATGGGTAACTCTGCAGGCAAAACCATGGACGCCTACTATCAGGGGCTCTGGATGCTGCTGCCTTTCACTATGCAGATGACGCTGATCATCGTATTGAGCTCGGTGCTCGGAGCGACCCCCTTCTTCAGGACAGCGATTACACGTCTCTCGCGGTTGCCGAAAACACAGTTCCAGGCTGTCGCGCTGTCGGTGGTGGTGACCGCTGTCGCAGCGTACCTCTACTGGGGTCTGGGAATCGCGATGACTCCGCTGGTCGCGGTGCACTTTGCTCGCGAGGCCGAACGCAAGGGCATCAAACTAGACTTTCTGTTCCTGTTGGCATTGCTGTGGGCAGCCAACGCGGCCTGGCAATTCGGCCTGTCCGCCAGCGCGCCTCTGCTGATGGCAACCCCCGGTCACTTCCTGGAGAAGACCATCGGCATCCTCCCGTTGAGCACTACGATCTGGTCACCGGCCGCGCTAATACTGGAAATCTCCTTCGTCGCAATTCTGATCGTCGTTGGTTACCTGCTAATGCCAAAGAGCGGCAGGCCGGTCTCCGAGTTTCCGGATGCCTGCAAGCTGAGCGAGGAAGGAAGGCCGATCGACCCCGGCGCGGCGAACTTCTCAGAGCGCCTCGAGCGCAACCCGATCGTTCCGCTTTTGATCTGCGCGGTTCTGGTCGGATGGTTGTACAACCACTTCGGTGTTAAACATCTCAGCCTCGACATCAACTCCCTCAACACAATCCTGCTGTTCTCGTGTTTGCTTCTGCACCGAACCATCTACCGTTTCACTCAAACGTTACAGCACGCTGTCGTCTCCTGCTGGCCGGTGATTATCATCTATCCAATGTACGCCGGAGTAGCTGGACTCATTCAGTTCACATCAGTCGGAGAGGTGCTCGCAGGGTTGGTCTCATCGTTATCGACCCCTTACACCTTTCCGTTTCTCGCCGCCTTTTCAGGAACGATCGTGGCGGTCTTCGTTCCGTCCAGCGGCGGACAATGGGTAATTCAGGGCTACGTCACGTCGATAGCGGCGGCGGCGGCGGGCGTGACCGTCCAGCGCGGGCTGCTGGCGCTGAGCATCGGCGATCACATGGGGAATCTGATTGCGCCGTTCTGGTATGTGATTGTTGCCGGCGTAGCGCGAGTGAACTTCCGGGAGTTCTTCGGCTACGGTTTGATCTTCGCGTTGCTGTGGTTTGTGTTGGGGGTTGTGATTTTTACGTTTGCGCCTTGTTGAGGAATCACCTGGGTTAAGGTTGAGGAATAACCTGGCGGTCTTTGAGCAGCAGGCAGCTCCATTGTATCTTAGCGTGGGTTCATGGCTGTGTTGGAGCGAGTCAGCAGCACAAGGTCTGATGATAGCCTTCCGCGCACAAACGCGAGCTGACTGCCATCGCGCGACCACTCAGCCGAGTAGATCGTGTCCGGGTAGAAGTTGTCGAGTTGTTTCGGAGGACCGCCAGTTAGTGGTTGCACGCAGATCACCGAGCCCATATTGTGTCTGGGCTCAGCTCGCTCGTAGGCCAAACCTCTTCCATCAAGCGTCCAAAGAAGGAACCTACCGGGGGCAAAGTCGAAGTAGGTCACCGGGCCGTCGCCCTCAATCGGTCGGACTACGACACGAACCGGCTTGAGCTGGTCATCCAGGAACGAATAGGCCACCTGGCGGCCATCCGGAGAGATGTCGTAGAGGTCGACGCTGACGTCGGTGACCACTTCCATCGCGTCCCCACCGTCAATCGGAATTCGAGCCAGTATTGTTTTGGCGCCCTGCTCCATTTCGAAGAAGACTGACTGACCGTCTGGCGCGAACCGCGGCAGCCACACGCCTTTGACGCCCATCGTCAACTGCCTCGGGTTTCGCCCATCTATATCCATCAGCCACAGCGCCCAGGCGCCGGAGCGGTTGGAAAGAAAGCTGATGTGCTTCCCGTCGCGCGAGACGTTCGGCATCCTGTCCTCGACGGGCTCCGGCGATAGCTGTTGCCGATGCTGGCCGTCGCCGTCCATCATCCAGAGATGGCGTTTACCGTCATCCCAGGCGTCATATACGATGCGTCCATCGGGCGTCCACGTCAGTGAGTCAAGGAAGACGCCGCCGATCGTCACTTGACGTGCCTGCCGGACATCCGCCCCAGGAGTCACCCAAATGTTCGTCGGGCGATCCAACTGAGTCGTGACGACTGAATCGCCACCCACGCTCACGCCGTTGTAGTAGAAAACGTCATTTGAAATGCGCTGAGTTTCGCCGCCGGGATAGGATACGTAATACAGTTGCGGCAGATTGGTAACCGGGTCGCTGGCATTCAGCACGATTCCGTTGCCGTCGTCCGCCCAAGCCATGAACCATATTTTCTGTCTGCGAGGCTGCAAGACGAGTTTGCTGGTCCCGCCCTCGGCGCCCATCTCTGCGAGCGACCAGTATTGGCCGTCGGCCCTCTCCTCAATGTTGAAAAATAGAATCTTCGTTCCGTCAGGTGACCACTGCGGGTGCAGGAATTCCTTAGCTGAGTTGGCCTTCGACGTAGCTATCACGCGCTCGTCACTTCCATCAGTCGCGTTCGCCATGACGAGGTCAAACTCCCCGCTCGCTTTGAAGCGATCAAACACCATTCGCCGATCGTCGGGGGACAGTGTGACGTCGCTGTCAACTTTCACCGTAAGCTTGCGCGGCGTCCCGCCGAGGATTGGCAATCGAAAAATCGTGCCGCTCCTCGTTGGTTCATTTCGATCCGATTGAACATAAAAAATCCAACTGTTGTCATGTGACACAGTAAATGACCAGATGCCGTCGGGCGTTGGTGGCACAAGCTGTATGGACTCCTTGTTGCCGACGCGCCGAAGGCAGAGCGCCACGCGATTCTCTTCGTCCGTGGTGGTGAAGACAACGAACCGGCCGTCAGGTGAGAGTGATGCTCCAGGGACATTGCCGGTGTTAGTCAGCTTCTGCAACGTGACGTTATACGCGGAGAACCCAACGGCGCCGCGGCCTGAGGCGGGCGG
>DATLWF010000135.1:0-3535 GCA_035576605.1 Blastocatellia bacterium | reverse complement strand
ACATGCGCAGGGCGTCCCCGCCGTGAATGTTGATCATCTCGATTGGATCGACTGCGTTCTTTCTGGATTTCGACATCTTCTCAACCCGGCCGGTTACGACCTCCTTACCGCAGATCGTGCATGTCTTCTCCACAGTCACCTGCTCGGGAAAAAGCCACTCGTGCTCGGGGCAGAAGTATGTTTCCTTGTTGATCATCCCCTGAGTCAGCAGCCGCGTCACCGGCTCGTCGAACTTCACAAGGCCCAGATCGCGCATCACCTTCGTCCAGTAGCGCGTGTAGATCAAGTGCAGCACTGCGTGTTCGATGCCGCCGATATATTGATCAACCGGCATCCAGTAAGCGACCTTCTCGGGATCGAATGGCTGCCTGTCGTTGTGCGGATCGCAGTAGCGAAAGTAGTACCAGTTCGAATCGACGAACGTATCCATCGTGTCCGTGTCGCGCTTCGCGGGGCCTCCGCACTTCGGGCAGTTGACGTTAACATAGTCCGGCACGTGATCGAGCGGCGAGCCTCCCTCGACCTTCAGGTTCACTCCCTTCGGCAACACGACCGGCAACTGATCCTCAGGCACTGGTACAGTGCCGCATTTTTCGCAGTGAATCATCGGAACCGGAGTACCCCAGTAGCGCTGACGCGAGATGCCCCAGTCGCGCAGCTTGTAAGTGATTGCCGCGCGCCCGAATCCCTGGGCTTCGGCGTACTCGGTCATCAACCGATTCGCTTCTTCGGAAGACACACCACTCCACTCACCGGTATTGACCGTCGTGCTCCACGATTCGTCAGGGACCTCCATTTCCTCAGGCGGGACCTCGCGGCCGTCTGCGTTCAGCTTGATCTGGCGGAACGGCACGTTGTATTTGCGCGAGAACTCGAAGTCGCGTTGATCGCCCGACGGTACCGACATGATCGCCCCGGTGCCGTATTCGATCAGCACGAAGTTCGCGATCCATATCGGTATGCGCTCCTGATTGAACGGATTGATGGCGTACCCGCCCGTGAAGATGCCGTGCTTCTCAAGCTCATCCACCCGCGCACTGCGTTGTTCCTGCTTCAGTTTCTCAGCGAATGCCAACACCTCGTCGCGCTGTGGCTTGCCCTCGAGGATTTTCGAGACCAGCGGATGCCCGGGCGCCAGTATGATCGCGTTGGCACCGAATATTGTGTCGATGCGTGTTGTAAAAACGGTGACTGAATCGTCTGCGTCCGCAACCTGGAAGCGGACCTCCGCGCCGCGACTTCGCCCAATCCAGTTGCGCTGCATGGAGATCACGCGCTCGGGCCAGCCGCCCTCCAATTGATCCAGGCCGTCCAGCAACTGGTCGGCATAATCGGTGATTCGCGCGAACCACTGCATCAATTGCTTCTGAATGACCGGCGTCTCGCATCGCCAGCACTTGCCCTCGGAAGCTTGTTCATTCGACAGCGAAATATTTTCCTTCGGGCACCAGTTGACCGGAGCGAGCTTGCGATAGAGCATCCCGCGCTCCCACATTCGAATAAAGAACCACTGGTTCCACTTGTAGTATTCGGGATCGCAAGTGGCGATTTCGCGCGACCAGTCGTAGCTGAGGCCCATTCGCTGGAACTGCCATTTCATATACGCGATCGCGTCGCGTGTGAACTTCTCGGGATCAGTGCCGTCTTTGATGGCCGCGGTTTCAGCAGGCTGGCCGAACGCGTCCCATCCGAACGGATGCAGCACGTTGAACCCGCGGATGCGCTTGTACCAGGCTAGAGCGTCGCCAATCGCAAAGTTCGAAACGTGCCCGATGTGCGCGCGGCCCGAGGTGTACGCGAGCATCTCGAGACAGTAGAACTTCTCGCGGTCGGGTTCTTCTTTGACCTCAAAGGTCTTCTGGTCAGCCCAGCGCGTTTGCCACTTTTGTTCGATTTCTTGGGGGAAGTATTTTTCTTTCATGGTCGTCTCTTTCGAATAACCTCTAGTCTACGAAACCAATTGAATGATTTGAGCGAGCAATAGTACGGCGGTTCCCCTCAAAAGAGGGGTAAAAGCAGGAGAAGGAGATTAACCTTCAGCTTTGCTGTATCAGTAAAGCACATATGTCACATAATAAATCGTATTATCGATCGAGGCAACCAAAACGTGCATCGATGAGGTTTATTTCTCGGCCGCCCTCACGGATATTGCTCTACAAAGTTTGAAATGGCTTCCGTAGCGGCTTTCATTTTCCCATCCAGTCCTGGATCGTCCAGGAATGAGATCTTTCTCAAAATCTCATCCAGCGACACCTGCATTTTGTCGAACTCTTATTCCGCTTCGTCTTCAGTTGAAAAGAAGCGAGTATGAACCCATCCAGCCGTAGACTCCGCAGGTGATCGAAAACGGAGCAATCTTGCCATCACCTTCTAGAGTGATTCGAGCGCCATCAGAATGCTCTTCATCGCGAATGATGATTCAGTTCTCGGAGCCGAGTTTTCCCTACGCTGTTTCCATTATCGAAGGGGTACCAGATCAAAACATTGGAGGTAGAAAGCCTTGCCTCCTCCATGTTGTTCATTTTAGCTAAGATCGCCGCTCAGTTCTCGCAGCCTATTGACATTCCACTCGTAGCCTCGCTCCTTATCTACAGGAGTTTCTAAGATAAATGGTACGCGACTGAACTTCAAGTTATGCGTCAGCCGAACGAACGCATCTGCGCCGATGTGGCCGAGCCCGATGTGCTGATGGCGATCGACTCGCGAGTTCAACGACGATTTGGAGTCGTTGCAGTGAATCAGTTTGATTCGATCAAATCCAAAAGAGCGATCGATTGCTCGAATCGTCGACTCCAATCCGGCTTCGCTCGAGATGTCATAGCCCGACGCGAATGTGTGCGCTGTGTCCAGACACACGTCAACCGGTAGCTCATCGAGCGCCGCGAGAAGCGAAGTAATCTGTTCGAAGTTGCAGCCGATAGACGAGCCTTGTCCGGCGGTGTTCTCGATCAGGATGGTCAGCGCGTTGTTTTGTCCTGCGTGGTCTGCGTTGGTCGGCGCACCTCTCAATTTCAGGCCTCGGGTACACTCGCGCACCGACGCGACTGCCATGGCAATTGCCGCCTCAACATCCGCGCCTCTTGCGCTGCCGGGATGAACAATTAGGTATTCCGCGCCAATATCGATGCTGCGTTTAATCTCTCCTCGAAATGCCTCACGCGACCGCGCGAGCAACACCGGATCCGATGCGGCAAGGTTGATCAGATAGACTGAATGAACGGCAAGCGGCCATAACTCGGCTTTGTCGCGAGCCGTTCTGAACTCGCGAATCTCCAGTCGCCCGAGCGGGCGCGCAAGCCATCCCCGTGGATTCCGCGCGAATATCTGAACACAGTCGCAGCACTTTTCGACCGCCGAGCTAACGGACTTCGGCAGGCCACCTGCTATCGAAGTGTGAATGCCGATTCGGGGAGCGATCTTTTTCGTCATGCCCGCACAATTCCAACACAAGCTGCCTGGTCACGAAGCGAACGGTGCCTCGCCGCTGAAAATTTTCCAGTCGTCCGTTTTATAGTTCACCTGTTTTATAGTCGCC
>DATLWF010000134.1:0-19260 GCA_035576605.1 Blastocatellia bacterium | reverse complement strand
CAGTTCCACGTAAGAAACGCCGCCGTCCTTGGCTGCATCCTTGAGTCTTTTGGAGAATGCTGGAACAGTGCTCAAGAGAGCTTTTTGGGAGAGAATCCCTACTCGGTTGCTGTCATAAGCGTATCAGAAGCGAATAAGTGTAATGGAGCTGAGGGGATTCGAACCCCTGGCCTCGTGAATGCGAGCCACGCGCTCTGCCAACTGAGCTACAGCCCCATACCGATGAGTTGAAATGGTACGAGATCGACTTTCACCCTGTCAAGGAATCGCACCGACGACCGGCCACCATCATGTCTTTGGGCTCCTCTTCCAGATTCGAATCGCTCGCACACCGCAACCCGCTAAGAGCCGCACTCGACTTCGACAGTCATCGGAAACGACGGTTGTTCTGCCATTCTTTTTTTGCTATGTTGAAGAATTGCGATCACACCAAAACACCCTACAGTGGGCGGTCTGGCTAACTTTCGCCGTGTGCGAACACTTGCGCCCAATAACTTTGGATTGGCGAACGAGGTATGCCGCCCAACAGGGGAAAGATGAGTGAGGGGAACTGAAAAAGAATGAGCGCAGAACAAGTGGGAGAGATTGCTTACAGGCCGTTGGCGGACGCGCCCGGGACAGTCGAGATAGAGAAGCAACTCGAGTGGTACAGACTGATTCATCTCGGCCGGTTGCTTGACGACAAAGCGAGGAACTATCTGAGGCAGGCCAAGGGCTGGTCTTATCACGCTTCACACGCGGGTCACGATGGTATTCAGATCGCCGTCGGCTCCGCGTTCCGGCCTAACAAAGATTACTTATTTCCGTATTATCGAGATATGCTCACGTGTCTTGCGGCGGGAATAACTCCGTGCGAAATCATTTTGAACGGTTTGTCAAAAGCAACCGACGTTGCTTCAGGCGGCCGTCACATGAGCAACCACTTTGCGAAGATCTCAATTGGCATCTGGAACGTCTCTTCGGCTACCGGCAATCACGCACAGCATGCGGCCGGGCTGGGACGCGCGCTCAAGTATTACGATGCGGACTCGATAGTGTTTTCCAGTCAGGGTGAATCATCCTGCTCGGAAGGCTATGTCTTCGAAGCGCTGAACGGCGCCAGCCGCGAGCGACTGCCGGTGATTTTTGTGGTGCAAAACAACGGCTACGGCATATCGGTGCCCGTCGCCGAGCAGACCGCCAACCCTATCGTGTCCGAGAATTTCCGCGGGCTTCGCAACCTCACAATCATCAACTGCGATGGCACTAATCCGTTCGACTCGGTGAAGGCCATACGACGCGCTACCGATACCGTTCACAACGGCGACGGGCCCGTGCTCGTACACGCGTTTTGCGAGCGCATCAACGCTCACTCGAATTCTGATCGCCACGAGTCATACAGGAGCGCGGAAGAGCTTGCCGAGATGCGAACTTACGATCCATATGAGCGGCTCCGGCTTCATCTGCTCAACGTTGAAGACGTCGAAGAATTGACGCTCCTTGCGATCGAGGAGGAGAACAAGAGTCAAGTCGCCGAGGCTGCTGAAAAGGCGGAGGCGGCTCCCGATCCCGACCCGAAAACAGCAACTATGTTCGTCCTTCCTGGAGAGTCGGAGGTAGCGCCGGAAGCGATGATTCCGGACGAGAGCGGCGCGCCGGTCACCTTGCGCGAAGCGATCAACGAAACGCTCAAGCAAGAGTTTCGCAGCAATCCGAACACGTTCCTTTGGGGTCAGGATGTTGCGTCCAAGGAAAAGGGCGGCGTCTTCAACGTCACCAAAGGCATGCAGCAGGAGTTTGGTCCGAGCCGCGTCTTCAATGCGCCGATCGCAGAAAATCATATCGTGGGAACCGCGAATGGCTTCTCCCGTTTTCGGGATGACATTTGGGTCGTGATCGAAGCCGCGCAGTTTGCTGATTATCTCTGGCCCGCGATGGAGCAGATCGTGGACACATCACACGATTACTATCGCTCAAACGGTCAGTTCGTTCCCAATATCGTTGCGCGGCTGGCTTCGGGCGGGTACATCAACGGCGGGCTCTATCATTCTCAGAATCTCGAAGCGGTTTTCGCCACGCTCCCAGGTCTGCGCGTGGTGATTCCGGCGTTTGCCGATGATGCCGTAGGTTTGTTGCGGCACGCTATGCGAAGCCGGGGCGTGACGTTCTTCATCGAGCCGAAGTATCTTTACAACCAGGTGTTCGCCAAGGCTTCAAACCCGGGCGAGAAATACGAGATTCCTTTCGGGAAAGCGCGGGTGCGGCGCGAGGGCAGCGACCTGACGATTGTCAGCTATGGCACGACGGTGCACTGGTGTTTGCGGGCCGCGACTCAGTTGACGGACGTGCACGGGATCGACGCCGAAGTTATTGATCTGCGATCGCTGGTGCCGCTGGACATGGACACTGTGATCGGCTCCGTACGCAAGACGGCGAAGGCGCTCGTGGTGCACGAGGACAAAGTGTTCGGCGGCTTCGGGGGCGAGATCGCCGCGCAGATAACCGAGAAGTGTTTTGATTCTCTCGATGGCCCTGTGTTGCGTGTCGGATCCGATTATTCGCCGGTGCCCTTCTCGAAGATCCTCGAGCGCGAAGTTCTGCCACAGGTCGAAGACGTGGTCAGAAAGGCTCTTGAGCTGGCAAAGTATTGATGGATTATTCCGCGAGCTTCTGTATAATCGAGTTACGTGGGCGCAGGAGATAAAGCTGGATCGTAGAAAGGGTTTCCTGGCCAGTGAAAAGACTCATAATCCTTCCGCTTCTTATTCTGTTGCTTCCAATACAAGTTCGAGAGCTGGGAACCCCGGCACATGCTAACGTAGCCGGGGTCGCCGGTGCCCTGGACCCGGATCCGCTGCAAGCGCTTTCGGATTACGTCGATGTCATTCGAGCGCGGGGTCAGAGTCTTGATGACCAGGGAGTGCTGATAGAATCCCTCGACACCGGGCAATTACTCGCGCAGCACAACGCGGACGTAACGTTCAATCCAGCGTCCGTTATGAAGCTTGCCACTTCACTAGTAGCGCTCGCGAAGCTCGGTCCGGACTATCGCTATCGAACGAATGTTCTAGCTGATGGGACGATTGATCCCACGACCCGCATGCTCGAGGGCGATCTGGTCGTCGAAGGCGGGGCCGACCCGATGTTCTCGCTGTACGATGCTCAGGAAGTCGCCCTTCAAATCTCACGTCTTGGCGTGTCGCATGTGAGAGGAGCGCTGAGAGTTGCCGGGCAGTTCTACTACTTCGCAAACGGCTATCACTCGAATCTTTCGCTTGAGACTTCGGCGGGCAAGCTTCGCGCGGCACTCCAGCGCGCGGGAATCAGAATCGAAGGCGAAACCATCTTCGGTGAGCGGGCGGGAACGCTCTTGCTCTCGCACTACTCGGACTCGCTGGTCTCAATTCTGCTCTATCAGAACGCGCACAGCAGCAATGCCGTGGCCGAAGTCGTCGGAGCGTCGCTCGGCGGCCCGAAGGCAATTCAGGATTACCTGGTCAAACAACTCAGCTTGAGTGAAAGCGAGATCTTTGTTGGCCGTGCGTCCGGCCTGGACTTCAATCGGATCACGCCCAGGGCCACACTGAAGATGCTCCGCGCACTGATCAAGGTCCTGACGGATCACTCGCTCAAACCTGAAGATGTGATGGCGGTGGCTGGGATTGACTCGGGGACTTTGCGAGGCAGGCTCGGCCGCGAAGACGTGCGCGGCGCGGTAGTAGCTAAGACGGGCACGCTAGTGTCAATCGATAACGGAGTCAGCACGCTGGTCGGCATCGCTTACACCAGAGCGCGTGGGCCGTTGCTGTTCGCGGTATTCAACTCCGGCGGCGGTATCTTCGCTTACCGGCGGCTTCAGGATCAATTCATCGAACGAATGATCGCCGAGGAGGGTGGCGCGTTATCGGCGACACGAAATGAGGACGCGCTGGCCGGCGACACGCGGGGCTCTATCGTTCAGGTATTCTACAGGGCAGGGAATCAGCTTGTGGAAACGGGTGCTGAGTAGCTCAGGTCAGACTGGCGCGATCGCCTCGTTGTCCCACCGGCCCGCAATGCTTGTTCCACAATGCGAACATCCGCCCGCCCTTATTCGATTCTTGAGTACGCGGAAGCCATACCGCTCAATCAGGGCAGCTTTGCAGTTAGGACAAAAGGTGTTCTCGTACTTCCCGACTCGCCCGGGCAGATTGCCGGCGTAGACGTAGTTCAGCCCCGCGCCGTAACCCGTCTCAGCCGCGCGAATCAACGTCTCGATCGAAGTGTTGTCTGGAGTGGTCATCTTGTAATCTTGATGGAACGCAGTGACGTGCCATGGAATGTCCGGCGAAACGCTTGCGATGAAATCGGCCGCCGCCTTGATCTCGTCGGCGGAATCATTGAAACCCGGAATCAGCAGCGTCACTATCTCGAGCCAGAATCCACGTTCGTGGACCATCTTGATCGTTTCGAGCACGTTCGATAACAAGCCGCCGAGCTTTCTATAACTCCGATCGTCGAAGCCTTTGAGATCGATTTTGTACAAATCAACCCAGGGTCTTATGTAGTCGAGCACCTCAGGCGTTGCGTTGCCATTCGAAACGTATCCGCAAACGAAGCCGGCGGGCTTTGCTTGCTTGAAGATCTCAACCGCCCACTCGCTGGTTATGAGGGGCTCGTTGTAGCTTGATACGACGAGCCGCGCTTCCGAGCGGCCTGCTATCTCCACCAACTTACGCGGGGTCACTTCGAGCGGAGGTGCGAGCGCCTTGGGGTCTCTCAACGCTTGTGAGGTAACCCAGTTCTGACAGTAGCTGCAATGATAGTCGCAGCCGAGCATTCCAAACGTCAGCGCCAGCGATCCCGGGTATGCGTGAAAGAAGGGCTTCTTCTCGGTGGGATCGCACTGAATCGCCCCGGCGTATCCAGTGGGAACCATCAGCTTGCCGCCCTCGTTGTAGCGAACTCGGCAAATCCCGTCCAGCCCCGGCAGTATCACGCACCGATGCCCGCACGCGTAGCAGCGCACACGCCCGCCTTCCAGGCTGTCGTACAACTCTCCTTCGATCGTGTAGGTCTTGAGAACCTGTTTTAGAGTCTGCGCTGCCATGAGTGAGAAACCATCAATTCAATCTATTGGAAGTCTAACACGCGTAATCGAAACCGCGCACGCGCCCACCGGGACGCCCTTCACGATTCATTGCCGCAGGTGTTACATTAATTGGCTAAACAAACCGCTAACGGGAAAGACTGCTACTTATAAATGAAACTCAGAATACTGCATCACGATCACTGTTTCGATGGCCTCGCATCCGCCGCAGTGTTCTCTCGCTTCTTTTCGGAAAAGATTCGAGGGGATGCCGAGATCTCCTATACCGGCTTAGCTCACAAGCCGAGCCAGAAGCTTATCGAGGAAGAGTTGTTTGACGGCGACGAGAACGCGATCGTCGACTTCAAATACAGCCCATCACCCAGGCTTACGTGGTGGTTCGATCATCACCAGAGCGCGTTCCTCTCACCTGAAGACGAGAAGCACTTCCTTACTGGTAGCTGGCCCGCAAAATTCTACGATCCTGGTTACAAGTCTTGCACAAAGTTCATCGCCGACACGGTCGCCGGCAAGTACGGCTTCGACCAGGGAAGCTTGAGCGAGTTGATTTACTGGGCAGACATCATAGACGGAGCTCAGTACGAGGATGCGAAGACCGGCGTTGAGCTGAAGGCTCCGGCTTTGAAGTTGATGCTGGTAATCGAAGCGAGCCGTGCCCCCGCGGTTATGCAAAGGATCATCACTGGCATGCAGACTCAATCGCTCGCGGACATCATTTCAGATCCGGCCGTCGAGCGTGAGTTTCGCCCGCTGTTCGAACGTCACTTGAAGATGATCGATCTGATTCGAGAGGCTGCGCAGTGCAAGAAAGGCGTGGTCTATTTCGATCTCAGCACTTACGACGCCGAAGGCTACAGCAAGTTCATTCCCTATTATCTGTTTCCAGAGTGCGTTTATTCAGTTAGCGTCAGCCTGTCCCCGAGCCGGTCGAAGGTGTCGGTTGGATTCAATCCGTGGAGCACTCAACCACGACGTCACAATCTGGCATCGATCTGCGAGCGATACGACGGCGGCGGGCATGCGGTGGTCGGGGCAATCTCATTGCGGCCCGATCAGATCGAGCTCGCGCGCGAGACCGCCAAGGCAATCGCAGCCGAACTGCGCGGGTAACCCCGCGAGCGCAGGCATCCTGCCTGCCTGTCTCCGCCAACGCAGACTCTCTCTCAACGTCAGGCAGGCAGAATGCCCGCGCTCCCAGGCTTGCGCTCTCCGGTTTGCAATCCCAGGCTATCGGGGGTCGCGGTCCCACCAATACTGCTTCTCGAGCTTCTTTTCCGCTGGCCATACCTGATCGAGCGTATCGCCCTCGAACACCTCTCCGTTTTTCATCACGTAACGAATCGAATTCGTGTTGTGAATGTCCACCAGAGGATTCTGATCGAGTACAATGAGATCGGCGAGCTTGCCCGCTTCGATAGAGCCGACATCCTGCTGCAACCCGATTGCTTCAGCGCCAAACAACGTAGCCGAACGGAGGGCTTCGTGCGGAGTCATCCCACCCGATTGAAGGTCCCAGATTTCCCAGTGGCAACCAAGACCCTGAAACTGACCGTGACCACCCAAACAGACGCGGCCCCCCGCGTGGACGATGTCGGCGCAGCCCTTTGCGAGCCCGATGTGCCCGTACTCCGTTGGCAGGAACCATTGCGCGCGGCGCTTGACCATCGTGTCCAGCAGCTCGTGCGGAATGAAGCGGCGGATCTTAGCATTGCCGTGGATGTTTGTGCTCTCGAAATAGTAATTCTCGGACCACGGAGCGCCATAGGCCACGAGCGTCGTCGGTGTATAGAACGTCCCGGTCCTGGCAACGAATTCGACAACGTCTTTGTAGAGCGGCTGGATCGGCAACGCGTGCTCGTTGCCTGAGAAGCCGTCGGCCATCTGAGTCAGATCGAGTTTCATATCGAGCGCACCCTCGGTTGTCGAGGTGATCCCGAACTCCTTGCAAGCCATCGCCACCCACTGGCGCACAATGCGATCGCCGACTACGTACTCCTTGAGGGTTGTCGTGTGGTAAGCCTCTTTGTATCGCTTGATGAAATTGCGAGCCGCTTCTTTATCGTCGAGCCCCGACTGGGCAAAAACTCCCGGCCCGGTCGAGTACACTCGTGGTCCGAGGATCTCGCCGGTCTCAACGAGATCAGTGTAAGCGAACACGTCCGTTGTCGAGCTTTGCGGGTCACGCGTAGTCGTCACACCGTAAGCCAGATTCGCGAGATATTGCCACACCTGAGTCTGGTTGACTCCACGTGGCGGCCACATGTGCGAGTGAACGTCCACGAAGCCCGGGATGATCGTTTTGCCGGTTACATCAATGACCTTTGAGCCGGCGGGAATTGGCACTTTGCCCTTCACTCCGACCGCAGTAATACGATTGTCGCTGATGACGATATCGCCGCGCTCGATCACCTCGTCGGCTTTCATCGTGACGATGCGAGCGCCGCTCAAAACGACCGTGCCTTTCGGCCGGGCGCGAGGAGCTTCGACGATGACATCGGTTACATCGGGTTTGTCGGCGCTCACGTCCTGGCGATAGAACTTCGCGCCCCACGCCCAGGTCACCGACTTGCCGTCGTTTGACCAGTTGAGATAATCGCCGCCTTCAGGCGACATCTTCTTGATCGGAACGGACGACGGCCCGCTTGCGGTTATGCTGATTGCCACCGTCTCCTTGCCTGCTTTGGGGACGTTGACCATGTAGTGTTTACCTTGAAGGCTGACGAACGCGCGCTGCCCGTCGGGCGAGAGCTTGATGTCGTCGGCGTTCGGCGGTATCGGACCTGCGCCAGTGCCGGTGACTTTGAAGTGCGTCCTGCGATCAAGGCCATCGAGGCGAACGGAACTGAGACCGGCCTGGGTAGTCAAGTAAATTCGACTTGAATCATTTGTAAAATGCGGGGAGCGGCCGCCCCCGGTGCCGATAAGCGTTGAGTCGCCACCCGAAGCTGGAATCCACCTCAGGTCCACTCCGGTGCTCTGACCGATGCCCGTGATTTCGCTAGGTTCCATCGTCGCGTCCGGCAGAACGTCGGGATCGTGCATCGTGAGGTCCGCGAAGAGCTGATCCGTCGTTGCGCCCGATCCGAAGACGATCTTCGATGAGTCAGGTGAGTAAACGGGGTTCGCGTAGTACGCGGCGCGGCGCGTGAGCTGTTCCGGTTTTGAGCCGCCGTCGGCTGCGACGCGGAAGATATGCCCGCCTTCGCGCGACCAGGTAACGTAAGCCACGTAGCGACCATCCGGCGACCACGCCGGCATGAACTCCCCAACCGACGAATCGGTCAGACGACGCGGCGTGCCCGATGGCAGGTCCATAACCCAGAGCTTGTTCAGCGAGCTGAACGCGACTCGCTTTCCATCGGGCGAGAGCGCCGGCCAGCGAATCAATCGCGCTCTAACGGTCGAACTATCGTCAACGCGGTTTTGGAAGTAGACGCGGGGCGCGATCTCGGCTTCGACCCTGGCGGTGAAGGGAATCAACGACGCTTTGCAAGTCTCCATGTCGACACGCTGAATCTTTCCGTTGATCGGAACTACGAGGGAATTGCCGTCGGGCATGAAAGCGTAGCCGGGCATCGTATCTCTGGTCCCTCGCGATTCCTGATCGTCGCGGGTGACCGGATTGATCAACCAGCGTTCTTCGCTGGTTTCGAGGTCACGCACGCGCAATGCGGTGCCTGATTCATACCTGGTAGCGTACACAAGTTTCTTGCCGTCGGGCGAAAGCACCGGCCGCATCGCGCTGCCTTGAGCGTTGGTTATCGTCGAGGTCTCGCTGGTTTCACGATCGAAGCGCACGATCTGCCAGAGTGGGAACTGAGCGTTATAAGTGAATGCCCCGGTGCGTTGCGCGTAGTAGATGAATCGCCCGTCGGGAGACGCGACGGCGCCGTACTTGTTGCGGCGCGGCGGCTGAGGCGGACCCTGACCTGGCTGCTGGGGCGGCGGCTCGGGTTCGCCTACGTGGACACCATTGCCGCCGTCCTTGTGATACATCCACACCGAGAATGTTCCGAGCCCCTCAGTTGATTTGGAAGCGATGACGTAGCTGCCATCCGCAGTCCATGACGGCGATAAGAACGAGGTGTTGCGGCCCTTGGTCAACGGCTTGGGGTTCGCGCCGTCGGCATCCGCGAGCCACAGGTTCTCGGCGCCGCTGCGATCGCTGATGAACACGATCTTCTTCCCATCGGGTGAGAACTTCGGCTGACTCTCGAACGAGAGGCCGCCAATTATGCGTCTGGCCTCGCCGCCGGCGGTCGGCACTGTGTAGATGTCGCCGAGCAGATCGAAGACTATGGTCTTTGCGTCGCTTGAGACATCGAGCGACATCCACGTGCCTTCATCGGTCGTGAACTCGATCTTCTTGTCTGTCTTGAGCGGCAGCTCCTCTTCTTTTTTCTTTTCATCCTTTTTCTCGTCGTCTTTTTTTGCATCCTGGGCGAACGCCCCCAAGGGCAGAGATACGAGAACAACGATGAGCAAAGACAGAACCACACGAGCTCGCTTAAAGGCGATCATGGCGATCCTCCGAGAGTCAAAGTTAGCTTTCCACTAGGCCAGGGAGAATATAAAACAAAATCGGACGCTATGCTATCTTGACGCGCACCGCTCGCCATGTCCTGTCGTGGTTGTGCTAGGATTCAACGACGATGCTGATGCTTTGTCCGATCTGCGCCGGAGAGTTCGAAACGCATAGCGGGGTGTGCTTGAGTTGCGGCTGCGTGCTTGTCCCGAGCACGCTGAACGCGGAGGCTCCTGGTAGGACTGAAACCGCCGCCGAGAAGAAGGACGTTGAGTTCGTCGAGCTATGCCGCCCTCAATCCAATCCTGAAGCGCTGTTCATCAAGGAAACCCTCGAACAAAATAATGTCACGGTCCTGATCCAGGGAATGCACTCGCTATCGCTGATGCCGCACCTGGCTTTTGGTGGGCAGCTGCGGGTGCTTGTCGGGCGCAATCAGCTTGAGTACGCGCAGGCTTTGTACAAAGCGTATTTTGAGAGCGATGAGGGCACCGACTACATCGAGGAAGAATGAGCTTGACCTTCAAACTTCATCGCTGGGGGCGCCCGGGCGGAAGCGCGTGGTCGCCCCGGTAGTCGACGGACTCTTTTTGCCCACCTATCTCACCAAATACTTCTTTCAACGCGCCTACAGACGATAACACCGAACTCGTCTCCACCGGCATGAAGACCACCTTCGCGTTGCTGCTCGTCGCCATGTTAGTCAGCGATTCGATGTATCGCTGCATCAGGAGGTATTGCGCCGGGTTTCCCTGTCCGGCGGTGATCGACTCGGAGATTTGCCTGATCGCCTGGGCCTCGGCTTCGGCGTTGCGAGTCCGAGCTTGCGCCTGGCCTTCGGCGCGTAGGACGGCGGCTTCTTTCTCACCCTCAGCGCGGGCGATGGCCGCTTGCTTTTCGCCTTCGGCGCGCGCGATCGCCGCTTGCTTCTCACCATCGGCCTGAAGTATCAGCGCCCGTCGCGTGCGCTCGGCGGTCATTTGCTTTTCCATCGTCACCCGAACGTCTTCGGGCGGATGGATGTTTCGAACTTCCACGCGGGTCACCTTTACACCCCATCGTTCGGTCGCTTCGTCCAGCACTATTCGCAGCTTGGTATTGATCACGTCTCGCGAAGAAAAGGTGTGGTCCAGATCGAGATCGCCGATGATCGAACGCATCGACGTGATGGTGAGTTGCATAATCGAGCCCGTGAGATCAGCGACCTCGTACATCGCTTTAATCGGATCGGTGATTTGATAATAAAGCACCGAGTCGACATTCACCGTAACGTTATCGCGGGTGATGACCGGTTGTGGGGGAAACTCGAGAAGCTGTTCGCGCAGGTCGAGCGTCGACAGGCCCGGCCTTATTCCGCTCCAGTAAGCTGAGCGCGGCTTGTCGAGAAAAGGCAGGATGATATTCAGCCCGCTACCGGCCATCTTGTGAAACTTGCCGAGGCGCTCGATGATCATTACCGAAGCCTGCCCGACAACGCGAAACGACTTGAGAGCGGTTACCAGAACCGCCAGCGCAATGAAGGCGAAAACCAGAACCCCTAAATTCATCGTGCTTGCTCCTTTCCTTACGAGGCCGGCCCACGCTGGTGACTCTCTCTTCGTGGCGCGCGCCATGATAGCTCACTCTCAACTCGTCTGACGTAGACCGTCGCTCCTTCGACGCGTTCGATCTCCACCTGTTCACCCTCCTTGAGCGGCGCTTCGCCTTCGGAAGGGAAGGCGCGCCACGTTGAGGCGAACACTCGAACCGCTCCTTCGTGCGTTGCGCCTTTAGAAGGTTCGACCACGACGCCCATCTGGCCGGGCATTTTGTCCATCCCCGTTTTCAGCTCACGTCCCGGCGAACCCCTCATCAGGAAACGCTCGAAGATAGTACGTGATGCGACGGTCAACGCGATCGATACAACCAGAAATGCCAGGATCTGAAGCGGCAGCCCGACTAGTCCCGTCAACGCCAGCAGAGCGGCGACCAACGCGCCAATACCGAACCAAAGAAGTACGAACCCTGTGGTGAAGATCTCGGCGACGATAAACACCGCGCCGAGTATTAGCCAGATGTACCAGATGTCTGACATACACTAGTCTATCGCAAGTCTGAAAAGACGTTCTCTCTCCAGCGCATTCAGCTGGCTAGAGGTCAGGAAGGGTGGTTTACCCCCGCTCTAAGGTTTTGGGCTACTCAGTCGGGCGCGGGTAAACCACCCTTCCTGACACCTGCTCAATCGCTACCGCACATCTAGCTGCTCTTCTGCCGCGATGAAAAATGTGGGAGAACTCGCCCACGAATGCCTTGATCGTTACCATCCCAGTCCGGCCCACCGAGTCAAACCATCAACGGCTCTTCCCAGCCGTAAGCCTTGAAGCGCTCGTCCCCTTTTCCGCGAGGCGTTGCTCGGTTGCGTTAGTCGGACGGAATTATCTTTTGGCAGTTGAGTAAAAGCAAGCTCTGGCAATCGGTCGGGAAGGCTGAGTTGAATCAGTGAAGAGAGACACCAAGCGGTTTGAGATGGTTGCTAGCTTGTCAGGGTGAACGTCGGGTCAATAGTTGACGTAACTACGCATCACTCGCTGTTCGCGGTCGTCGCCCATCCAAAAGCGACTCCGGTCGCGATCGCAAGAAGTAGCTCAATCAA
The DNA here is from genome assembly GCA_035576605.1 of Blastocatellia bacterium. Taxonomy (GTDB): domain Bacteria; phylum Acidobacteriota; class Blastocatellia; order UBA7656; family UBA7656; genus Onstottus_A. Next base: position 7,035 of record DATLWF010000134.1, on the reverse strand, counting down.
CCCAACGATCGTCGCCGCCCGACCTTCGATGCGCATTCGCTTCACGCCTTCTGCAAGGAGCAGAAAGCCGGCGCTCCACGCCAGCAGGGCCTTTTGCGCCTTCGACAAGTCCATTCCAGACATCATAAATCACCTCGGATTGGAAGAACCCTGCGATGAATTCTTTTGTTCGGCAAGCCGCTCTGAGACACCCCCTCCAGTTGTCGTCGCGTATCTAACCGGAGCCGGTCCTCCGTAAAGCGTGATGACCTTCTTGATGGTTTCGTCTTGCGCCGCGCGAAATCGGTGAGCTGAGCCGCCCTGATTGTAGATTACGAATAGCAGCGGACCTCGCTGGCGGGTATACGCGACGCCGGCCAGGGCGCTCACGCTACTCAAGGTCCCGGTCTTGCCGACGACCGACCCGCGAAACGCGTCGTTGAATCGCTTCTCCAGCGTGCCGGCATCAACCCCCGCGATGGGCAGAAGCTCTTCAACGCCGAGTCCTTTGCCGTCGAGATATGCGATCAGCTTACGTAGCATTGTTATCGTGCCTCGTGGAGAAATCGCGTTCGCGCCGAGTCCCGAGGAAGTCGCAAAACGGACCTCGTCTTCTTTGAACCCGACTTCGGTTTTGAGGAATCGCTCGACTGCGTCGGGTCCGCCAACGAGATTGCCAATAACGGTGGCCATCCAGTTGTTTGAAAAATCATTCAGCCCTTTCAGCGTTCGCAACAGCGGCAGCGAAGTATGCACTGCCAGCGGCGTCAGCTTGGCCGTATTCACAGTTGGATCGGTAATCGTCTGGCCGGTGATTCTCAGAGACGGAGGTCCGGAAAGCGGCGGAGCCGGAGCGCCGGAATCGCCAACCCGATCTTCGGCTGCGCGGATCGAAAGGAACCGCGGGTATGAAGACCTCACCTGCGCGCTCCACGTTTCCGGCGTGAGCACGGCGCGAAAAGCCTTTGCCGAAGCCTCGCGCGAGGCAGAGAAGTTGAAGAAAAACTGGCCCAGTACTACAAGATTCCCGTCGACTTCGCGAATGCCGCTGCGGTTCATTTTGTCAGCAATCATCATCGCGTTCTCTGAGAAGAACCCGGGGTCGCCGCTGCCGATCATGTACAGCGATCCGTGCAGAATTCCAGTCGACGAATCAAGCGTGCCATCCGTGTACAGCGAAGTGCGAAACTTGAAGTCGGGTCCTAGCCGGGATATCGCCGTCAGCGACGTGGCAATCTTAGTGACTGACGCGGGATTGTAGAGGCGGTCGGCGTTGTGTTCGGCGAGCACCTCGCCCTTCAACGTGGTAACTATGAATCCCTGGTTCTCGGCGCTGAAACCAAAAGCTGCGAGACTGTCCGCATAAGCGGCGACCAGCGGGTTCATCGACGTGTGATCTACTGGCGCGGGGTTAGCAACCCGAGGTCGGGTTGCGTCTTCTACCGTTCGCGGGATCACCTCGACGGGAGGCCTGGCATCGGCGCCGGCCGCAGTGTAGGTCGGCACTCCATTCGCGTCTACCGTTTCGCGCGCGGTTTTCTCGGCCGAGCCCATCGACTGAGTCCACGACTGGCTCAGGAAGTTGTGGACGCCCATACCGTGGACGCTGGCGGTTACTACTTGCCTACGCCAGCGAGACCGACCTCGGCGGCCGCTGCTGCGAGCGTACAGCCGCCCATCGCGTCTGGAATTGCGCGCACTCAGCTTTGCCGACCGCGATCCGCGGCGACTCGCGACGGTTCGGCCCGATCTGGACGCCGATTTGGACTTCGAGCTTTTCCTTACGGACCGAGCCGCTGCCTTCTTCCCTTTAGGGTTTCCGTTAATCGGCTCTACTGTGGCAAGCGCGAAAGTGAGAGTTAAGGCGAGAAAAGTTGACAGGGCCTTGAGTCTGGGGAGTGACACAACAATCATTGAACTACCGTCCTACTGTGATCTGTGCGTTCCGATGCGCGTCCTGTCTCCGACGTTGCAGCCGAACAGCTCTGGCGGATTCGGGATAGTGAGTTCCGATAGAGCTAAGCCAAAAACCGACCGCTGGCACTCACTGCGTTTCACAGACTTTCAGGAACGGGGGCTGCGACGTTCGCGCATCTCGCATCGACTTACACGATAACACACGTGCAAGGCCAGGTCTAGAATGTTAATAAAAATGCAACACTTTCCTGGGAGCCCAGGAACTGGGTGCCTGCGCGGTAGCGCGAAAAGGGTAGGCTGGGATGCCTGCGCTCCGAAGTGTTGCGCTCCCGGGAGACTAACTCACAAACGACCGCAGAATGCCACGCAGCGAGAAGACCTCTCGCGGGTCGACGGTCTCGTTGACGATGCCCGCGACCAACTCCTGCAAGAATCGGCTGCTGCGAATCCGACGTGCGACGAAGTCATTGAGCCAGGGGCGCGAAAACCAGTTCTCAGCGATTCGATACCCGAGGAACTTCGGCTCCAATTCGCGCCGTATGCGGTCAGGGAATTCGCTTAACCGGTTGAGGTCACCCGATGTGAGAGCCTCGTGAGCGACTTCGGCGGCTATCTCGCCCGTCTCCATCGCCTTGCCGATGCCCTCGCCGGTAAAAGGGAACGTCGCCCCAATGCTTTCTCCCAGCACGAGAACATTACCCGGACCATGCGGGCGAGTGCCGCTCAGGCCACAGCGCAACATCGCGCCGCGAATCGGTGAGATCGCTTCCGCCTGACGCATTATGTCAGCGGCTAGAGGGAAGCTGGTCAAAAACGACCGGAAGGCCTCGCGCAGGTTGACGCGCGAACTTGATTGGCTTCTGTAGCTCACACCGCAGCCAATGTTGAATTCTCCATTGGCGAGCGGAAATATCCACGCATAGCCCGGGGTCATGGACCGATCGTAAGAAATCACCAGCCGGTCGAGCGAGGCGCGAGAGCGGACGTAGCATCGAAGAGCCACGCCACTCGGTCGTTGCTTAGTTACGAGCCCGAGTTTAGAAGGCATCTCGACGTTTGCGCCGGTCGCTAGAAAAACAATCCGCGAGCGCAGCGGGGCAGGAGCTTCATCGAGCGAGAGCAGCAACGGCGCGTCGGGTTGAATCTCCACTCCCGTCACCCTTGCCTGGCAGAACGCTGCCCCCGACTCAATTGCCTTTTCCACAATCAGCGCGTCGAGGTGAATTCGCTTCAACGTCAGAAATTCGCCGGGCACATCGAAGCAGATTCGAGACGGGCTATACACTGTTCCCAGGTCGGATTTGAGACTGCGGTTTCGGATGTCTTCGTACAGACCGGCCCGCGTCAGGCAACGCACGGAGTCTGCAATCAGGCCGTCACCGCAGACTTTGTCGCGCGGGAAAGAGTCTTTGTCGAGCAGCAGCGTTCGGTGCCCGTGCCTCGCAAGGTTGAGCGCGGCCATGGAGCCGGCGGGCCCCGCCCCGACTATGACCACATCCCACTCGGGTTCCGCCGCTGCTGCGGCGTCCAAAAATTTCCAGTTGGCTACTTCTTCGTCCACGCCGAAGTCCTCTAGTTATTTCGTTAGATCTGCGGAGCCCGCCGTCAGACTGAAACCCGACCGCCAAGAAACCATTACGTGCAGAGCTTCCGAACCGTTACGCTTCGTTCAATCGCCGACCGACCTGGCCATCAAACATGACGCCCACACCAGAAGAGATGCTTTCATTGCTCGACCAAGCTCAAATATGGTAAGGTAGCGGCCGAAACAAGTCGAGGCGGTAACAAGCAAAGTTTGAAATGAGTGGCTTCCAGTGGACATTCCTGTTCGCCATGACTTCATTCACAGGATCGCGAGCTGATCGTTTCAGAATTGAAGCAGCGATGTTCCGGTTTCTGGTTCCGCTCCTGACAATACTCCTCTTCCAGATGCCGCCCTCGAAGGCCGCCGCGCTGGCGCCAATCAGCCTCCAGGGCGATGGGCATACGCTGGCAGTGATTCGCGGGCGCGCCGTATGTCTGGATGCCGCAGGAGGCGCGGTCGAGTCGCTTTTTGGTTGTGCCGAAGCAACCAGCCGGTTTGGGTTCGCGAGCAAAGATGGCAGGTTCTACAAATTCCTGCCGAGCGATACGATGACTGCAGTGTTCACCGACACTCGAGTCCGCCAGCGCGAGCTTCAAGTCACCGCTCGGCTGCACGCCGGCGATCAACTCGAAATTATCAAAGTGCAATCAGTCAAAGAGGGAAAGCTGTACGACATCTTTTACTACTGCGAAGTCTGCAGCATAACGGCGTACACGCCGGGGCTCTGCCCGTGCTGCCGCAACGAACTTGAATTCAGGGAGAAACCCCAGTGATTGCCAATTGCCAATGCCGATTGCCGATTGCCGATTCAGAAGGCTTTTCGTAAATCCGCAATCGCAAATCGGCAATCGGCAATTCCAAAAGGAGGCGAGGGATGCAAGATGATGACAACGTGAAAGACAAAGGCTCCGGGCTATCGCGACGAACCTTTTTGAAGGCGTCCGGCATCTCGCTGTCGGTCCCGCTCGTGATGGGCTATCGGGTGATCAAGGTGTCCGGGGCGGAGGTCAAGCTCTACGGCCCGGGCAAAGTTCCACTCACACTCTCAATAAATGGCAAGAGCTACAACGCGCAGGTAGAACCGCGAGTGACGCTGCTCGAAGCGCTGCGCAACGAACTAGATCTGACCGGTGCGAAACGCGTCTGTGATCGCGGGACCTGCGGAGCTTGCACGATGATCGTGGACGGCAAGGCCGTTTATTCGTGCTCGACGCTCGCGATCGACGCTCAAGGCAAATCAATTACGACCGTCGAAGGATTAATGCAAGGCGACAACCTGCATCCGGTTCAGCAAGCCTTCATCGACAACGACGCTCAACAGTGTGGCTTTTGCACTCCGGGCTTTGTTGTTGCGTGCAAGGCGTTCCTCGACAAAAACCCGAACCCAACCGCCGAACAGATCAAGAAGGGGCTCGGCGGCAATACCTGCCGCTGCGGCACGTATATGGGCGTTCGAGCGGCGGTCGCGCAGGCGGCTCAGAAAGGAGGGCGGCGCAATGGCTGAATACAAGTGGCCCGATGCTGACAAGCGGACCTTCATTGGCAAACGCATTTCCAGAATAGACGGACCGCAGAAAGTCTCAGGCCGAGCGAAGTACTCGTTCGACATCAACCGTCCTGGCATGCTTTTTGGCAAGATCGTCCGTTCCCCGTACGCTCACGCGAAGGTTAAAAGCATCGACACCAGCGCAGCGGAGCGAATGCCGGGAGTGAAAGCCTTGCACGTCGTATCGGACGTGGGCACAGAGGTCTTCTGGGCCGGTGCTTCAGTGGTCGCTGTTGCAGCGGTCGATGAACCGACCGCCGAAGACGCGATGCGCGCGATCAAGGTCGAATACGAAGTTCTTCCGCACCTTGTCATTGACACTGATGTGAAGAACGCAGGTGAATACGCAAAACCGGCCAATGAGAACAAAGCTGGTGATCCCGACAAAGGCTTCAGCGAAGCCGAGGTCACCATGGAAGGCAACTACGGGTTGCCGGTGATCACCCACTGCTGTCTCGAGCCTCATGGCTCGGTGATGGAGTGGGATGACAATAACGTGCTGGCGCATCTTTCAACTCAAGCGGTCAGTGGATCTGTTGCTCTGATCGCGCGGCCGCTCGAGATCCCGGCCACCAACGTTCGAGTACAGCAAGATCACATCGGCGGCGGGTTCGGCAGCAAGTTCGGGCCCGACGAGTGGGATATCACCGCCGCGCGGCTCTCGAAGAAAGCCGGCGGAAAGCCTGTGAAGATGTTCAACGAACGCGATGCCGAGTTGACGGTCGCCGGCGCTCGGCCTTCAGCCTACGCTCACGTAAAGATAGGTCTCAAGAAGGACGGCACGATCACAGCGTGGGAGTCGCAATCGTGGGCGACCGGCGGACAGGGCAGCGGAGGGTCGCCGCCCCTGCCGTATATCTTCAACATACCGAACCAGCGAAAGCAACACACCGCCCTCTCCAACAACATTGGCAGCGCTCGCGCCTGGCGCGCACCCGCCCACCCGCAGGCGTGTGCGATCACGATGACCGCGCTCGAAGACGCAGCGGCCGCGATTGGCATGGACCCGTATGACTTCTTCATGAAGAACATCGAGTTGACTGGCCAGCGGGCGAACATCTACGCCGATGAGTTGAAGATTGGTGCTGACTTGATCGAGTGGAAGAAGAATTGGCACGCGCGAGGTGACAAGGCCTCGGGTCCGATCAAGCGCGGACTTGGGCTGTCCATTCACACCTGGGGCGGCGGGGGGCATCCGAGCGATTGCGACCTGACGATCCAACCCGACGGCTCTATTGAGTTGAAGATGGGGACTCAGGATCTCGGCACAGGAACTCGGACGGCGTTAAACATCATCGTTGCCGACACGCTTGGGCTGCCGATGAACATGGTGAAGATCACGATTGGAGACAGCCGCTATCCTGTATCCGGAGGTTCGGGCGGCAGCACCACCATCGGCGGAATAAGCGCTTCGTCTCGACGAGCGTCACTCGATGCGCTTGATCAGATCTTCGCCAAGGCAGCTCCTTCGCTGGATGCCAAGCCGGAAGAACTGGAGGCCGTCGGCGGAACGATTCGTGTAAAGGGCAACCCGAGTAAATCACTGAGTTGGGCGCAGGCTTGCTCGAAGCTAGCTGCAACACCGATCACCGTTCGAGGGAAAAACCCCGGCCCGGGAAAACTTACCGATCAAGGCGTAGGCGGAGTTCAAATGGCGGACGTGTCAGTCGACATCGAGACAGGCATCGTGCGCATCAACAAGATCGTCGCCGTTCAGGACTGCGGTCTGGTGATCGACCTGAAGACAGCCGAGAGCCAGGTCTACGGCGCTATGATAATGGGCGTTTGCTGGGCGCTTTACGAAGAGAAGATCATGGACGCCAAGACCGGCCGAATGCTGAACCCGAACATGGAGTTCTACCGGCTGGCTGGCATTGCAGACATCGGCGAGTTGGTCGTGCACATGATGACTGGCAAGGGCTACGACGAGCGAGGGGTGATTGGTCTTGGCGAGCCTCCAGCCGTTTCTCCGGGCGCGGTGATCTCGAACGCCGTTGCCAACGCAATC
>DATLWF010000133.1:0-3832 GCA_035576605.1 Blastocatellia bacterium | reverse complement strand
AAACGCGACCGCGACTGGGTGTTTCTGTACCTGATCGCTTTCTTTCAAATGCTGCTAGCCGCCGGCCTGACCTTCAACGCTACATTCGTGGCATCCCTCGCAACCTTTCTCTTCTTCTTCATCTCCACGCTGGCTGCGTTTGAAATCCGACGTGCGCGCCGCGAGGTGAGCTCTCTCGAAGATGAGATCGTCACTCCTTTGCAGCAACCGCAACAAGTCAAGTATCGGGCGAACGACGACGTCGTGCACGCCAGAAAAAGCAATCGTGTTCGGTATCTTCTCGGCGCGTCGTTCGCACAGATAGTGATCGTCGCGGCGCTCACGCTGCCTTTCTTCTTTCTGATCCCCAGGGTCGGCGGAGGGGGCGTCGCCGGAGGCTTGAGCGGAGCGGACGCCATCACTGGATTTTCAGATCGCGTAGAGCTGGGCGAAGTCGCGTCAATCAAGAAGAGCCCGCGCGTTGTCATGCGCGTGCGGCTGGACCGTAAACCGGCACGGTATCTTCGGTGGAGAGGCATCGCGCTGGAGCACTACGATGGCCGGGCTTGGATCGCGAAAGGAGATACCCCGGGCCGGCGGGAGGCAATCACCCAGGACCGGAGTTCTTCAGGGAGCCTGGTCGCTGACGCGGGCTTCAATCGCAGCTACATTTTAGACAGAGTACCTGCGGATAACCAGTCAACCGTCGAGCAGATGATAGTCCTCGAGCATCTGTCTACAGACACTCTGTTTGCGGCTCAAAGGGTTTTCAGATTGCGGGGGCCGCTTGCGACCATCTTCAAAGACAAGTTGGCAGGCGCGCTTTCCTCCCAGGGTTTCAAGGGACGGACGACTTACATTGTTTCGTCTGACGTAAGCGTTCCGACCGAGCAGGAGCTTCGCCTCGATACTCCCGCTTCATCCCCCGAGAAAATTAAAGAGATCTACCTGCAAAAGCCGCCCAAACTGGATCCTCGAGTATCGCAACTCGCTCACGACATAACACGCAACGCACCGACGCCCTACGACAAAGCACGGGCGATCGAGAATTATCTGAAGACTGAGTTTCGTTACACGCTCGACCTGAAGGCGGCCGACCAGGATCCGTTGGCGGAGTTTCTGTTCAAAACGCGCGAAGGTCACTGCGAATACTTCGCGACTGCGATGGTGATAATGCTGAGGACGCTTGAGATTCCCGCGCGGATCGTCAACGGGTTTCAGATGGGCGAGCTCAACGACCTCAACGCAATGTACACAGTCCGCGAGAGCGATGCTCATTCGTGGGTCGAGGCGTACTTTCCACGCACCGAATCGTGGATCGAGTTTGATCCGACGCCTTCGGCAGGCATCAACGACTACAGCCAGGGCGGGTTGCTCGCGCGGCTGAGAAAGTACGCCGACGCGATGGAGGTATTCTGGCTCGACTACATCGTCACGCTGGACAGCGACGAGCAGGCTTCGATCATGGTCGATCTGCAACAACGGCTGCTGAGCGTTAAGGATCGCTTGCTCGTCTACTACATCAGCGCGAAGCAGTGGACGCGGAAGATGCTCGGCAAGTTGATCATCAATCGACACTGGGGCATGGGCGAGTTGCTCATGCTTGCAGGCGCGCTCGCAGCGCTGGCTCTCTCGTTCGTGTTGTTGTATGTCGTCATCGCCTACAGAAAGCGCCGAGGTCTTCCGCCGACCGGCTATGGGCCGTGGTGGCACAGGCTTTTTGTTCTGCCGACCTGGCGGCGCAGGCTGGCGAGGCGCGAGTATCGACAGTCGGCGGTGCTCTTTTACGAGCAGATGCTCGCTATCGCGCGGCCTGCAGGTCTGGTGAAGCAGCCCGATCAGACACCCATTGAGTTCGCGCACGCTTCGGGGCTTTCGGCTGTTCGCGAGATAACCACGCTTTACAATCGCGTACGTTTTGGGGGCGCTCAACTGGATCAGAAGGAGACTAGGCGCGTGTCGGATCTGCTACGAGAGCTGAAGCAGAGCATTCGCAGCAAACGATAGCGCGCCCTGAGTGCGAAAACGAAGGGGCTGCATTGAATGGTTCTCTTCAATAAACAATAGAAAATGGAAAATAGAAGAAATAGAAAATAGAAAATAGAAAATGGAAAATGGAAAATCCGTCCTTTCACCGCCCCGCATCCTCCAGCCCCGTCTCCCCGCACCGCGAGGTGCGCCTTAGCGTGCTCTTTGCCTTAGCTGACTACTTCCGAATTTGACAATCATCCTCGACCGAAATAGCATGCCTCGGGTAGTAGGAAAGGCCAGTGGTAATGAAAATTTATGACGTGACCGTTCCCCTCTCGAAGGAATTGGTAGTTTATCCGGGCGATCCACACGTAAAGATCAATCGCAGAACAAAAGCTAATGAAGACGACGCGAAATACAATCTGAGCCGTTATTCTTTTAGCTCACACGCTGGAACACATGTCGATCCACCGTTTCACCTGATCGAGGGAGGCATCACGGTGGACAAGCTTCCCCTTGAGCTGCTGATTGGGCGCGCGCGAGTGGTCGAGGTGACTGCTCCAGTCGTCGATGAACGAGTGCTCGAGGAGTTCGATTTTACCGTCGACGCTCGAGTGCTATTCAAGACGCGGAACTCGTATCTGTGGAGCCAGCAGACTTTCGTTAAGGACTATGTCTACATAACGCCTGGTGCGGCTCGCTCGCTGCTCAACGACGGCATCAAGGTGGTTGGCATCGATTATCTGTCCGTGGACAAGTTCGACGCTGCACCGGAGACGCACATGGTACTGCTTGGCGCGGGCATAATAATCATTGAGGGGCTCGACCTCCGTGAAGTTGAGCCCGGTGACTACGAGCTGATCTGCCTGCCGTTGAAGGTCAAGGACGGAGACGGCGCACCCGCTCGCGTCGTTCTGCGACAAAGCTAAAAAGAATTGGTCCTATAGGTCCCATTAAGTAATGAAAGACGCTGAACTGATCAATTCTGTCGCAGCTCACAGAGTCTTCGCCGTGGTGCGGGCCCCGTCTGCCGAATCGGCGTTGCGCGCAGCCGAGGCAGCGATCGTTGGCGGGATCAAGCTAGTCGAGGTTGCTCTTGCTACGCCGGGAAGCTTCAGAGTGATCTCAGACTTGCGTCATCGCTACGGGGATCGCGTGTGCGTAGGCGCGGGCTCGGTGACGAACCACGATCAGATGGACCGCGCGATCAAGGGCGGAGCGCAGTTCATATCGATGCCTCACACCAGCGCGATGCTCGTCGATGCCTGCCGCCGCTCGCTTGTGCCACCGGTGATCGGGGCGCTCACTCCAACCGAGGTCGCAACCGCTTGGGCAATGGGTGTGCCGATCGTGTCCTTGTTCCCCGCGGCGTCGATGGGGGGGCCGGAGTATGTTGAGGCGCTCACGTCCCGGATCAACGACATTCGACTCGCGGTTGCAGGCGGAGTTGGCTCCGAGAACATCGTTGACTATTTCAGTGCCGGTGCTTTCGCGATCGCGGTTGGAGGCCGCTTGTTCACGAGCGGCGATCTGAAGAACGAAAACTACGCCGCGATAGCCGAACGTGCTCGCGGAATCGTCCGGCTCGCTGGCGTCGGGTGACCGGCGAGTTAATGGATCGACTTTGGTCAGCAGCGAGTCAACAACCAATAGGGTTCTCTCAATACAATATGAGGCTAACAAGATTTTATCTGCCGCTGATGACATCCGCATTGTGCGTATCGGTGGTGTCAGCGGCAGTAAGCTTCGGACAAGTTTCGCATGGCGCGGGAGAGATCCCGCGTCGGAAGCAGCGAGTCGCCAGCGCCCGGCTCATCGGCACGCGCGAGATTCAACAGGTAGTTACCTGGCAGACGACAGACAGGGCTCACCTTGCCATCGA
>DATLWF010000132.1:0-4607 GCA_035576605.1 Blastocatellia bacterium | reverse complement strand
TCTACGCCGCATGCTGCTGATCGAAAGCCTTCTGCTTTGCGGCGCCGGCGCCGCTATCGGTGTAATCAGCGCGCGGCCGATGGTGGCTATCCTGGCCCGCTACGCCTCGCGCTTTTCCGTCCGCGCGCTCGACTTGACAGTCGATTCCAGCCTGCTGTGGGTGGGAGCCGCGCTGGCCGTCGTCGCGGCGGTGATTCTGGCGTTCGTCCCGCGCCTGCCGTCAGCCGATGCGTCCAGTGGCCTTAGCCTATCGAGCGGCAGCGTGCGGATTACCGGCAACACGAGCCGCCGCCAGCGGATCTTCGCGGTTACGCAAATCGCGGCATCCTTCGTGCTGCTGGCCGGCGCCAGTATGTTGATTACTACGCTGATCGCGCTGCAATCGGCGCGGACAGGTGTCGATACCCGCCACGTTCTTGCCGTCAACGTCCCCGTTATGTCCTATGGAAAAACGCCCCAGCAAGTGGTCGATTTCTACAAGGAATCGATTCGCCGTGTGGATGAGCTACCCGGCGTGAAAAATACCGCTTTCGGGCTGATGGTTCCCTGGCGCGATGCCGCCTTCGGCTTCGGCCTGCAATTCTCCGCAGACGGTCAGGTTCATGCCGCGGGCGAAGAGGATCCGCGCGCGCAGTCGCGTGTCATTTCTCCAGGATTCTTTGCGGCGCTCGGCGTGCCCATCCTCACCGGTCGTGATTTCAACGACCTCGACGGCAAAAATAAAGATAAAGATCCCGTGGTCATCATCAGTGAAACTCTCGCACAGCGCATGTTCCCCAATCAGGATCCTATTAACCGGCATGTCTATTGGACGGATCCCGTGCTGAAATTCGCCCCGGGTTTCAACGCTACACCGCACCGCATCATCGGCGTCACCGCCGATATTGACGACATACACGTCGTTCCCGAGCCCATCCTTACCATCTATAGCTCTTTTGAAGAAGGGCTAATGTTTGGCGGTCGCCTTTTCATCCATACCGAGGCAGATCCTTATTCGCTGGTCACGCCAGTCACGCGGATCATCCGTGACATGTCCGTCGACCAGCCCATAGAGCGTGCTGCCACGCTCGAAGACGTCCGGGCGGAAGTGCTTACGCCGGACCGTTTGAACACGCTGGTGTTTGGCGTGTTCGCGGTCGTCGCATTATCGATTGCCTTAATTGGCGTCGCAGGCGTGCTCGCGTTTGCGGTCAGCTCGCGGACGCGCGAATTCGGCATCCGGCTGGCTCTGGGATCGCAACCGCGGGATCTCCTGCGCGGCGTTATCGCAGAAGGTGTCGTGATGGCTGTGGCCGGCGTCATCGCAGGTGCGGCATTCGGGTTCGTGATGGCGCGTTTGGCGCGCAGCTATTTCCTCGACGTGAAGATGCCGGGCGCCTTGCCCGTGGTCCTTTCCGCGGTTGTGCTGCTGACGGCCGCAGTCATCGCGTCCCTGGCGCCGGCCGTGCGAGCTGCACGTACCGACGTCATGAAGGCTCTTCGCGCCGAGTGAAATGCGCAGGGCAATCCTGGCCAACGGCAAAACTGGGGACAGACGGAAGGTTCCCAGTTTTTCGAGCGAATGGAGATTGGTGAACGTCCGGGCCGTCCCCAGTTTTTCCAATAACCGTACTCCTCTGCTGTCGATTTTCAGTCTCCCGAACGACTATCTGATACAGAACGATGAGCTATGGCTCGCTGAGTCACAGGAATCAAGGAGGAATTGATGAAATACATCTGTTTGGGATACATCGAGCCAGGAAAATTCGAAGGGATGACCGAGGACGAGCGACACGCAACGTTCGACGAATGCTTTGAGTACAACGATCATCTGCGCGCCAACGGACATCTTGTCGCCGAAGTTCCTCTTCAGCCTCCGGAGACCGCTTTGACCCTGTACTGGAAAAACGGCAAAGTCGCGACGACTGATGGCCCCTATGCGGAAACCAAGGAACAGATTGGCGGCATTCAAATTCTTGAGGCGCGAGACCTCAATCATGCCGTTCAGCTTGTCTCACAGCTCCCAGGCTTTAAGTATGGACTTGGACCGGTTGAGATACGGCCGGTTGCGGATACAAACGAAATCATGAGGGAGAGCGAGCAGCGACGGCGAAAGGACACCACGCCATGAGGCGGCCACGAGGAAAACCGAAGTTAAGATTCGTCGGGGTGTATGCAACGCCGTAATGAGTCTCGATCTGTTACGACTGCATCGAATCGAGGAACTCGGAATTCGCCTTTGTCTTGCTGAGCTTGTCCAGTAACAACTCCATCGCCTCAGTTGGCGAAAGCTGCGACAGCACACGGCGCAGCACGATGATGCGGTTGAAGTCCTGCGTCGCGAGCAGCAGTTCTTCCTTTCGCGTGCCCGACTTGTTGATGTCGATCGACGGGAATATGCGCTTCTCCGTGAGCTTGCGGTCGAGGTTAATTTCCAGGTTGCCCGTTCCCTTGAACTCTTCGAAGATTACGTCATCCATGCGCGAACCGGTGTCGATAAGCGCCGTCGCGATGATCGTGAGCGAACCGCCCTCTTCGATGTTGCGCGCCGAGCCAAAGAACCGTTTGGGCTTTTGAAGCGCGTTCGAATCAATACCGCCCGACAATATCTTGCCCGATGGAGGAACGACCGAATTGTGCGCGCGGGCGAGCCGCGTTACCGAGTCGAGCAGGATTACGACGTCGCGCCTGTACTCGACCAATCGTTTCGCCTTTTCGATCACCATATCGGCCACCTGAACGTGGCGGGTAGGCGGCTCATCGAAAGTCGAGCTTATAACCTCGCCGTGCACCGACCGCTGCATGTCGGTGACTTCTTCAGGCCGTTCGTCGATCAGCAACACGATCAACGTTACCTCGGGATGATTGCGCGTTATCGAGTTAGCAATATTTTGAAGGAGCATCGTCTTGCCGGTACGCGGCGGGGCGACGATCAGGGCGCGCTGGCCCTTTCCAATCGGCGTCATGATGTCCAGCACTCGGGCGGCCAGGTTCTCCGGGTCGGTTTCGAGCCTCAGTTTCTCATTTGGATACAGCGGCGTCAGGTTGTCAAAGAAGACGCGATCGCGGGCCATCTCAGGCGGCTCGAAGTTGATGGCCTCGACTTTAATCAGTGCGAAGTAGCGCTCACCTTCTTTTGGCGGCCGGATCTGTCCCGAGATTGTATCGCCGGTGCGCAGGTCGAACTTGCGAATCTGTGAGGGGCTGACATAGATGTCATCTGGCCCGGGAAGATAGTTGTAGTCGGGCGCGCGCAGGAAGCCAAACCCATCGGGCAGCGTTTCAAGCACGCCTTCCGAGAAGATCAGTCCCGACTTTTCGGTCTGTGCTTGCAGGATCTTGAAGATCAATTCCTGCTTGCGCATGCCGGTGGCGCCGGGAATGTCGAGCTCTTTTGCTATCTGGGTGAGCTTGGAGATAGACATCTCTTTAAGCTCCCCGATGTCCATCAGTTGAACTATGTCTTCTGCCATAACTGTTCTGATTGCCTCACTGGTTAGGGTGCCGAGCCCGAAGCGAGGGCGGTCTCGGGGGCCGCGGCGCGGAGTTTTGTCACGGGAGATTTACCAATTTGCGGATCACGGATTGCGGATTGAGATTTCGGATCATTCCGAGAACCTGATGTTTTTCAATCCGCACTTCGCGTTCCAAAACCCGCAATTCTTGAGGTGATTTCTTTCCAGATACGGGCCGCTCCACTGCGGGTGACCGCCGAATAAGCGACAAGCTCGCTACCGCCTAAGACCGCCGACGCACGACTGAGACTGGCCCTTAACTGATTGCTGCTGAGCTTGTCAGCCTTGGTTGCAACGATGATGAACGGCTTCCCCCTCTGCTCAAGCCACTCTTTCATCAGCAGATCTAACTCGGTGGGCTCACGCCGCGAATCGGTGATGACAATAGATAGCACAAGGCCCGGCCGGGTTGCAAGATATTTCTCGACCATCGGCCCCCAGTGCTTCTTCACATCGCGCGGCACTCGCGCGTAACCATAACCGGGTAAGTCTACAAAATGAAACGCTTCGTTTATCAAAAAGAAGTTGATGAGTTGCGTACGTCCCGGCGTTGAACTCGTGCGCGCCAACCCTCGCACGCCTAACAGACTGTTCATCAAACTGGACTTGCCGACGTTGGACCTTCCCATGAAGGCTATTTCTGGCCGGCCGTCGCGGGGATAATGCTCGGGGCTGGTCGCGCTCTTTACGAAAGTGGCGCTGGTGACTTTCATAGGACCTATGAATGGTATAGGACCTATTCGATCGCTTGATTTGACCCAGGGGAGTCGACCGCCGGCTGCTGGTCCCAGATTGGAACCTCAGTTGTTGGTACGTCCACTTTCGGGAGCGGCTCTTCAAGAGCGAGGCGCCAAACCTCATCCACGTATTCCACCGTTTGAATGGTCAACGCTTCCTTGACGTCGTCCGGCAACTCCACGAGATCCTTGGCGTTCTCCTTGGGTAGGATCACTGTTTTTATCCCCGCGCGGTGAGCTGCGAGAAGCTTCTCCTTGATCCCGCCCACAGGCAGGACTTTGCCTCGAAGTGTGATCTCGCCGGTCATAGCTACATCGCGGCGAACGGCGGCTTCGGTCAGCACCGAGACGATCGCGGTGGCGATGGCGATTCCCG
>DATLWF010000131.1:0-2769 GCA_035576605.1 Blastocatellia bacterium | reverse complement strand
GTTCTCGCGCCTGGTCGTGATTGATGAATATCTTTATGTGCGGGCGAATGGAATCCTGTTCGTCGATGATGCGAAATCGAAATCCCGGATAGCGCCCGTCCAACTCGCGGAGCAACTCCTGGAGCGTCGAGCCGCCGGCTTCTACTTCGTCCTTCTGTCCGGTGTATGACCTCAGCGCCGATGGAACGTAGACCTTCACTTGAGATACTCCGCTACCTCGATCGCGTACACATGTGGCAGATTCCTGGCAAGGCATTCCCACTTCTTGCCTTCGTTAGTGCTGGCCCACACTTCGCCATTTGTCGTCCCGAAGTACAGTCCGACCGGCTCGTGCGAGTCCGAGGTCATCGCCTGACGCTTCACGGTCATCCAGGCGTTTTTCTTTGGAAGGCCTTTATCCTGACGCTTCCAGCTCTCACCCGCGTCGTGGGTCACGTAAGCCGCCGGTCTTCCATCAGGACTCGTGCGAGGCCAAACCTGAGTGCCGTCCATTGGAAACACCCAGGCTGTATTGGGTTCGCGCGGATGAAGGACCATCGGAAAGCCTATGTCGCCTACGTCCTTTGGCATGTTCTCACCGATCCGAACCCACACGCCCGCGTCGCGGTCCATGCGATATATGCCACAATGATTCTGCTGATACAGACGATCGGGCTTCAGCGGGTGAAGCTTCACGCTGTGCGGATCGTGACCGTATTCGGGATCCGGGACGGGTGAAGACACGGAGACAGATCCCTTGTTCAACGGTTTCCAGTCGGCTCCGCGATTGGTGCTTTCAAAAACTCCGCCGCTGGACATGCCTATGTACATATGATCCGGGTCGCGAGGATCGATCAGGATCGAATGCATTTTGGGGCCGTCCGGCGTCCCGTCACCCGCGCCTCCGGTCCAGGCTTCGCGCATTGGGTGGTCATTGAAACCGGAAACGCCTTCCCAGTTGGCGCCGCCGTCTTCGGAGCGAAATAGTCCTTGAGGCGACGAACCCGCGTACCAGACACCGGGTTCGTTCGCGTGGCCGGGTGTGAGCCAGAATACGTGATCTACCACGCGGCCCGTTTCTCCCTCTGGCGCTTTGGGAAAAGCGGGAGGCGTCTGAGCTTCAACCCAGGTCTTTCCCAAATAGTTTGATCGGAACACCGTCGGCCCGAGGTGTCCGGTGCGACAAGCCATAAGAATGGACTTCGGGTCGCGCGGGTCCTGAACTATATGATGCACCATGTGGCCGAGGAAAATAGGATCCGACAGCTTCCACTTTCCGCGATCTTTCCCGCCTCGGAGGAAGAAAGCCCCCTTGCGAGTTGCAATTAGCAATGTGAGTTTACCGTTGGCTGGCTTAGGCTTGTGACTGGTTTCCGCAGGGGAAGTATTGTTGTTTGACTTATCAGATTTCGACATGGGGGCTCCGTGTTTTGTGTTCAGACTAGTGTTTCGAAGTGCATTATACATGCACAAGAATGGATTTGCATCGTAGAGGTTGATCGTCACGCGGGCAGCGGTTGGCCCTTCGTCTCTTCTCCAAACGGCAACAACAGTAGCCCCACCACAAACGCCAGCGACGTTAGCGCCACCGGGGTCCCGATCGTTTGAAAGTGAGCGACCCCCGCGCCGACCAGGAAAGTTATGCCGGCTCCGATGAATCGCCCTGCCGAAGTCGCAAACGCGAACGCGCTCGCACGGCACTCGGTCCGGTACTGTTCGGGCAGCCACAGCGTGTACATCGCGAAGTTCGCGCCGCCTACTCCGAGGAAGAACAGGCAGATCATGAACCAGAACAGCGCTCGCTCGCCCAGATAAAACACGTAGCCGAAACCGAGGGCGATGAACACAGCCATCAACGCGAAGTAGATCGCAAGCGTCGCTCGGCGCCCGAGTCTCTCAGCCAGCATCGGCAGCACAAGACAACCGGTGATCGTGCCGACTGCCAGAATCATCGTCGCGTACGAAGCCAGTTGAGTGCCTCGCGCATCGCTCAACCCCGCTTCTTTCGCCAGATGAGTCACCGACGCGGGAACGTACACCGATCCAGCCCACAAGCCGATGATCGACACCAAAAGATAAGTCGAATTCAGCAAAGTACGCTTGCGATACTCGGAAGTGAAGAGAGCCAGGAACGCGCGACCCATCGTCCAGTTACTGCCAACCTCGTTCACCTTCTTCTTCCAACGCTCGGACTCCGTTACACCGTAGCGAATGAATGCTACAAGCAGCGCCGGCGTTCCTCCTACGACGAACATCGCGCGCCAGCCGAAGCTCGCGCCGATCGTGTAGTTCGCTATTGCCGCGAGGAACAAGCCGAAATAATAACCAGTGTGCATGTAACCGGCGGCCATCTTGCGCCGGTCTTCGGGCCACTCTTCGGCCACGAATGTTCCGCCCATCGACCACTCACCGCCGATGCCTACGCCTGCCAGCAACCTGAAAACCGCAAGTTGCCACACGCTGGTTGCGACGGCGCCGAGCAACGTGAATAGCGAATAGCAGAGAATGGTGAGCATCAGCGTGCGGACGCGGCCGAACTGATCGGCGACCGGACCCCAAACCAGCGACAGTCCCCACCCAATCAGGAATAACGCGAACAGCAACCCTCCGTAGTAGCCGACGTTCGCCTGGTCGCCGGGGATTCCAGATTGAGGCAAGAGCTCCTTTAGCGCGGGGACCATCACTAGCGCATAGATGAATGAGTCCATTCCGTCCAGAGCCCACCCACCCCACGCCGCCCAGAACCCGCGGATCTGGTTTTTGGTTAGAGGAGTCTTTGCCAATAATCTG
>DATLWF010000130.1:0-9314 GCA_035576605.1 Blastocatellia bacterium | reverse complement strand
TCGGTGAACTATCCCAGCCTCGTGAGCGGCTGCAAGTCCCGACGCGGCCTGCGCCGCAAGCTCTGCCGCCCGCCTCACTTCTACTTTTCCGCTTGACACTACCGCGCGCAGCGCTTCACCTTCGACATACTCCATCGCAATGAAGTCGCGTTGACCGTCCGATGCGATATCGTAAATCGTAATGATGTTCGGATGATTGAGGGCCGAGGCTGCTCTTGCCTCCTGAACGAAGCGACGGTTGGATTGATCGTCTGTAGTGAGACTCTCAGGCAACAGCTTCAGGGCGACCTTGCGGCCCAGCCGCGTGTCTTCGGCGAGATACACTTCGCCCATGCCGCCCGCGCCGATCTTAGAAACAATGCGATAGTGAGAGAGGGTTTGGCCGATCATTCTGCGCTAGGTGTTATATCACCTTCTTGGGACCATCGGTAGCGAACGAGCTGCGGGTTTGAAGTGGATGCAAGGGGTGTTAAGTATGAACAACAGTTCATTCCGGCAGATTCAGCCGCTTCAGCATTTCCTTAAATCGCGGATCATCGCGCAACTCGTCGAGCTCAGGTACGACCGCGTATACAACTGGCCAGGACGAACGTTCTTCGATGTCCTTCTCCAGCCACTGAAAAGCCTCATCTCTCTCTCCCAGCGCAAGATGAATAAGAGCGAAACAGTAACTCGGAACATAACGATGCGGGGATTCCAGTTTCAACTGGTCTCCCAGTTTGATCGCATCGCCGCGCTGGCCCGACTTCGCCAGTGAAAGAGCCAGAAATGCTTTTGTGGTAGGGTCATCGTTCAACTCAAGCGCCTTTCTGTACTCCTCGATAGCTTCCCGATACATTCCCCTGGCGTTGAACGCCCAACCTAAATAAACGTGAGCGTAGTAAAACTTCGGGTCGAGTGTAAGGGAGTGTTTGAACTGCGCTATCGCCTCATCATAGCGTCGCGCGTAGAGGAGGCAGCCGCCCACTTCCGTAACTATGACCGACGAAAGCGGGTCGAGTTCTTCCGCGCGTCTGAGTTCGGCAAGGGCTTCATCAAACCGCTTCGATGGCGCGAGGATTTCAAGTCCGAGCCAGTGATGCGCAGTCGCATAGTTCGGGTTGAGTTCGATGGCGCGTCGCAGTTCCTTTTCTGCCCCAGACCGGTTTCGTTCAAAAGTGGTGAGGTAGAGTCCGAGCGCGGCGTGCGCCTCTGCGAGTGAATCGTCAAGCTCCAACGCTCGTAGCGCTGCGGCTCTTGCTTGAGGGAAACTGTCCTTCGGCAGAGCAACACTATATGGCGAGAATAGTACATAGGTTTCAGCCAGGCCCGAGTACGCGAGTGCGTAGCCCGGATCTTTCTCAACCGCCTGCTTATAATACTCGACCGCCTGTTTGAGCTCGTCAGCCGTGCGCTTGTTCCAGGAAAAACGACCCTTGAGATAAAACTGATAGGCCTCGGGGTTCGCAGTGTAGCTCTTCACAAGTTTCCGCTCGTCCGTGCCCGACAGTTTTAATCGCAGCTTGCTCGACACATCCCGCGCGATCTCGCTTTGCAATGTTACCAGGTCTGTTTGTTTGCGGTTGTATTGCTCGCTCCAGATTGCGTTCTCCGTCCGCGTATCAACCAACTCAAGACTGAGCATCAGTTGGTCGCCGCGCTGCATGACTCGCCCGGTCAGGACCGCCTGTACCTTCAGATCCTGCGCAATCTTTTGTAAGTCAACTTCTTTTCCCTTGTAGCGAAAGACGGACGAACGCGCCTTCACATTCAGATTCGGCAATTGAGACAAGCTGCTGATGAGCGTTTCGGTCATCCCGTCCGAGAGATATTCGACATCGGCGTTGCCGCCTTCATTGACAAACGGCATCACCGCGATTGATTCGATTTGCTTCGCGGCCGTAGCACGATTGCCCAACAACCAAAATCCCAGGCCGATCGCCGCCATCAGGATTATTAAGCCAACCGCGACGCCGCGTTTGTGACCGGAGATTTGACTGACGAGGTACTCCGCGCTGGAAACGTTTGTAGTTCCGCCTTCAGGCGGTCCTTTGGCTAAAGTGAAGCCAGCGCCGCCTGAAGGCGGAACTACAAACGTCGCACTCTCGCTCAGGCTACCTGCGCTGACGTTTGACGATCTCGCCGAAGCCGGAATCTGTGAGCGTTCCAATTCTTCGGAGAATTCGAGTTCTCGCTTCAAGTTCCTCACATCAAGCAGAAAGTCTTTGACCGTTTGGTAACGTTCGTCGGCTTTTTTCTGTAAGGCTTTTCTGATAATCCGCTGCAGCTCTGAAGGCGTTTCTGCTTCGAGCGGCGCAGGATCTCTAGTGAGGATCGCGGCGATTGCGTCGCTGGTGGTTTCCTCGGCAAACGGCGTCCGCCTTGTGAGCATTTCATAAATTACGACGCCGAGACTCCAGATATCCGAACGCGAGTCGATCTCTTTGCCGCGCGCCTGTTCGGGCGACATATAGGCTACCGTTCCCATCACCAAACCGGGAGAGGTCTTGACGTGGACGCGAGTCACGTCTTCCGAAGAGATAGTTTCAGATTTCTTTTCGGTCAGTTTAGCCAGGCCGAAATCAAGCACCTTAGCCAGACCGTCATCGCGCAACATGATGTTTTCGGGTTTGATGTCTCGATGAACGATACCGGCTTCGTGCGCGGCGTTGAGAGCTGCGGCGACTTGTAAGGCTACATCCAGGGTTTCACGCAGAGGGAGTGGTCCGCCTCGCAATCGGTCGCGCAGAGTTTCGCCTTTGATCAGTTCTGTGGCGATATAGCGAGAGTTTTCAAGATGCCCAATCTCGTAGACGGTCAGAATATTCGGATGATTGAGCGCGGACGCGGCTTTTGCTTCCTGGATGAAGCGCCTCACGCGTTCTTCATCCTCGGCGATTTCTGCGCGAAGGACCTTAAGCGCGACCTGTCGCTCAAGGTGGGTGTCTTCGGCGAGATAGACTTCGCCCATCCCGCCCACGCCGATCTTCGAGACGATGCGGTAATGTGACAGAGTGGCGTTGGCTGATAGTTCTTTATCCACCTTCCTCAAGTTCGGTCCGGCAGATTCATTCGTTTGAGCATTTCCTTGAATCGCGGCTCGGAGCGCAGATCATCAAGCTCCGGGGCAACTGCATACAGATTGGCAGTTTCTGAACGACCCGACATTTGCTTTTCGAGCCAGTTTAATGCTTCCACCTTATCACCAAGCCCAATGTAAATAAGTGCAAAGGTATAGCTCTGAACATAACCCCGGTTCGCTTCCTGTTTTAACTCGCTGAGCAGCTTTGCTGCTTCATCGCGCTTGCCGGACTTCGCCAGCCACAGCCCCAAGTATCCCTTTGCTGAGGAACCGTTCCTCAGTTCGATAGCCGTGCGCGTTTCGGCTATGGCTTCCGGATACATCCCTTTCGAGCCATATGCCCACCCCAAAGCCTGGTGAGCGTAACCAAACTCCGGGTCACGAACGAGAGTGCGTTTGTACTGTACAATCGCCTCATCGTACCTGCGAGCGTAGACTAGCGCGTCACCGAGATTCGTACCTATGATCGGCGAAAGCGGGTCAAGTTCCTCGGCGCGCCTCAACTCGACAAGACCATCGTCAAACCGTTTTACATTCGAGAGGTCGGCGCCTAACCAGTGATGGGCAGTCGCGTAGTTCGGTTTGAGTTCGATAGCGCGGCGATACTCCTTTTCCGAGCCATCCCGATCCCATTCATAATTGGAAAGATAAAATGCGAGTGCCGTATGCGCTTCTGCCAGCGAATCGTCAATCTCCAGCGCCCGCAGAGCCGCGGCTTTCGCCTGAGGCATGCTGTCGTTTGCCGGCGCCACATCATAACTTGAAAAGAGGACGAATGTTTCCGCCAAACCCGAATAGGCGACGGCATAGTTCGGGTCTTTCTCGATCGCCTGACGATAAAGCTCAGACGCTTGTCGGAGCGATTCGCCCGTTCGCTTGTTCCAAAAGAATTTCCCTTTCAAATAAAGCTGATAGGCTTCGGCATTTGTCGTATAAGTCTTTTCGACCTTCGCTGCATCCGCACCCGAGAGCCTGGTTTTGAGTTTGTTTGAAACATCACGGGCAATCTCGCTTTGGAGCGTGACAAGGTCGGTTTGCCTGCGATTGTATTGCTGACTCCAGATGACGTTTTCAGTTATTGCATCATCCAATTCCAGACTCAGAGTTAGCTGGTCGCCGCGTTGAACGACCCGGCCGGTCAAGATTGCCTGCACGTTGAGCTCTTTGCCGATGGTCCTGGCGTCTGTCGTTTTCCCTTTGTAACGAAAGACCGTCGAACGTGCTTTCACGCTCAGATTCGGCAATTGTGACAAACTGCTGATGAGCGTTTCAGTCATTCCGTCCGAGAGATACTCGACATCGGCATTGCCGCTTTCATTGACGAATGGCATCACCGCGATTGACTCGATCTGCTTCGCGGACGCCGCCCGATTGCCGAAGAGCCGGTATCCCACACCGATCAAAGCGATAAAGAGAACTATCAACCCAATTGCAATGCCGCGTTTGCGTTTCGTGATTTCACTGACCAGATATTCCGCGCTCGAGGTTGTGTGTGGGACATCGGCGGTTGTGGCTGCCACGATCTGTGTGTTCGGATCTTCGCGATTTGGGGGCGATGTTCGCTCCAACCTGCTTTGAACTTCCAGCTCCTGCCTTGCGTCTTTCAAATCTATCAACAGGTCTTTCGCGGTTTGGTATCGTTCCTCGCGGTCCTTCCTGAGAGTCTTGTTGATCAGTCTTTCAATGTCTTGAGGGATGTCGGGCAAAAGCTGACGAATCGGCTCGGGTTCCTTGTGCAGAATAGCCCCGATGACATCCATCGCGTTCTCGCCTTCGAACGGGTGTTTCACCGTCAGCATTTCGTAGAGCACGACGCCGAAGCTGAAAATATCGGTCCGGTGATCAACTTGTTTGCCACGAGCCTGTTCGGGCGACATATATGCCGCTGTCCCGACGATCATCCCCGGACTCGTTCCGCTTTTGATCGCCGTCGCCGCGTCTTCATCGATCGGTTCACGATTTGTCTCGGTGAGCTTGGCGATTCCAAAATCAAGAAGCTTGACGAAGCCATCGGGACGGATCATCACGTTGTCCGGTTTGATGTCGCGGTGAACGATCCCAGCGTTGTGCGCAGCCTGCAGCGCGGAGGCGATCTGAATTGCAATATCAAGCGCCGACCTGAGCGACATCGACTCGCCTCGAAGCCGCCGGCTCAAGGTCTCGCCTTCGACGTATTCGGTCGCGATGAAGTGAGCGCCGTCCGCGTCACCGATCTCATGAATGGTGATGATATTCGGATGATTGAGAGCCGAGGCAGACCTTGCTTCCTGTACAAACCGGCGCATTCGCTCGGCGTCCTGGGCGAACTCCTCGGGAAGGATCTTGAGAGCGACGCGCCGGTCGAGCCTTGTATCGTGAGCCAGATAAACTTCACCCATGCCGCCCGCGCCGAGGAGCGAGAGAATGCGGTAGTGCAAGATCGTCGTGTTATCCGTCAGCGATTCCTTCATCCAAATGTTTGACGAGCTACTCAATTGAACGCGGCCAAAATCTTCCGACTGTCCAGGTCAGATCGTTAAAGTGAAGCCTCCATCGGGTGTCAGAGTAGTCCCTGTGATGTAACTCGCCTCGTCCGAGCAAAGAAAGACAACCGTATTGGCGATCTCCTCGGGGCGTCCTGCGCGTCTCGTGTGAACACGTTGCTGCAGCACGGTGTCGTAGATCTCGTCGCCGATGATCCCGCGGAGCCGCTGATGCATCGGCGTTGCGATGATGCCCGGGCAGACAATGTTGACCCTGATCCCCTGTGGCGCCAGCTCCGCGGACACGCTTGTCGTCAAGCCAATCAGAGCGTGTTTCGACGAAACGTAGGCCGCGCCGGAAGCGAAACCCAAAAAAGAGTTAATGGACCCAACGTTGACAATCGCCCCGCCGTGTCCGCCCGCAATCATGGCCCGAGCCTCGTACTTCAAACATAGAAAAACGCCCTTCAGGTTGATGTTGAGGACTCGGTCCCATTCCTCTTCTGGCAGATCCACGACGCCTGCGAACTGCCCCTCTATGCCTGCGTTGTTGACCGCGTAGTCGAGGCGTCCAAAGGTCTCAAGCGTGTGCGTCACCATCCGTCCCACGTCCTGCGCGACTGAGACATCCGTGATCACGAAGCTGGCCTTTCCGCCCTTACTTTCGATCTCACTCGCGAGCGCAGACAACTCGTCTTCGCGACGCGCGGCGAGCACTACTTTGGCGCCCTTCGCTGCGAACGCCTCAGCCGTCGCCCGGCCGATCCCACTGCTCGCTCCGGTAATCAGGGCGACTTTGTCTCTCATGTCTGACATTGATATTTCCTCGGCTGCTGGATTGTTTGATTCGATCACGCGCCGCCCACGAACTCCGTCAGCTTCACGCCGTGATCGGCGGCGATCATCTCCGCCGCTTTTTCGCCAATCATTATCGATGCCGCGTTTGTGTTCCCACTGACCACGTTGGGCATGACACTCGCGTCCGCCACGCGCAGCTTTCCTACGCCTGTTACTCGGAGCCGCGGATCGACAACGCTCCCGATTCGGCAGCTACTCGTCAGGTGGTAGACGGTTATCGAAAAATGGAGCGCGAGGTCCTCCGACAGTGCATCGCTCGGTGTCGCGCCCTCCACGTAACCATGCTTCTCCGCGAGGAACGGCGGCACCATCAGCGGGCCGATCTCGTGCTCCGACGGCCAGTGCGCCACGATCTCCAGAGCCCGGCGGACCACCGCGACCATTACTTTCAAGTCGTGGGCGTCCCCAAAGTAGTTCATGCGGATGGCCGGGTGAACGGCTGGATCAGCGCTTTCGAGAACGATTTCGCCTTCGCTGTGCGGAAGCACCGGATTTGCCAGCACGAGCATGCTTTCTGCGTCAGGCGTCAACCGTTTAGATGGGTCGTCGAAATACTGGGCCGTGTCCACGTTCAGGCATGAATGCCACAAGTCGTGGTTGTACCCACAGGGAATAAAAGCGATCTGCGCATCGTGACTGTGGTGGTCGCCGAGGCCGGTAGAAAACCACGCACACGCTTCGTAAAGCGAGGACGAAACCAGGCCGCACCCTGTCGTCACCCACTCGTTGATTCGCCGCTCCGCTTCCTTCTTTAGAGCCTGAAGCTCGGCAGGCATCGTCGCGTCATCCTTGGGATCAACAGGCAGAGGTCCGGCCGGATGGCGAAGAACCTCAGGTCCCATCGAGATGCCGACTTCAGTCATCGAGACACCGACTCCGGGCGCCTCGAAGAACAGAGGCACCTGTATGTGATCTTTCAACTGCTTGCCGACGTGTGGCGAATCGAGGAGACACGGAACGCCAATCGTTTCGAGTTCGCGCCGCGGCCCAATGCCCGAGAGCAGCAGCAGGTGGGGAGAACCGACCGCGCCCGCGCTCAAGATCACCTCCTTGTTTGCGATGGCGACCTTGATCTCGCCGCTGGCTTTTCGATATTCGATACCCGTTGCCTCGAGCTGTCCGGCCGACCCTTCCAGTAACACGCGCGTAGCTTGCGCGCCAGTGATGATCGTGAGGTTCGGCCGGCTCTCGGTCTCGCCCTCGAGAAAGGCGCGATAGGTGCTCGACCGCTTGCCTTGCCGTGTGTTGGTTTGCACGAGAGAGACCACGCCCGCCGCGCCGCCACGGTCGCGTCCATTGTAATCGCCGCGCGGGATGCCTGAGGCCTCGGCCGCCTCGACGAATTCTCGAGCGCCTGGGAGCACCGGCGAGCGCACGGAGACTCCCAAAGGACCCGCGCTGTTGTGCGCCGTTGCATCGATCGAGATCTCGTCGCTCGGCGTGAGCCCCTCGCTCTTGCGAAAGTAGGGCAGCACATCAGCGTAGCTCCATCCGGTAGCGCCTCCCTCGGCCCAGGAATCGAAGTCGCCCGGGTGGCCTCGCACATATGCCATGTAATTGAGCCCCGAGGACCCGCCGAGCATCTTGCCTCGCGGCACCGGGACACGTTTTCCATTGAGGCCGAGCCCGGCCTTACCTGGGTCCGCGGTGTACATCCAGTCCGTGGCGGGGTTGAGCTGCATGGCCGCGCACGCCACAGGCATCAACTCAACGTCGGGCGGCCGCTCGCCCGCCTCGATAAGCGCGACCCGGCAGTTCGGATCCTCGGAGAGACGAGCAGCGATTACCGCGCCGGCCGATCCGCCTCCCACCACGATGAAATCGAAGGTCTCGGACATGTGTACTCCCCTTAAGTAATTACTCTTGGTTGTCGCTGTCGCGTTAGGTGAAGCGCCTATGCGCCGATCACGTCCGGCCGCCCATGCCCCCCTGCTTCACAAAGCCCCATGTAGATCTCCAGCACAGCCCCGGCGTCCAGCACGCTCTCGACCTTGCCCTCCTCGTCCAGGTTGAGGTTCGCCCCACGGATCGCGAACCAGACATCGGTCACCTCTGTATTCGTTGCCGGCACATGCAGCGTATGGATCGAGCCCGCCGGCTCGTACAGATATGAACCCGCCGTGTTGACTTGCGGGTACTCCAGGTACTTCCACGAACCCTTGAGCGTGAACGCGAAGACCTCGCCGGTGTGCCTGTGGCGTTGGATCGTCACTCCCGGCTGGAAACGAACTCGGATCACCCATAGCCCCGCCTCCACGTTAACCTGAAGCAACTGGAAATCGACGCCCTCTTGATACACGACGAAGGGCAGGTCTTTCTCTGCGCGGTGCAGCGCTGCCGGAATACCTCGGATCGGCGCAAACTCAGTAGCCATATTGATCTTCCTCCTTAACGTTGTGATCACTGATTAGTAGTCAAGCGCTCGACTCCTTTACGGAGCACGAACGCCACAATTGTCGGCTCAAGAGGTAGCGGGCGAACCCGGAAGGTTGACCGCCTTCCCCGAGAGGACGGTGATGTACTGCTGATGCGCAGCTTCCTTCGCTCATCAGCTCAACACCACAGCCATATCCGGCACGGCATCCGGCTGCGGTTCCGGGATCAGTTCCTCGGTCGCATCAATCCTGAACCACAAGAGCGCGCCGAGCGTGAGCATCAACGCGACAGGAATCAGCGCGAGATCGTAGCCGCCGAACCATGTGACGAAGTACCCGAAGGAAACTGAAAACAGAAATCCACCGACGCTCCCTGCGGTATTGACTGCGCCAAGGACCGCGCCCACATGCTTTTTGCCGATGTCCACCGCCACGGTTACGATCACCGTTTGCTGAAAGGTAATCCCTGCGTAAACCAGACCCAGAAATAGCAGGGTGGCGAACTTGTTCGTCGTCAGCATCGTGGCAACTGTAAAGAAGGCGGCGCAACCCAAACCC
>DATLWF010000129.1:0-41264 GCA_035576605.1 Blastocatellia bacterium | reverse complement strand
TTATCATTGGTAGCCAGAGTTCAACCTCCGCTGCCAGGTTCGCCCCTTTGAACCTTTCGGCTGCGATTCCAACTACTGTGAAGCCGTGATTGTTCAGCTCGACGGTTTTTCCGATCAGGGCGGGGTCAGACCCAAATCGGCGCTTCCAGGTTTGATAGCTGAGAACAGCAACCGGGCTAGCGCTCGTCTCAGTGTCATCTTCTGGAAGCAGTGTACGGCCGAGAAGCGCTTTGCCCCGCAGCACGGAGAAGTAATTACCGGTTACTGACGCTCCCCTGATGCGCTCAGGTTGATCGCCGGCGTTGAGAACCAGGCTGTCCTCCCTGTAGGCTGCGAGACCTTCGAACATCTCATTGCGATCCCGATAATCGATGTAGTCGGGATAAGAAGAAGTGCCATAAGGAGTGCTGCTGTAGTCGCTGGTAAAAACCGAAAGGAGCCGCTGAGGCTCTTCAACGCCTGGCAGCGGTCGCAATAGAAGAGCATAGACGAGGCTGAAGATTGTTGTGTTGGCGCCGATGCCCAGGGCGAGCGCAAGTACTGCCACGGTTGTGAAGAGCGGACTCTTTCTGAACATTCGAACGGTGTATCGAAGGTCTTGCAACAGAGTCTCCATCGGTTCTCCTGTGCGTATCTCAATCCAGTACTCGGATCTCTCGCGTTGAAAACACCGCCTCTTCGTTCAGTTCGAGTGGACGCGTTGCCGAGGTGAGAGCCAATCCCGTGCCAGCGGCATCGCGAACGCTAAGTCGCGGAACAAAGTCACATCGGGGGTACGGGTCACTCGAGCGAAGATCGGCAACTGTCCGCTGGCAGGAAGAGCTTTCCCAGAATCGGAGAGAATGGATTCACGGCGAGCACCACCTCAAACCTTGCGGCACAGTAATTGACTGTGCTTGGTGTGGAGGTTCGCTAAGAAGCTCGCCTTGAAGTATAGAAGTATGAGTAGTAAGCGAAGAAAATGGCTGAGCGGGCGTGGATTTGGCCCGCCAAAAGGAAACGCACCACGTAAAAAAGTCCTCGTCGTCGAAGACAATCAGGACGCACGTGTCCTAATGGAGGCCATTTTAGAGACCCTGGGGCTTGAAGTGATAGACGCGGCGGATGGTGAGGAAGGGTTTGAGCGGACACTAGAGGAATCGCCAGATTTGATCATCACGGATATTTCGATGCCGCGTGTGACGGGATTGCAGTTAATACGCAGGCTCCGAGGGCTGCCGGCGTTCAAAGAAATACCAATCCTGGCAGTCACAGCCTATGGTATTGATAAAGCAATAGAGGCGATAAAAGCAGGTGCAAACCGCGCCCTGGCGCGTCCGATAGAAAACCATTTACTGCGCGCTTTTGTCTTCGACCTACTCGACTCCCACAAATAGTCTCCGGTGATCACTCCATAACACCAGGCTGGGTCTTCGAGAGTTCAAGAGCTGAAGCTTGAACTCTGAACGCGCCAGCCCTGAGTTATCCCTAGCAGGCTGGTGAAAAAGGATGCCTCCACCAACCCTGTGTTGGTGGGTCGTCGATTGTCGGGGTTACAATGGGAGTCTCGCTCAAAGCCCTCCACCGACCCCGTGTCGGTGGAGGCGCGACCGTCAGCTAAGCGCCGTGGAGTTTAACCCTTTAGCTTGGGAAGTCGTGCCTCCACCGACACGGGGTCGGTGGAGGGCTCTGAGCGAGCCCCGCATTTTAGCCCGACAATCGACACCCTACCAACGCAGGGTTGGTGGAGGCATCCTTTTTTCAGCAGCCTCTTCTAGATTCAGTTTGGCCCTTGAATCCTTTGAGGTTCATGCTATCATCCCCTCGGCTCATCGAATCACCTTGACGCTTCAACTCAAGCTCTTTTAGACAACTCGTCCTTTTTACTTCTATCCGCTTACCGGATCTTCTTGGAAGCCCGAAGGTCACCCGTAGTTTAACCGTTGCGTCATCAGGGCCGGCATAAACAGGAGATGAGATTAGATGAGAATTCTGCTCTACAATCCCGATAACGGGGTCACACGCAATTTCATGCCGCATCTTTGGATGTTTTTATTACAGGCGATCACACCGCCCGAACACGAAGTCCTGCTGATTGATGGCAACACACACGACCTGGATGAGGAAGGCATGGCCCGGTTCGTGCGCAAGCGTCATATCGATCTCGTCGGCATCGGGTCCATGACCAGAATGATCGCCAAAGCTTATCGGATGGCCGATGCCATCCGCGCCGCCGGAGTGCCGGTGGTGATCGGTGGACCGCACGTAACCGAAATGCCCGACGAGGCGCTGGGCCGGGATGGTGGCGTTCGTCACGCGGACGCAATTGCTCTTGGGGAAGCCGACGAGCTTTGGCCTCAGATTGTCGAGGACGCTGCGGGAGGCAAGCTCAAAGAGATCTACGCGCCAGTGGATGAGTCGGGCAAAGAACGCAAACCGAGTTTAAAACCTTACCCGGTGATTCCGTGGGAGTCGCTGGATCTCGACCAGTTTAATCTTGTTCCCCGTTTCCTGCGCCCGGTGCTTAAGCGAGTGAGTGAGGGGTTTGGCACATTTCGATTGATTCCAATCGAGTCGGGCCGTGGGTGTCCCTACGGATGCGAGTTTTGCACGGTCACCGGGTTCTTTGGTGATTCAATCCGATTTCGATCCGATGAAAGCGTCGTCGAAGAAATGCTGAGTCTTAAGAGGCGGGCAAAAACGGATGGCGGACAGGTTTTCGTTTTCTTCGTCGACGATAATTTCGCCATCAACATCAGGCGAACGAAGTCGCTTTTGCGGGCGATCATCGACGCCGGCGCTCAATTGCCGTTTATCGCGCAGATCAGCATGAACCTGTTGCGCGACGAAGAACTGGTTGACCTGCTTGCAGCGGCGGGGTCCAGATGTCTGTACATCGGTTTGGAATCGATCGATCCGGCAAACCTGGCCGATGTAGCCAAGGGCTTCAACAAACCTGCGGAGTACGGGGCGGTGCTCGATCGGCTGGCGCGGCGCAATATTATCGCGATGTTCGGATTCATCTTCGGCATGGACTACGACACGCCGGGAGTGGCCGAACGTACGCTCGAGCAGATGCGCAGCTGGCCGCCGGGGCTGCCCATCTTCAGCAATCTCGTTCCGTTTCCTTCGACGCCGCTTTATGCGCGGCTAAAGGCCTCGGGCCGCCTCACGCGGCCCAGACACTGGTTGGATTTTGCGCCATTCACGATGGCGCACACTCCGCTAAAAATCAGCATGGAACAGGTGCATGACGAATTAAATCGCGCGTGGTCGGCTTCGTATAGCGCCGAAGCCAATGCCAGAGCCATCGAGAAGATTCAGCACAAAACGGTCGGGCACAAACTGATCCATCTGATCTCGCGGCTCTTCTTTCGTGGGATATATTTTCCACAGATGACTAAGCGGGAATGGATAAGCGTGATTGCTGATAATCGGAAGATGATCTTCACGCTGACGAGAGAAGCATTTGCCGCTCGGCGGAGGCGTGTTAGTTCTGAGCGGGCGTCGGCGGAATATCAGGCGGATGCTGGTTAGCCTAGGAGCCTGGGAGTGCAGTAGCCTGGAGGCGCGGGCATCCATGCCTGCTTCTTCTTCCGCGTTTTCTGTACACATGGGAAGCAGGCAGGGATGCCCGCGCTCCCAGGCTGCTGCGCTCCCAGGCTGCTGCGCTCCCGGGCTACTGCGCTCGCACGCTACTGCGACTTGAGCGCGTTCACATCTCGGATCAGACCCTGCATTCCGATTTCCTTCCCGATGGCGAGCGCCTGATCAAGAATCTGATGCGCCTTTTCCCGGTCGCCGGGCTCGCCGCGTTTCAGTAGCATAGCGCCATACTCCTGTTGAGTGAGGGCGCCGAATGGTATCGCCCCGATCCTCGCATTCATCAGCAACGCGCCTTCAAAATGCGCGACCGCGTCCTCCCATCTGGACAGGGTAGTCGCCAGGATGCCCAGAAACCGTAAGATCGAACCGGTGCCGATGGCCGCGCCGCCGATCACACACTGCCGCGGGGCGTAAGGAAGCAGTTGATCATATAATATCGCTGCGCGGCGAACGTCGTTTATGTACGAGCAGACATAGGCAAGATTCGCCATGGTCACAACCCAACTCGTGTCGCGCGGCAGGGTGGCGAAGTCGTGCGCGGCCACCTGATCAAACTCTCTTTGCGCGTCGTCCCGCCGTCCCAGCCTGAAGTAAAGATTGGCCAACGTGGCCCGCATGCTGGGGATTTCCGGGAAATTCTCGAGATAACGCAGGATGGCTTGCTCGCGATCTTCAACCTGTCCCTGCACCATGCGCAGCACGTTGATCAGCGTTTCAAACATCAGGGGCGCCGTCGGGTCTTGAGCTCGCTGACCGATGGCGATAGCCTGGCGCGCGAGCTGCGCGCACTCCTCAAAGCGCCCTTCCAACAGCGCTCGAGATCCCTTCAGGAAAGGCGTCAGCCACAGGTAGCGAGGCTGCCGGAGTTCTTCGGCCAGCCTCGCGTATGCTTCAATCTCCGCGTCCACCGCCGGCATTTCCGCCAACTCCATCAAGTCGAGAATCCGCCGGTAGCGAATCTGCAGCTCCATCTCCTTGTTGCCGCCCCGTTCCGCGATTCCCAGAATCTCAGTGGCGACGGCGAGCCGCTCTTCAACACTCGGTGTCCCTTCGAGGATCAGATGTTTGCCGTAGAGGGCGGCGACCGTCGCCTCGGCGTCGTCCACCCGGCGGGCCATCTCAAGGGCTTGATGATTCAGATCATCGCGAAGTTCGGGTGAGTAGTAGAGCGCCAGGGAGAGTTGCGCGAGCAGCCGGACGCGCAACGCCGAATCCTCTTCGCTCAAAGCGCTCAGAGCCTCCTTGAGCATACTCACTTGTATCTCATCGACTTTCCCGGAACCGGCCATACCCATTCCGATATCCAGCGCGGCGCGCGCAAGCTGCTCCGGCGCTCCTCGCTTCCTGGCGATGTCGGCCGCCTGCAAGAATGCCTCTCTCGCCTTGGCATTGTTGCCGGCTTTCGTATAAGCCTCGCCCAGAGCGAGAGACATCTCGCCGCGTTGCTCCTGGTCCACTTCGTCCTGAAGCTCGATGACAACGCGGGCATGCTCGTAGTGACCCGCCGCCTCTTCGTAGGCCAATAGAGTGGTGGCTCTTCTCGCCGCTCTGATTGCGTAGTCTATTGCTTTGTCGCCGTTGCCCGCCGGAGACGCCTGGAAGAAATGATACGCAAGCTCGGTCAGGTGTGAGTCCGGACTATTACCGTAAAGCTGCTCGAGCGTCTCTCCGATGCGCCGGTGAAACCGCACACGACGCGCGGTGCTGATTTCGTCATACAGCGTTTCGCGTATGAGAGCATGCACAAAGCTGTATTGCCCAACCGCCTGAGGCAGCTCATTTATCACGCGGGCGGCCATCGCTTCATCAAGCAGCTCCAACAACTGGTCGCCTGACATATCGCTGAGCGGCTCCAGCGCCTCCAGACTGAACTCGCGGCCGATCACTGAGGCTGTCGTGAGAATGCGGTTGCACTCATCCGAGAGTTGATCCAGGCGGCGGCCGATCACTTCGCGCACGCCTTCGGGGATACGCACTCCGGACGCGGTCGTCACTTGCGGGCGCTCCAACTGCCCCTCTACTACCAGCAGTCGTACGATCTCGCTCAGGAAAAACGGATTGCCCTCAGTCTGCTGATAAACCGTCCTCACAAGTTTTTCCTGAGGCTTAATCCCGGTGGTCATTTCGATGAACCGCGCGACGTCCTGCTCGGTCAGTCCGCGCAAGACGATG
This sequence comes from Blastocatellia bacterium, assembly GCA_035576605.1. Taxonomy (GTDB): domain Bacteria; phylum Acidobacteriota; class Blastocatellia; order UBA7656; family UBA7656; genus Onstottus_A. Next base: position 35,507 of record DATLWF010000129.1, on the reverse strand, counting down.
CGCGCGCTCAATCCTTGCCGAGATAACTCTCCGAGCGTCTGTGAAAGGGGATGCTGACGCCCCAATTCCATGTCCCGGTAGGTGCCGATGACTAGAATGGACGCATCTTTCAACTCGCGGGCGAGGAACTGAAGCAGCAGCAGCGACGGTTTGTCAGCCCAATGCAGGTCGTCGAGAATAACAACCAGAGACTGGAGCTTGCTCGCATTCTTGAGAAAGGTTGTAACGCTATCGAAGAGCCGGAACCGCGCCTGTTCGGGCTCGAGGGGTGGCGGAGCGGGAAGGTCAGGCAGCCGCTCCTTTATCTCTGAAACAACCTGGGCTATGTCCGCAGCGCCGGGACCCATAGTTGACAACAGTTTTTCAGGCTCCATCTCTTGCGCATAGGAACGAACGATTTGCAGCCAGGGCCAAAAGGCGGGTGCGCCTTCGCCTTCATAGCAACGCCCGATGAGCACTTGGGCGTTGCAGAGACGGGCATAGGTCGCGAGTTGTTCGGTCATCCGAGTCTTACCGCTGCCTGGCTCACCCACCAGCATGAACAGATGGCCTTTTCCCGCCAGCGTTTCATTCAGAGCGACGCGAAGCTCCTTGGTTTCCTGCTCGCGTCCGATGAAGACTCCTCCGGCCAGTCGCGACAGCGATTTCGCGTCGTGCGGAATTGCCCGGTCGGCCAGTTCCGGAGACGAAGAGGCAATGGCCGCAAGGGTTTTCGATACTTCAGCGGCGCTTTCCGGTCGCTCCTCCGGTGACTTGGCCAGCAACCGCAGGATCAACGTCTCGAGAGCCTGCGGAACTTCCGGGTTATGCCAGGAAGGCGCAACCGGAGCTGAGTTGATATGCTGCGAAATGATGGCGACGAATTGATCGCCCATAAACGGCGGTCGTCCAGTGACAACTTCGTAGAGCATCACCCCCAAAGAGTAGAGATCACTTCTGGGTTCCGCCTGGTGCCCAAGCATCAGCTCGGGTGGCATATAGACGACGGTGCCGACCAGGGCCCCCTCGAGGGTGATGCGGGAAAAGTCTGCGCTGACCGCCAACCCGAAATCCCCGAGCTTCGCCGTGCCGTCTTGTGAGAGCCAGACATTTCCCGGCTTCAGATCGCGATGAATGATTCCCTGGCTGTGACAGTGCACCAGCGCGTGACAGATCTGAGACCCAATTCGAATGACCTGGTCAAACGATAGTCGATGATTATCAGCACTCTTCAGCAGATCGGCCACCGAGCCGCCCTCGACATACTGGCTGACAATGAACGGTCTGCCGTCCTCATCTCCGATGTCATAGACAGTTACAATGTTCGGATGACTACCGAGCCGCGCCATGGCCTGTGCTTCGCGGATAAGGCGGGGGACGCTATCAGCGCCCAGCTGATCAGTTTTGAGAAGAGCGATGACCACGTCTCGATCCAAACGGTCATCGCGAGCCAGATAGACCTTCTTTTGCCCTCCCTGTCCGAGTGGCCGCCGGACAAGATAGCGGCCCGAGGCGAACGATGTCGGCATACTCCAGGACTGAGAGTCGACGCCGGGCCCTATCGCTAAAGTATCTCTGTCATCGTGCTCACTCATGGTTCATCGATCAATCTCTTCAAAAGTCACCTGACCTTCCCCGGACCCCACAGCGCGCGGCCGGGTTTTGCATCGGTGTGTTCGCCTTCCCTCAGCACTTGAACGCCGTTGACGAAGACGTGTTTCACTCCGACTGAATACTGATGCGGAGTCTCGAAGGTCGCGCGATCGCCGATCGTTGCCGGGTCGAACACCACCATGTCGGCGAACATTCCTTCCTTGAGTAAGCCTCGATGGTCGAGACCGAGATTGGTGGCCGGAAGACTGCTCAAGCGGCGCACTGCTTCCTGGAGCGTGATCACTTTCTCTTCACGGACGTACTTACCCAGAAGCCGTGCGAAGTTTCCGTAGGCGCGCGGGTGAGTCGACGATCTGAGGAACGCGCCTTCGGGCGCCATAGAGGCAGCGTCCGATCCCAGCGACACCCAGGGCCGCCGAAGCTGCTTCTTGATGTTTTCTTCGCTCATCATGAAGTACACCGTCCCGATGCGAGAATGGTCCTCGTACACAAGATCCATGATCGTCTCGATCGGATCCTTGCCGCGCATTCTGGCGACTTCGGCGAGGGTCTTTCCGGTGAGCGGCTTCAGCGCCTCACTTCTGAAGCCGACCAGCAGTATTCGGTCAGGCGAGCCGGCGAGCATGTAAAGATTCTCCCAGTCATTGCTGGGCGTGCGAATAGCCTCGGCGATCTTCTTACGAGTCTCGGGGTCTTGAAGCCGTTTCTCAGCCGCCGGGCGGCCACCGTCGAAAACCCACGGCGGCATCGCGGCGTCGAGCCCGGTCGAGCCCGCGGTGTACATATACATGTCAGCCGTGATTTTCATTCCCTTGCGTCGAGCCTCATTGATCATCGCGATGACCTGATCCATTTTGCTCCAGTTTGACTCGCCGGATGCTTTCAAATGATAGATCTCGGCGGGCAGCCCGGCCTCGCGGCTGATGCGAAGCGTTTCTTCCACCGCTTCTATCAACTGGTTTCCTTCGCTGCGGATGTGCGCGATGTATTTGCCTTTGTATTTCGCGGCGACTTTGCACAGCTCGATCAACTCTTCAGTCTTGGCGAAAAACGCGGGCGGATAGATCAACGCGGTGGTGACGCCGAGCGCGCCGGCTTCCATCTCCTGGCGAACAAGCTCGCGCATGCGATCCAGCTGCTCGGGCGTCGGCGCTTTGTCTTCAAGACCGATGACGTTTTCGCGAACCGTAGTCGCGCTGACGAACGACGCGACGTTCTGAGAGATGCCGTGCTTCTCGAGATAAGTCAGAGCCTCGGCGAGAGTCGTCCACGGAATTTCGAATCTGAGGTCGCCCTGGCCTCGGGCGCGGTTCCGTTTCATCTCGTCGCTGAGCGGGCCCATCGATCCCTCGCCGAAGATCTGGGTGGTCACACCCTGGCGAAGCTCGCCCTGCGAGCGCCCGTCCGTAATCAAGGAACTCTCGGAGTGCGACAGCATGTTGATAAAGCCCGGCGCTACAGCAAGGCCGGTTGCGTCGATGATCGTCGTAGCGGTAGCGGATTTGAGATTGCCTACCGCAGCAATTCTGTCGCCTTTGATTCCAACGTCAGCACGCTTCGGGGAGCCGCCTGTTCCGTCGTAGACTGTTCCACCACGGATTATTGCGTCGAATGTTGCGGGCGTTGGGGACCTGGCGTCCTGGCGTCTTTGCGCGAGAGACGCAGTTGTTAAGAGGACCAGAGCGAGTAAGAGAGTGAGCGTCTTGCGTAGCATTGAGTTCTCCGGGAGATGATATGTTCGGGACACTGAAACATCAGGTTTCGTGCAAAGCGGTCAAAGACGCAGAGCAGCGGGAGGGGCGCAAAGAGGTTACTCGGATTTGATAAACTTCAGCGCCGCCGAATTCATGCAATAGCGCAGACCGGTCGGCTTAGGTCCATCGTCGAATACGTGGCCGAGGTGCGCGTCGCACCTCTTACAGAGCACCTCGTTCCGGTCCATGCCGTAGCTGCGGTCGCTTTCGGTGAGGACATTCTCTTCGGAGATCGGCGCCCAGAAACTGGGCCAGCCAGTGCCGGATTCAAACTTCGTATCGGAATTGAACAGGTCGTTGTCGCAACAGACACACCGGTAGATTCCCTTCTCGTGATTGTTCCAATACTGGCCGGTGAACGCCCGCTCGGTTCCTTTTCGCCGCGTGACCTCGTACTGCTCGCGAGTGAGTTGCTGCTTCCATTCGGCGTCCGTCTTGACGACCTTTTCGCTCATAAAGAATCCTTTCTGCGCTACAGAATAAAGCTTGATCTTCGCCGTGACCGCATTGCCTTTTGCTTGCGAGCGTCTATTGGCATCAACGGCGTAAAAAGAAAAACTGATTGTCAGTGCAATTGCAATGATCGCGATCGCTCTTGATTTCATAACTTTGCTCCCGAATCGGAACTGTATCTGAGGTGACGGCAGGTTGTAAATCTCGAAGCGCAAAATGCGCGCGCCAGGTGCGTCTTTGCGGGACCTAGCGTTTTTGCGCGAAACACCGATTGCAAGACCGTTTCGCGCCAAGTCGCAAAGAACCGCAAAGACGCAACCAAGCCTAGGATTTGACCTAGGGGTTTGCATTCAGATGAAACTCCGTCGCGCTTCTGATAAAGTGGCTCGACCAGGACAACGTTAGAAAGGACCTCTCCAAATTCCATGTCGAACTGGACGCGCTACAGCAAGCACTCAAAGTCAATCCTCGATTGCATAGGCAATACACCACTCGTGCGATTGAATCGCGTCACCGCTGACGTCAGGCCGGAGATTCTCGTCAAGCTCGAATACTTCAGCCCGTCCGGGTCGCTCAAGGATCGAATCTATTTGAACATGATTGAAAAGGCGGAGAAGCGGGGCGACCTGAAGCCGGGCATGACCATACTCGAATGCTCGACCGGTAATGCCGGCATCGCCTGCTCGTTCGTCGCCGCAGTCAAGGGCTATCCCTGCATCATCGTTATGCCCGAAGGCATGAGCGAAGAGCGCAAGAAGATGGATGTAGCTTATGGCACGCAGATGATCTACACGCCGGGCGGCGAGTCCGATGTTGATCTCGCCCTTCAGAAGCTCGAGCGCATTCGCCAGCAGGACCCTGAGAAGTATTGGGTGCCTTCGCAGTTCGACAACCCCGACAACATCAAGGCCCACTACAAGACCACAGGGCCGGAAATCTGGGAGCAGACCGGCGGAAAGCTCGACGCTTACGTCGGCACGCAAGGAACCGGCGGTCAGTTGACGGGCATCGGCCGGTATCTGCGCGAGAAGGAAAAAAAGATCAAGCTCTACGCAGGCGAACCTGCCGAGTGTCCCCTGCTGGCCCGTCGCGAGTGGGGCGAACACAAGATTGAAGGCATCGGCGACGGCTTCGTTCCGCGCGATCTCGATCTGAGCCTGCTCGATGGGATCGTGACAATCAAATCGGACGAAGCGATCGAGATGGCTCGTCGAGTTGCCAAGGAGGAAGGCATCTTTTGCGGCATCTCATCAGGCGCGAATGTCGTCGCCGCAATAAAGCTTGCGAAGAAACATCCAAAGATGGACCGCATCGTGACGATGATTTGCGATTCTGGTCAGCGGTACTTCTCGACTGAACTGTGCGGCTCGCCAAAGCACGTCGTTTCGCCCGAACGCGAACATCCGATCGACGAGTACACGAAGGGACAGTTGGATAAGTATCAAGGCAGGTGGGAAATCATCGAGTGATCAAGAGTGTTTTATGTTTGAAATGCGAGCCATCGGATTCGTAAGCAGCCCTTACACTGAAACCTCTCAGATCCCAAAAGGCTGCGGTGCGGCACACGAAGCCGAAGGCGTGCTCGAAATACTCCCCGAGTTCGAGGAGGGTCTTACCGACATCGAGGGATTCTCGCACTTGTTCGTCATCTGGGTTTTCCACCAGGCGGACGGATACAAGCTGCTTGGCAAGCCTCCGACCGACGACCGTGCGCACGGCGTGTTCGCGACCCGCTCACCCTATCGGCCCAGCCCGATCGGCCTGACCGTTGTCGAGTTGGTGCGCCGCGAAGGTCCGCGTTTACATGTCCGCGGCGTTGATATGCTTGGCGGCACGCCGATCCTTGACATCAAGCCTTACTTGTCGAGCGTGCCGCCGGAAAAGTTGAAACGCGGCTGGCTGGCGGAAGCGGAAGAACGGCAACGCAAATAACAAGGGGCTCGACCGATGCGAAAGCTGCTGAATCAGAGAGTCTTCTCCGGACTGTTACTCGTCTTGCTATGCCCCGCGATAAGCGAAGCGCAAGAAGAACACCAACACCACGAACCAGGCGAGAAGATCGGGAAGGTCAGCTTCGCTGTTTCCTGCTCGACGAAGACACAAAAACAATTCAATCGCGCAGTTGCCTGGCTGCATTCGTTCGAGTACGGAGAATCCGAGCGAGCGTTCAACGATATCGCCACGATCGATCCGCAGTGCGCGATGGCTCACTGGGGCGCCGCGATGAGCCTGTACCATCAGCTTTGGGCGCCACCGAGCCCCGCGGAGTTACAGAAGGGGGCTCGCGCGGCGCAAAAAGCAAAACAGATCGGCGCGAAGACCAAACGTGAGCGAGACTATATTGACGCGATCGCCCAGTTCTTTGGCGACTGGGAGAGAGTTGATCATTCGACCCGCGCCGCTCGTTATGAGCACGCAATGGAACAGGTTTACGTGCGTTATCCGAGCGATCGCGAGGCGGGTGTGTTTTACGCGCTTGCGTTGAACGCGGCTGCATTGGCGGCGTCGCCGATGGACAAGACCTACGCAAAACAGAAGAAGGCGGCCGCAATACTCAATCGCATGCTGCGTCTGCAACCTGAGCATCCGGGCGTCGCCCATTATTTGATTCATAGCTACGACTATCCACCGCTCGCTCACTTTGCGCTCGCGGCCGCGCGCAGATACGCCGGTATAGCCCCGTCTTCAGCTCATGCTCTTCACATGCCTTCACACATTTTCACCAGGCTCGGCGTGTGGGACGAAGACATAGCGACGAACATTAAGTCTGAGAACGCAGCGAAGGAATACGCGCGGAAGAATCATCTGGCCGGCACCTGGGACGACCAGCTGCACGCGATGGACTACCTCGCATACGCTTACTTGCAGCAGGGGCGTGATCGTGAAGCCCGTGCGGTGCTCGACGAACTGCAGGCAATTCGCAAGACCGATCCCGAGAGTTTCAAATGTGCGTACGCGTTCGCCGCAATTCCCGCGCGGTGGGCGCTCGAGCGACGCAATTGGTCTGAAGCTGCCGAACTTAAGGTCGAGCCGGCAGATTTCCCGTGGTCCCGTTTTCAGTGGGCCGAAGCGATCACCCATTTCGCGCGGGCTATAGGCGCCGCCAGAAACGGCGACGCCAATCGCGCGAAAGTTGAAGTCGAGAAGCTCGCCGACGTTAAGAGGCAGCTGGTTGGCGCGAAAGACAGCTACGACTGGGCGACCCAGATCGAGATTCAACGCGAGGCTGCGGCGGCGTGGCTCGCAAAGGCTGAAGGCAAGAACGGAGAAGCGTTACGGCTCATGCGTTCGGCGGCCGATCTCGAGGACTCAACGGACAAGCACCCAGTTACGCCGGGTGCGATCTTGCCCGCGCGAGAGCTGCTCGGAGATCTCTACCTCGAACTGAGTCAGCCGGCCGACGCGCTGAGAGAATACGAGCGCTCATTGGCGGACTCGCCCAATCGATTGAACGGACTCTACGGCGCCGGGCGCGCCGCCCAACTCGCAGGCGATGACTCTAAAGCGCGGCTGTTTTATCAGAAGCTGGCCAGGATCTGCGCAATTGGCGACGCCGGCAGAGCCGAACTTCAACGCGCAAGGGAGTTTCTCCGAGAAAAGTATTGAGATGGACCCTGGCAGAGCAACGCGAATCTTACGGCGAGGCCTGAAACTCAGGTGCCCGGATTGCGGGTTGGGACCGCTGTATCGGAAGGCATTTCGGATGCACACTCATTGCGAGTACTGCGGTTTGATCTACGAGCGCGAGCAAGGCTATTTCGTCGGAGCGATCTACATCAACGTGATCGCCACCGAATCGCTGCTGCTTGGAGCGCTCCTCGTCTATGCCTTGATCACCGGTAACGTCAGTCAGACTATTCTGACAGTCTTGATAGTGCTTGCTCTGGTCTTGCCACTTGTTTTTTTTCATCACAGTCGGAGTCTGTGGCTGTGCGTGGACTACATCCTCAATCCGAGGGAAAGACCCGTCAAGCATGTGGACTTTGAAAGCGAATGACACAAACCGGTTAGAGGAGTTCTTAGCTCGGCCTTCAGGCGGAATCTCGTAGTTCAGAGTACCGACTTTAGTGGGCTCGTTGAAAAATTGGTCGCAAAAAAAGCCACAGACTAAAGTCGGTACTCTGAACTACGAACTATAATCACGGGAGAATTGTGATGGTGAAGAGATCTTACGCGATCGGTTTGTTGGTGCTGATGATTGGAGTTGCAGCCCTCGCGCAATCGAAGCAGGGCGCGGCTGCCGACAAGTCCATCACCGGCAAAGTCGATGAGATTTTCGCGCGATTCGACAAGCCGGACTCGCCAGGCTGCGCGCTTTCGGTGATCAAGGACGGGCAGATCGTCTACAAACGCGGATACGGAATGTCGAACCTCGAATACGGCATCGCAATCTCGCCGTCATCGATCTTTCACATCGCATCGATATCCAAAGAGTTCACCGCCATGGCTATCGTTATGCTTGCTCAGCAAGGCAAACTCTTGCTCGACGATGACGTTCGCAAGTACGTGCCCGAGGTCCCCGACTTCGGCGAGCGAATCACCATCAGGCATCTCATTCATCACACCAGCGGTCTGCGGGATCAATGGTCGCTGCTCGAGATGGCGGGCTGGCGCGAGGACGACGTCATCACCGAAGGCGACATCCTCGATCTCATTTCTCGGCAGAAAGCGTTGAATTTCAAGCCTGGCGACGAGCATCTCTACTCGAACACCGGATATACGCTGCTGGCGGTCATCGTCAAGCGTGTAAGCGGACAATCGCTACGTGATTTCGCCGATGCGAATATTTTCAAACCGCTCGGCATGAATCGAACGCACTTTCACGACGATCACAGCATGATCGTCAAGGATCGCACCTCGGCATATCAGCCCAGGCCCGGCGGCGGACTGAAGGTCAGCATTCCGGTGTTCGACACTTACGGAGCGACCAGCCTGTTCACAACCGTCGAAGACCTTGCGAAGTGGGACCAGAACTTCGTCGACAAGAAGGTCGGCGGCGAAGCGGTGATTGCCCAGATGCTCACCCCCGGAGTGCTGAATAGCGGCAAGACGCTGACTTACGCATTTGGACTGTCGATAGGCGAATACAAAGGCCTGAAGACTGTCGGGCACGGCGGAGCGGATGCGGGCTATCGTGCCGACTTCGTTCGATTCCCCGATCAGCGATTCTCCGTCGTGTGTTTTTGCAATCTCAGCACCTCTAATCCTTCGATGCTCACGCGCCGCGTCGCTGACATCTATCTGGCGGACCAGCTCAAACAGGAACCGCCAAAGCCAAAACCGGCAGCGCCAGTCACAGCAAACACCGAAAAGCTAACCGAACAAGAGCTGGCGGCCAAGACCGGCGTTTACACCGAGCGCAAATCTGAAACAACGGTGCGCCTCGAGATGAAGGAGGGCAAGCTAACGGCGGCAATGGGAGCTGGTTTTCCCCTCGTGCCGTTGGCCAAGGACCGCTTTCAGGTTCTCGGTGCCCCGGCCACCGTCACCTTTGAAGGGGAGGCGAACGGCCATCCGCAACGAATGCTGGTGCTGAACGAGGGGGAAAAGGAACCGTTGGTCTTCGAATACGTCGAGGCCTCGGCAGCGCCGGCCGCGGCTCAGTTGGCTGAGTACGCGGGCATCTACTACAGCGACGAGTTGGACACGCGCTACATGATCATCGTGCAGGATGACAAGCTGGTCGTGCGGCGCCGAAAGTTTGAGGATGCCGCGCTCACCCCGTCGTCTGCGGATGACTTTAGAGTGGCCAATATCGGTAGCATCAAGTTTACACGCGATTCTCAAAAGCACGTGTCCGGGTTTGAACTCAACGCCGGGCGAGTCAGGCATCTGCGATTTTCGAAAGAGCCGCGTTGATTCGGAAGCTGATGAACAACGTTGCAGGTTTCAAGTGCGTTGAATGCGGACGCGAGCATCGCATCGGCGAGACCGAATATGTCTGCGCGTCGTGCGGAGGCAACGTCGATCTGGTTTATGACTATGGACGAGTGCGTGCGCAATTAACCAGAGCGAGACTGACCGGCGATCGCGACTTCACTATGTGGCGTTATCGAGCGCTTCTGCCAGTTGAGGATTCGGCCGCTGTGCCGCCGCTCACCGTGGGCTGGACTCCGATCTACGATTGTCCGAAGCTTGCTCAGCGATACGGAGTTCGCCAGTTATTGATCAAGGACGACGGCCGTAATCCGACTGCTTCATTCAAAGATCGCCCGAGCGCGCTGGCCGTCGTTAAGGCTCAAGAAGCACGAGCCGAGATCATCACCACCGCTTCTTCAGGCAACGCGGGAAGCGCACTCGCCGGGATATCCGCGAGCGTTGGAATGGAATCGGTGATCTTTGTACCCGCGTCGGCCCCGGCGCCAAAGATCGCGCAGCTTCAGATTTTCGGCGCAACTGTCCTATTGGTCGAAGGGAGCTATGATCAAGCTTACGACCTGTGCATTGAAGCTTCGCGGCGATTCGGCTGGTATCAGCGCAGCACCGGCTACAATCCCTTCACGCGAGAGGGCAAGAAGACCGCCGCGCTCGAAATAGCCGAGCAGTTGAACTGGAACGTACCCGACAAGGTTTTTGTCGCGGTCGGAGATGGCAACATCATCAGCGGGTTATGGAAGGGTTTCAATGATCTTCAGCGAATCGGTTTCATCGATCGCCTGCCTCAGATGATCGGTGTGCAATCGGAAAGGGCTTCGGCAATCGTCGACGCGGCAAACGGCGATGGCATAGTGCGCGAAGGGCCCGCTCAAACGATTGCCGACAGCATCAACGTCGGCAAGCCTCGCGATGCAACGATGGCGGTGCGGGCGATACAAGACTCCGAAGGACGCGGCGTAAAGGTGAGCGACGATGAGATCATAGCGGCCATCCCAAAGCTCGCCCGCGAGACAGGGGTCTTCGTTGAACCGGCCGCGGCGGCCTCTTACGCAGGATTCATGAAACTGTGCGAAAGCAGCGCGATCAGATCGCAGGAGCGAGTGGTATTGATGCTTACGGGCAATGGATTGAAGGATGTCGATGCGGCGCGACAAGCTGTAAGGGAACCCATTCGCGTAGCGCCCGACATTGGGATTTCGGATCTTGAGCTGCGGATCGCGGATGCGCGAGAGCGGCAGGCTTGTTGAGGGCCTGTTGAAATCTGCAATCTGAAATTTTGCAATCTGAAATTTGCAATCTGCAATCTGGAATCTGGAATCTGAAATCTGTAATTTGAAATCTGGAATATGGAATCTGAAATCTGAGATTTGCAACTCTGCAATCTGGAATTTGAAATCTGAAATTCGAGATTCTTGAAGTATCGGTTTTGAAAACTCCTTCGGCATTCAGAATCGGCGAATAGACCTGGCTAGCCATGTCATACCTTCTCAAAGAAGCAACGCTTGTAACTCTCAATCCGCCGGCGATCGAGCGCGCGGATTTGCGGGTCGCGGCGGGTCAAATAGCCGGTCGAGGCGCCCAACTCGATGCGCGCGCAGACGACGAAGTGATCAACCTGGCCGGTAAGCTGATAATCCCCGGGATGGTCTGCGCGCACACCCATCTCTACTCCGCGCTTGCGCGTGGGATGCCCGCGCCGCCACGAACGCCCTCGAACTTCAAAGAGATCCTCGAACTGATCTGGTGGCGACTGGACCGTGCGCTGGACGAGGAGACGATCTACTGGAGCGCGATTGCCGGAGCTCTGGATGCTGCTCGCGCGGGGACTACTTGCCTGTTCGATCATCACGCCTCGCCGTCGCACATAAGCGGGTCGCTTCAAATCGTTCGCGAAGCAGTCGAAAAAGTCGGCTTGCGAGCCGTGCTGTGCTATGAGGTAACAGATCGCGGGGGCACTCAGGAACGCGAAAGAGGACTGGACGAAAACCTGACTCTCTTGAGATGGGCGCGCGGTTCACCTGCGCCGGCATCGCAACCAACTCCCGCGCTGTTTCGAGGGATGGTGGGAGCTCACGCCTCGTTCACGCTCTCGGATGAATCGCTCGAATACTGCGCTGAGTTGATGCAGGTCTTTGACGCAGGACTGCACATTCACGTCGCCGAAGACAGATGGGATGTCGTGGACGCACGATCTCGTTATAACCTGGGGGTAGTCGAACGGCTTGCGAAGCACGGCGCGCTCAACAGCCGCACCATTCTCGCTCACGGAGTACACCTTTCGGACGAAGATATCGAGATCGCGCGAACGGCCGGCGTGTGGTTCGCGCACAACCCTCGCTCGAACATGAACAATCAAGTCGGCTACGCGCCGCTCGATAAATTCGGCGACCGCGTGGTGCTCGGAACTGACGGGATTGGTGCTGACATGTTTGAAGAGGCTCGGCTGGCGTTCTTTAAGGGCCGCGATGCTCGCGCCGGATTCGGCGCGAATGAATCGCTGCGAGTGCTGGCTAACAATCATCGGCTTGCCTCCGAAGCATTCGGCGGCGATCTCGGGAGCTTGAGAACGGGCTCGATGGCCGACCTGACGGTGCTCGACTACAGGGCGCCCACTCCGCTCACGATTGAGAACCTCGCGTGGCATTTCGTGTTTGGAATGAACTCTGCTTCGGTTGAAAGCGTGATGGTAAACGGCAAATTTGTGATCAGGGACCGACAGTTTGCGCTGGATGATCGAGATCTCTACGAACAGGCCCGGACTGCCACCGAAAAGCTATGGGCTAAGCTGCGAACCGTGTAAGGAGTCTGAGCACCCCACCTTAACTTGTGGTCTCACTTTAGGGGCGCACCCCATGTCCAAACTTCAGCGCCCAATTAGTTGGGGGTGTTGCGGCAATTTTCGTACGTCTCTCACGAGGTGGGTATGCGCAAAACTTGACGCGACCCACGCACCTCGGCTTTGTTGCCTCGTAGCTGCGCCCTTTGTTATTGTCTTTTGCCATTTCAGATTCATATCAAGCGTTGAGAATTGATTCGTATGAAGCGTTGAGAATTCAGCGCGCACAGCGTAAGTCAAATGAGCATTAGCAATGTCAAAAAGTAGAAACAAGAATCGCAGACGAGGCGCGGCGCAAGCGAGCAATCCCGCCCCCGGCACCCTGAAGCGCTGGATTCCGGTTGTCGCATTGCTCGTTGTGGCCGGCATCGTAGCCGTGGCTCTCGTAGTCGCGAGAGGCAACCGAACCGGCCCGTCTTCAAAGGCGCTACCTCAAGCGCCGCCAGGTAACTCGAGCGCACCGCCTTCGTCACCCGCGCCTGCGGCCGATCAACCAACGCCGGCATCTGAGCTCATAACCATGGATGTGGCCAAGGCCGTCATGGTCACTGTCGAGTTAGACTTCGGTCCAAAGGTTCCGAGTATCGCCGATGCGCTAAACGAGATAGAACGACGATATCAGCCCGACGACGGCCAGGGCCGAACGTTTGCTGTGCTCGACGCCTATGGCGAGCCAACACCCGACGGCAAGCTTCACATCTCTATGCACGTCAGCAGCGAGAAGCCGGGCGGCGGTCAACTGATCTTCAAACGGACGGGCGAGGTGCTGTGGCGTGGCAAGATCAACTCAACTTCGCAGCCGATTCAGCCAAAGAACTTGACGATACTGCTGGACAACGGCAAAGGCACTACGCTCACGGTAGACGGTTCAGGTAACCCCGCCTCGATCATCGACGCGAAGGTCAAGCCGGGCGACTTGCCCGTGCGAGACATCTGGCCTGACGGTCAGGAGCGCGAGCTGACTTTCATCTATAGTGCTTGCGGGTGCCCCGTGCACGTGTTGGCAAAGCGCGTCGGCGATCGAACCTCGCGCGTCAAAGACACACCGGTGATCTTCCCAGACGATCCGGCGGTGGTCACCGTGATCGCGCGGCTCATGCGTTGGTGAGCAACTCAATCGTTGGCGGGAACCTTCCTTGCCCCATTCTACCCTCAGGTCGGCGAAGAAATGGCGCGCAACCGAAGAACAAAGAAACCACACACGGCTAGTAGCGTTTCACCACAGCCCGAGTCAACCGCTACCTCCAGTCGTCATGAACGCCGCGAAAGAGCACGCGCGCTATCTCACACAAAGAAGCAGCAGCGGTTTTTGCTGCTAGGTGTTCTCGCGATCACGATATTGGCCTTCGTGAATTCGCTAGACGGACAGTTCGTTTACGACGACCGGTTTCAGATTCTTAAGAACCCGACTCTCACTTCGCTTGCCAACATACCCAGGATGTTCACGCAGGACGTCTGGCAATTCCTGAATGAAGGAGACAAGACAGCAGTCGGGCCCTACTACCGCCCGCTGTTCAATATTTCGCTCATCATCAACCATCAGCTATTCGGGCTCGAAGTGTTCGGCTGGCACCTGTTCTCGATTCTTCTGCACGTGGGCGTCGTGTTTCTGCTGTACAAGCTAGCGCTTCAGTGGAATCTTTCAACCGAGACGGCTCTTGCATCAGCATTGTTGTTTGGTCTGCATCCGGTTCACAGCGAATCAGTTGCCTGGGTCGCCGCACTGCCCGACCCGCTCGCCGCTGTGTTCATTCTGTCTTCGTTGCTGCTATACGAAGGCCACCACCACGGACGAGTACGGCAGCCCGTTGCACTCGGCTTAAGCGTGGCGTTTGCACTAATGGCAATGCTGAGCAAAGAAGTAGCAGTCGTCTTTCCTCTTTTCCTCGCGGCTCGCGAATCGCTCGAACGGCCTTCGGGAGAGAAACTCGGCGAGACCGCCTTGCGAGTCGTGAAACGCACTGCGCCTTTCTTTGCGATCATCGTGCTCTATCTAGGAATGCGATATTACGCGCTGGGGTTTCTTAGCCAGGACCAACCCCAGTCGCTGGGGATTCCGGCGACACAGGTGCTAATCACCATTCCGTCGGTGTTGCTTGCCTACGCGCGAATGCTGTTTTCTCCCTCTTCACTCGCTGTGGTGTACGGCAACACGTATGTGCAATCACCTGCGGACGTTAGGTTCTGGGCGGCGGCCGTCTCAATTGGGCTTTTACTTCTGACGGCGATGTGGCTCGTGCGCTCGTCGCAAACCGGCCGGCGTGCTTTCGCGTTTCTGATTATTTTCCTAATGCCGGTGCTCAATCTGAAGGCCTTCAGACCGGAAGAGTCGTTACTGCACGACCGCTATCTATACTTGCCCTCGATCGGGTTTTGTATTCTGGTGGCGATGGCCTTCGAGTGGCTGAGCGCTCGTTTCGCGGCGCGTCAGCGACAGGTCTTTGCTACCGCAACAGCGCTGTCAGCCGCGTTGCTTTTCGGACTCACCTACTATCAGAACTTCTCGTGGCAGAGTGAGCTTGCGATGACAAACAATGCGCTCAAGGTGACCCCCGAATGGCCATTCCTGCACAATTACATAGGAGCTTATTACACCGATCAGCACCAGTTCGCGGAAGCCGAGCAAGCCTACCTAGCTACCATAAAGATCGATCCGAAGTACTATGATGCTCATTCGAATCTGGGAGACCTTTATCGAGAACTGGGAAAGTTGAGCGATGCAGAGCAAAGTTACTTGAAGGCGCTCGAGTACGGCGCGCCCTATGCCGATACGCATTACAACCTCGGAGTCACATACATAAATGAAGGCAAGCTCTACGACGCAGAGGAACCGCTCCTGCGCACCTTAGAGATTCGGCCGTCGCATACCAAGGCCCGGTACAATCTCGGTTGGACCTATGATCGCGAGGGGAAAGATGCGCTTGCAGAACAAGCTTACCTGGAGACGCTGCAACAGGACCCCGCCTATCCCGAGGCGCGGATCAATCTGGCGATATTGTTGACCAAACACGCGCGCTACACTGAGGCCCTCGAGCATCTGCGGATCGCCCAACGCTACGCTCCGGATCATTCGGTGCTGCTCTTCGCGCTGGGCGACGCAAACATGAAGTCACAACGGTACGATGAAGCAATAGCAGCCTTCAGCCAGCTGGCTGTTAAGAATCTCTATCACAATCTTATCCACACGAACCTCGGGTTGTGCTACGAGAATCTTGGAAAGAAGGATGAGGCGAAGGCGCAATTCCAAAAGGCGATCGAATTGGCGCCCCAGGATACCTACACCAACACAGCTCGCGAGCACCTCGCAAAATTGCAGGGCGGGGCCTAAGAGGCTGTGCAATAATGAAACCCGAAGCATCTGGACTTGAGAAAGGGAAGAACTGATGATGTCACGAGTCGTTCGATGTGGATTGATACAAGCCGCCAATGAAGAATCAGCCGAAAGCCCATTGGAAAAGATCAAGAAGGCCATGGTCGATAAGCACGTTGCGATGATCGACGACGCCGCGAAGAAAGGCGTGCAGGTCATTTGCCTCCAGGAGCTCTTCTATGGACCATACTTTCCCGCCGAGCAGAACCCGCACTGGTACGATCTTGTCGAACGCATACCCGATGGACCAACCACTCAACTGATGTGCGGCATAGCGCGCAAACACAAGATGGCGATGGTCGTTCCGATCTACGAAGAGGAGATGACCGGTGTGTTTTACAACACCGCTGCGGTGATTGACGCCGACGGAACTTATCTTGGCAAGTATCGCAAGACTCACATCCCGCATTGCCTGCCCGGGTTCTGGGAAAAGTTCTACTTCACTCCAGGCAACTCAGGCTTCCCGACTTTTAAAACCAGGTACGCGCGCATCGGAGTCTACATCTGTTACGACCGCCATTTCCCGGAGGGTGCGCGAGCGCTCGGGCTTCACGGTGCGGAGATCGTTTTCATTCCGTCCGCGACAACTAAAGGCCACGCCGATTATCTGTGGGAGCTCGAGCAGCGCGCGCACGCGGTGGCCAACGGGTATTTTGTTGGAACGATCAATCGTGTGGGGACCGAAGCACCGTGGAACATCGGCGAGTTCTTCGGGTCGTCTTACTTCTGCAACCCGGATGGGCGAATTCTAGCGAAAGGCAGCGAGGACAAGGATGAATTGGTCGTGGCGGATCTGGATCTCGACCAGATCAAAGAGGTGCGAACTCACTGGCAATTCTATCGAGATAGACGCCCGGATATGTACGGACCGCTTTGTGACCAGTAAGAACCGATGCGTCATGTTATTGCGCTCTCGGTCTCAGTTTGTGTCATTGTTTCACGCGTGATACTCGTTGTTTTGTCATCTGCCCCAGCCTCGGTTTAACTAACCTCACTGAAAACGGACTTTGATTCATGGCAAGCGCGTTGCTCTTGTCTGTTTGATGAGACGCCGCCGGTGCGTCTACGCAATGTCAGATTGACTGAATGCCTATGACAATAAATTCTCCCGGTCTAAGACAACTCTTGGCCCTGGCTATGAGCCTGTTGATGGCATCGGTTCACCTGATGTCTACGGTTCGGGCCTCCCACGCGTCGCCGAGCCAAACTATCTCCGGGTCCAAAATAATCCCATTGCCGCCGGTTGGAGCTCCTCCTTCGCAATGGGTGCCGAGAGGACCGGGCGGCGGAGGAGCGCTATTTGCGCCGAGCTTCAGCCCGCACAATCAGAATGAGCTTTATATCGCATGTGATATGAGCGAGGTGTTTCATTCAACCAACCTCGGCGCATCGTGGGAGTTGTTCGACTTTCGTCAGATTCAGGGCAATCGCGAATCGCAGGTGCGCTTTACCAGCAATCCTTCAATTCTCTACGAGCTCGATTACACCGGGGACCTGGTCACCCCTTCAAAGAGTACTGACGGCGGGTTGACATGGCAGCGGTTGAGCAACGATCCGACTTTCGGCGGCGCTTATTCGCTCTTCGCCGACCCGAACAGCGCGAGCAACCTCATCGTCTCCGATTATTCACACCTCTACAGCTCAACGGACGGCGGAAACACCTTCGGTCTGAAGTTCAGCACTACATCAGGGAACGGCTGTTTCGTTGCGGGAGCGTTCTTTGATGGCGGCAAAATATACGCAGGCACAAATCTGGGGCTGCTGGTTTCTAGCAACGGCGGCACGTTTGCTTCAGCGGGCGTCGGCGGGATTCCTGCTGCGGACGCGATGGTGTCGTTCGCAGGCTCGAAGCAAGGCTCGGCGCTTCGCTTCTTTTGCGTAACGCTCAATTCAGCTGATGTGTACCCGGGACTCTTCACGGAGGGCTCTTACTTCAGTTACCACGGCGTCTATTCGCTCGATGTCGGGCAGGCTAATTGGACCCCGAAGATCACGGGAATCATCGCCAATGATTTCCCGTTTTTCGTGGCGATGTCGCGCGGCGATATCGCCACTGCTTACCTGGGGGGACAAAACTCCGTCGAGTTTCCAGTCGTCTACAAGACAACGAACGGCGGCAGCACCTGGCAAAGCGTCTTGCTGACCAATAACAATCAAAACATCTACACCGGCTGGGCGGGCCGAGGCGGCGACCGCGATTGGAGCTACGGCGCGGGGGCGCTCGGATTTGCTGTCTCGCCCGTTGATCCGAATAAGGTTGCCTTCACGGACCTCGGCTTTTCGCACCTCACCACCGATGGAGGCGCGACCTGGAAGCAGATGTATGTGAACCCCGCGGATCAGAACCCTTCAAACGTCCTAACTCCGAAAGGCAGGTACTATCACAGCGTCGGACTCGAAGACACAACCTGCTGGTGGCTGACCTGGAAAGACTCGAACAATATTTTCGCCTCTTACTCGGACATCCGCGGCACGCGCAGCACCGACGCCGGAGCATCCTGGTCGTTCAACTACGCGGGGCAGCCGTACAACTCGACTTATCAATCGCTGAAGCATCCGGTGAGCGGCGCGCTTTACGCGGCAACGTCGTCCGTACACGACATGTATCAAAGCACACGCTTGCAGGATTCGAGTCTCGACAGCGGGACTGGCGCGATCAAGTACTCAACCGATGGAGGCGCGAACTGGCTGACCCTGCATGACTTCGTTCATCCGGTCATAGGTCTTGCGCTTGATCCGAACAACACGAATCGAATGTACGCCAGTGTGATTCATAGCACCCTTGGTGGAATCTACGTTTCGAGCAACATTCAAAACGGCGCGGCGTCCACGTGGACCAGGCTCGCCAATCCACCGCGCACTGAAGGGCATCCTTTCAATATCACCGTCTTGAACGACGGCACACTGGTTTGCACTTATTCAGGAAGAAGAAACTCATCTGGCGCGTTCACCGCAAGCTCCGGCGTTTTCGTCAGCACTGACGGCGGCGCAACCTGGCTCGATCGCAGCCATACAGGCATGCGCTACTGGACTAAAGACCTCGTGATCGACCAGTACGATTCAACTCAAAACACATGGTACGCCGGCGTGTTCAGCGGATGGGGTGGCCCGCCGAATGGGCTCGGCGGGTTGTACCGCAGCTCTAATCGAGGGGTGACGTGGACCCGGATCAACAGTCTCGACCGCGTAACCTCGTGCGCCATCAGCCCCATCAATTCAAACGAGATGTATCTGACGACTGAGACCGAAGGCCTGTGGTATACGAGCAACATAAACACTCCGACGCCGACGTTCACATCGGTGACCTCGTATCCGTTCCGGCAGCCCGAGCGAGTCTTTTTCAATCCTTACAATCCGAACGAAATATGGATAACCAGTTTTGGAAATGGCTTGCGAGTAGGGAACACGTGTGGTTTCTCGCTGTCGCCTGGAAACGCGTTTTCCCCCCAGAGCGGCGGCAGCGGGAGCAGCGCTTTGACGGCGGCAACCGGCTGCGGGTGGACCGCCGTCAGCAACGACATTTGGATAACGTTAACGTCATCCGCAAGCGGCGCCGGGTCAAACCCTGTCACTTATGACGTGGGAGAGAACTTCACCGGCAGTCCCCGCATTGGGACGATGACCATCGCGGGACAGACTTTCACTATACTTCAAGACGCCGGCCTGGCTGATTGCATGTATTTTGTTTCTCCGCTGAACTCAGCATTCTCAAAGAGCGGCGGGATAGGAGCATTCAGCGTGTTTTCAGAAGAGCGCTGCGCATGGATGGCGACAAGCAACGTCGGTTGGATAACCATCACATCAGCTAACATGGGCATTGGGGACGGCGCAGTGAATTATTCTGTGGCGGGTAACGCGACGGGCCTTTCCCGCAAAGGGAGAATAACAGTTGGCGGTCAGGTCTTCACTGTGAAGCAGAAGTAAAGGTGCGGATCGACAAGGGACGAGTAGCGACTGCCGATGTGAGGACAGAAGCTATAGCCCATCGCGTCAGGTTTCTCGAACAATCCGTAACTGGACCGGGCGATTTATTCGATCCAGAACGGCTATCAACTGCAGATATGCCGCTTCTTCGGCTCTATCAAAAGCCCATAGAAACCGCCAGTCAGGTCCGGTAGTCGGATTATTGGCTTCCAAACGCCAAAGCTCTTTACTCGTGTTCTGCATCATAGAAACTGCCCTATCGTACAGATCAATGGCTTCGGAAGTCTGTGCAATATTATACAAGCGTAAAAATAATCTGATCGCCTTTAAGGGGGCCGCGATTGGTGTTGCTTGCGCGAGGCTCAATGCGCGCAAACTCAAGGCGGACATCCTACGGGTTGGGTTAGTCTTGCCCCTTACTCGCAAGGGCGTCATACTAAGGCGGCCCGTTGCGAGCACCTCGGGCACCACTCGTTAGGTTTGTCGCCCGGCGCCAATCGAACAGCGTGGAGGTTCGCGATGGATAGTGACCGAAGACAAGCAAGGCGCGGCACCCTTTATACTGAAGTGAAGTACGAGGGTCCGGGTATTCGCGCAGAAACTCGTATCTCCGATATCAGCCTTTCCGGGGTCTTCATTGACGCGCTCTCGCCGTTGCCAGTGGGAGCGATCCTGACGCTTAGTTTTACTCTGCCCGGCGGCCAACGAGTCGCCACCGAAGGGGTCGTTGTGCATAGCCAGCCGAGAATCGGCATGGGCGTGTCGTTCACCAGCCTGAAGCCCGAGCACGCAAAACTAATTCAAGAGGCTATCGAAGCCCGTCAATGACCAGGATCGTGATTACCGGCCTCGTCGTTGTTCATCTCGTCGCCACGCTCTGGCACGGCGACGCCCATCGACAGCTCGCTATTGGGTTACCGCCTGAAAAGACTATCTTTGTATACGTCGTGATTCTCATCGCGCCAATTGTGTCCGCCGCGCTTGTGTGGACGCGCTTCAGCTCGATCGGCCTGTGGGTTTTTGTTCTCTCGATGCTCGGCGCGCTGCTGTTCGGTGCGTATCATCACTACGTTATGGTCTCGCCTGACAACATCGGTCATCTGCCTATCGGGAGCCCCGAAACTCACTCCCAATTCATCTCGAGCGCTGCGGTAATTGCTTTACTCGAGCTGACAGCGGGACTCTATGGTGCGTTCTTGCTGGGCTCACACCGTGCACAATCATGGATTCGGAAGAAGTAAAATACACGCGAGTCGAGTACGAAAGACGATTCCTCGTTTCACCGCGCGCGGACTGGAGGAGCGCGGTAGAGTCTTACTCGAAGACCTACGAGGATAAGTATCTTCGGGACTCAAGGCTTCGGTTGAGAATCCTGACGGACTCGGACACCGGGCGGCGCGTGATCAAGCTGAACAAGAAGTTCGAGTCGCCCTCGCCGTACTTCCGGACGGTCAACCGGATTCTACTTTCGCAGAGCGAGTACGACCTACTCGATGGCCTCGAGGGAGATCGGCTCAAGAAGATTCGCTACTATCAAAACTATCGTTCCCGGGTGTTCTCGATCGACGTGTTCGAGGGCGAACTCGACGGGCTGGTCTTGTGTGAGACCGAAGCAGAGGGACTCGAAGACTTGATGTCGGCCGAGCCGCCTCCCTTCGCAAAGCACGAAGTGACGGAGGACAGGTTCTTTGAAGGTGGAAACCTATGCCGCACCGCGCGCACGGACTTGGTGAGCAGGCTCTCGATGCTCGGGTATGACCTCTCGTCTTTTTCGACCGCGCCTCAAAGCTGACCTGCTTCCAGGCATGGCTTTGATCATACGGGGTCTATCAACCCCCGAGCCGCTCGCACCATTGTGTTGAGCAGATGCTCAAGCACTTCGTTTGGGTTCTCGCACCAACCGGTGTGCACGGGGGATATCTGAATTGTCGTGCTGCGAGGCGCAACCAACCAGTGGAAGCGCTCCCTCTGTGATAGCTGGCCAATTGGACCTGCCTGCTCTCCGCCGGCACATATAGCGGGGATGGTTGCCAGATGGGCCCGGATTGATTCGATATCAAGCGTTGAATCAAGGGCCGCAAGCCGCTGCTCATCCAGTTCAACGCGGGCCTCGAGGAAATCTCTCGCAGGGCACGAGACTATCACTCCGACATTCACGAACTCTTCACGTTCGACTCTCGGAACTACTCGGAATACGGCGTAATCATACGGATAGTGATCGCGCACGGATCGCCTCCTCCAGGAAAACATGCGGCGCCTTGAGCCGGCTCAGCAGGTACTCAATGTAAGCATCCCGATGTTCGCCGGGCCCGCCGAACGGGGAGTCGCTACCCTCAGACTCAGCCGCCAACCAGGCATCGGGAATCAGTTTTACTATATCGCAAATGACATCCGGTGTGGCCAGGGCGGTCATCTTCGAGTCTATGTCACTAAGGGAGAGGAGAGACGTAGACTGGAGCAAGATGTGATCTTTGATCATGGGGAAAGCGTCGCGGCTGCGCTCCAGGTAGTTCGTCCATGTATGGTGGAAGTAGAGGGCTGCACCATGATCAATGAGCCAGAGTCGCCGGTGCCACATGAGCATGTTCGCGTTGCGCGGCGTACGGTCAACATTAGTCACATAAGCGTCGAACCACACGATCATGGAGGCGAGATCCGCGTCGAGCTTCTCGGCAATCGGATCATACGTCACTGAACCGGGCAGATAGTCGAGGGCGAGGTTTAGACCTGCGCTCGCCCTGATCAGGTCTTGGATCTCAGGGTCGGGCTCGGTGCGAGCGAGCTCGGGGTCGAGTTCAACGAAGACAATCTCAGGCACGGGCAGGCCTAATGCGCGACCGATCTCCCCTGCCACTAGCTCCGCGATTAGAGCCTTTGGCCCTTGACCCGCGCCGCGGAACTTGAGCACATACATTCCATCGTCATCGGCTTCGATAATTGCTGGAAGCGATCCACCCTCGCGTAACGGGGTCACATACCTCGTGGCCGTTACTGTTCTCAGGCTCCGGAAGGCTGAAGAGGATTTTCCATTTTCCATTTTCCATTTGTCATTTGCCATTTGCCTTCCAGCGATTCCTACCGCTCTCCCTTTAGTGCTCCCCGACCAATGTGTCGTGCGATCACCCAACTCAGCTAAAAGCATCAATCATTGCGCGCACGTCGTCGCCTAGCGGATAAAGTACCGGACACGTGCAGCCTGCGTCGATGTATTCCTGAACTTTCGCGCGGCATTCATCCGGCGTTCCCGATGCCGTGATGAGCTGAACGACTTCGTCGGGAACGAGTTTCATAGCTTCTCGGATCTGATGCTCTTCGGCAGGCCACGTCAATACGCGGCCGATCTCATCGAGCAAGTCCTGACTCACGCCGCTCGCTTTCATAATGTGCGGCTGCTGACCGAGGTACTGTGTTACAAGCTCGCGCGCGTTGTCCAAGGCGCGAAAGCGGTCTTTATCGAGCGAACATACGACCAGTTGAGGCCGATCAATTTGTTGAACGTTGCGGCCTGCGCGTTCAGCCCCTGTACGCAGGTGTTCCATCGCTTCGCGGTTGTAGGCGGGCGAGACGAGATAGTTGAGCAGCACTCCGTCGGCGATCTCGCCCGATAACTCCATCATCTTCATGCCGGTCGCGCCGATGTAGAGCGGTACATTCTTTGGCGAGCGATCGCCGTGCACGATGTCGATCTCGATGTCTTCGACCTGAACGAACTCGCCTTTGAAGGTGACCTTCTCCATTGCGAGCAGCCTGCGTACGACCTCGACCGTCTCGCGCATCGCCTGAAGCGGCTTGCGGCGATTGACTCCGACCTTGGACGCGAGCGGCTCCCACCACACGCCGAGTCCACAAATCGCACGCCCCGGCGCCAGATCGTCAAGTGTCGAAAAGGTCGCGGCTATCAGCGCCGCGTTGCGGGTCCAGTTGTTGATAACCCCGGAGCCGATTTTGATTCGTTCGGTCGTCGCCGCGTAGGCGGCCATCGGAACAATCGCATCGCGAACCAACCTGGATTCAGCTTGCCACACCGCTTCGAAACCTCGCGATTCGGCGTAGCGAACGTAGTCGATGGCCTCGCGAAGCGGGTGTTTGTCTTGAAGGTAGAGGGCGACACGGTTTGAAGAGTCAGGCATGATGGCTCCGATCGGCGCGCGGCACATTGCAAATTAACTGGGGCATTATACTATTAGACGTGCCGCCGGCAAGTTGATGAGTTGGAGATTCAAGAGGTGGTGTAGGCGCCTTTGCGGATCTTAGCGTCTTAGCGCGAAACGCGTCTTGCAGATGATGGCTATTTCGCGCAGAGACGCAAAGCTCCGCCAAGACGCAAAGCCCGGCTAAGACGTTGAGCAGGTTTCGGACTATCCTTCCGTTGGTGGAATTAGCCTTGTGATTCTGAAGCCCCAGCGTTAGGCGCAACAGAAAAGGGGAGTTTTTTATGCTACCAATCCGTGGAGTCTACGAAGTCGCAATTCGAGTGAAGGATCTGGCGAAGGCCGAGCCGTTCTATCGCGAGGTGCTTGATCTCGAAGTCGGCCTTCGAGATGAAAAGCGCAACTGGCTGTTCCTGCGCGCGGGCGGCGATGCGGGGATGATCGTGCTCCAGGAAGACAAAGGCGAATGGCCGTTGCAGCACTTCGCGTTCACGATCGATGAGGCCGACATCGAACCCGCCGCAGCGATACTTCGCGAGCGAGGCGTTGAAGTTGACGGTCCGGTCTTTCATCAATGGATGTCCGCGACGTCATTGTACTTCGAGGACCCGGACGGCCACGCGCTCGAGCTTTTGGCGTTAGCGGGCAGCACGCGGTCCGCGGACGAGGCGGTCAAATGATAAAGACTCCGGACCTCATACTGAAAAAAGGCACGATTATCGACGGCACTGGCCGGCCCGGCTTCGAAGGTGACGTGGCGATCCGGCGCAACTGGATTCTCGCCGTCGATGCGCCCGGCTCTCTTCACGGCGCGCCCGAAGAACTCGACTGCGAAGGATTGGTCATCGCGCCAGGTTTCATTGACACCCACAGCCATTCGGACTTGCGCGTGCTAACTGAGCCCAGGCTGCCGATGAAAGTTCGACAAGGCATCACGCTTGAAGTCTTCGGGCAGGACGGCATTTCGGTCGCGCCGATTCGCAAAGCAGACCGGCCGCAGATGGAACGCGCGCTAGCCGGCTTGCTGGGCAAGCTTGACCGCGAATGGGACTGGGAGTCGGTCGCTGAGTATCTCGACGCCGTCGAGCGCTCGAAGCCGTCCCTCGATTGCAGCTACTTGATTCCACACGGCGCGGTTCGCTTGAACGCGATGGGAATGGAAGACCGGCGCGCGACGGCCGCCGAGATCACCGCGATGCAGGATCTCATTCGTCAATCGATGCGTGAAGGCGCGCTTGGGATGTCCACTGGTTTGATCTATCCGCCGTGTTGTTTCGCGGATACCGCGGAGCTGATCGAGCTTTGTAAAGCGGTCGCCGAATTTGACGGAGTATTCGTCGCGCACATGCGCAGCGAGAGCGACTACCTGGAAGACGCAGTCGCCGAGATGATCGAGATCGGCAAGCAGTCAGGCGTGCGGGTTCACATCTCGCATTTCAAAGTCGCCGGGCGCGAGAACTGGCCGGTTATCGACGGGGTTCTCGACATGGTTCGGATCGCGCGCGCTGAAGGCATGCGATTGACTGCAGATCAGTATCCTTACATAGCGGGCTCGACGATGCTGGGCGCGATACTGCCGCCGTGGGCTCACGCGGGAGGAGTCGAGGCTACGATGTCGCGGTTGGCGAGCGCTGATGAGCGCGGACGCATGCGCGATGCGATGCTCGACCGCTCGCGCTCGGAGTGGGACAACTTTTGGAAGTGGTCAGGTCCGGAAGGAATTATCGTCAGCGATGTTCCATCCGGCCGCCGTGCGGAGTGTGTCGGCAAGAACCTGGCCGAGGCGGCAGCGCTCGTAAGGCAAGCCGGCAACGGAGTGAGCGAAGAAGCGGCTGTCGAGTTCGCGCTTGATCTGCTTGCTGAAGAGCGCATGGGCGTCGGGATGATTTCATTCAGCCAATCAGAAGAAGTCGTGCAGAAGATTATGCGCGAGCCTTACGTGAACGTTTGCACCGACGGACTGCTGGGAGGCAAGCCTCATCCGCGAGCGTATGGAACCTATCCGCGGATGCTTGGTCGTTACGTGCGCGAGCTGAATGTGCTGACGCTTGAAGAAGCGGTGCGCAAGATGAGTGGACTAGCGGCAGGAACTTTCCGGCTCGAGCGTTATGGCCGCGTTGAACAGGGCGCGCAAGCGAACCTGGTAGTGTTCGATCCTCAGACCGTGATCGACCGCGCTACGTTTGAAGATTCGAAGCAGTTTCCAGTCGGAATCGAGCACGTGATTGTCGAAGGGCAGGCGGTGATTGAGTACGGCGAGCAGCGTGGCTCGGGCAGCGGTGTAGTGGTAAGGGCACAGGATCAAGCTTAACGCCTCTTGTTTTTGCCGACGCCCGTCAGATGCTCCGATGAGATTTCCGAGCGACGAAACCAACGCAGCCCTCGATCATCGGTTGGCTACCGTAAGCACGAACAGTTCGCACACCAAAGCCCACATCGCGTAGTTCTTTAGCCACTTCAGATCGTTTGTAGAGCTGCAGGTGATGAACTTCTTCATTGCGTCTGAAGAGTTTGCCGACTTTTCGGAATGAAGTAATTCGACGCGTCAGGCGGCCGCTTCTTTCGTCTTCGTTAACTTCGACCAGCACTGCCCAGTCTGGTCCTTCCCGATGTTTCTGGCGTGGGCCTTTTCCCCGTCCCGGCTCGGCGATATCGAATATGAACAGCCCGTCTGGCTTCAACGATGCGTATACCCGACGAAAGAGCCGGCTAAGTTCTCCGATACTGTTGTTCTTGTCGAACAGATAGTTGAGGCACTCGCCCAGTGACGTAACCGCGGCACACTGCGGGAGCTTCGATTTTAGCAACGATCCCATCTGGAATTTTCCTTGGGGTACTCGTCTGCGGGCAATCTCTATCATTGAGGCGGAGATGTCTATTCCAAGAACATCGTAACCTGCATCGACCAGTTCGCGCGCCCACAGTCCGCTCCCACAACCCAGGTCGACCACCAGTCCGGTCGTAATATCCGCTTGACGCAGGACACTAAGCAGCCCGGGCGCGGAGTTCCTGGCGAAATCGCCGAACCCGACGTCGTGAATGTAGGCAAGGTCATCTTTGTAGGCTTCGGCCATCGTTCCCAGTCACTCGTTGCTTCTAGCTGCGATGCAACGAACCGTTAAAGCGAGCAGAACGGCATTCTAGTTCGCGTCACGGCCGGGCAACAAGCGCGACCGCCGGCTGAACTTCATCACCGGCTTCTCTTCAACGTGATCCTGGTAACTCGATTTGGCAAACGATTCAGGTTGTTGCGCAGGTTGGGGAACCGCATCCTGAGCCGATCAGCGGACTCAAATGAGTTGAAGCGTTCGCCTTGACCATTGTTCGCAGGTTTGCGAACATCAGCATGTTTCTGTCGCGTGTCGATGCGAATAATCAGTAAGAGAAGATTGAGAGAGTTCTGGGAGCATCACTCTGATGCCGAGCAACCCCTCCTGCACTGGTATCGCACGACGCGAAAGGGCCAATGGGAGAACCTGGCCGATGCGCGACGAGACTTTCGGCACGCCGATCAGGTTGGTGCGTGCGTGGTCTTCAACATCGGCGGCAACAAGTTCCGGCTGATCACAGCAATCAAATATCAGCGGCGGACGGTTTATGTTCTAAACGTCATGACTCACAAGCAATACGACACGGAGGACTGGTTGAATGAATTTCACTGCTAAGAAAGGAGCGAAAGCGGCCTCGAGACCGGCGGCAAAGTTGAATCGGCGCAAGTACGTTGAACTGCTCGCGCAGGCAGTCCCAACCGTTATCACGAGCGAGCAAGAGTACGACCGGATCATTGCTATTGTGGACGCCCTTGCAGTTAAGCGCGACGCCTCGATGGAGGAGGAGCGCCTGCTTGAACTGTTGAGCACCCTCGTCGAGGTTTACGAGAATGAGCATTGCGCGATCCCGGACGCCCCGCCGCACGTCATGATTCAGCAGTTCATGCTCGACAGGGGGCTCCGTCAAGCCGACTTGGTGCCGGTGCTCGGCTCACGGAGCCTCGTTTCTGAGGTCGTCAACGGCAAGCGAAAGCCAAGCAAACTGCAGGTAAAGAATCTCGGCGCGTTCTTCGGAGTCTCGCCACAGTTGTTTCTCCCGCTTGATTGAAGGTCGAAGAATCTCATTATGAGAGCGCACATCGTCACATTCGGCTGTCAGATGAACGAGTACGATACCCACGCCATCCAGTCGGAGCTTGCGGGTATCGGGTATTCGTTCGTTGATAACTTCCGCGAGGCCGATCTCGTGCTCGTCAATACCTGTGCCGTGCGGGGCAAGCCCGTGGAAAAAGTTCAGTCCCTGCTCGGCGAGCTGCGCAAGGAAAAGAGTAAGCGCAAACACCTGACGATTGGCCTCGTGGGTTGTCTGGCGCAGCTTCCGGAGGGCCAGCGCATGGGCCGAAGGCTCGGCGTCGACATAATGCTCGGCCCGGGAGCGATAACCGAAATCGTCCCGGCAATCGAGCGCGGCAAGTTTCAATCATTCGAGTTCAAAAGCGAGCTGCAGTTCTATTCGCCGCCTCCGCCGGCAGGAGAGCTTAGCGCGCACCTCACGATCATGCGCGGCTGCAACCACCGATGCACCTACTGCATCGTGCCGGCGACGCGAGGTCCCGAAGTCTCACGCCCGGCGGAAGAGATCATCAATGAAGCCCGCGCTCTAAAGGAAGCCGGCGTCGTCGAAGTGAGTCTGCTGGGCCAGAACGTCAATTCCTATGGATTGGTCGATGGTACCGGATCGCGGCGAGCAAGGCTGCCGGGATATCCTTCGTTTGCCGAGCTGCTTCGGATGGTAGGTCGCGTTGGGATTCCGCGAGTTAGATTCATCACGTCGCATCCGATAAACTTTGACGACGAGATAATAGAAGCAATCGCCGACACGCCGTCGGTATGCCGCTTCATCCACCTGCCCGTTCAATCGGGTTCGGATCGCGTGCTCAAACGAATGGCTCGCGAGTACACGCGTGAGTTCTACCTCGATCGTGTGCGCAAGGTGCGCGACCTTCTGCCCGACGCCACGATCTCAACAGATTTCATCGTGGGCTTCTCGGGCGAAACCGAAGAAGACTTCGACGAGACCCTTTCGCTCTATCGCGAAGTTCGGTACGACATGGCTTATATGTTCATTTACTCGGAGCGAGAAGGCACTCCGGCAGCGATGCACTTCGACGACATGGAGCGAGGCGCGAAGGTCCAGCGGCTCTCGCGCTTGATCGAGCTGTCCAAGGAAATCTCTCTCGAGCAAAACCATAAGTGGATCGGGCGCGAAATGGAAGTTCTTGTCAAGAGTCAGGCTGCCGAAGAGGGCTTTGTGCAGGGACACACTCGCGGCAATCACGTGGCGCTGGTCAAAGGTAGTCTCCCTCCGGGTATACACCGCGTTCACGTTGCCCACGCGACGCCGAATCGGCTCTACTGCACAACCGAGCCGGTCGGTCCCGGAGCAGAACTGATAAGAGCGCAAGTGCCCTCCACCATTTACGATTTGAGCTTCGCCGTCTAGCCGTCAATCTCAAACGACGTGGGATAGCAGGCATCCCCGCTGCCTGTTCTCGCGCGACGCCAAGCAGGCAGGGATGCCTGCGCTCCCAGGATGCGCCTGTGTGTCGCTCAGGAGGCGACTGTCTTGTTAGGCTCAAATCGAAGTGATATATTCATTGGTCTGGTGTGGGCCAAAACATAGAATGACTTCTTTCATTTGGAGGATGCGATGGCAGAGAATCAAGGATCGTCAGCAGCCGAGAAACTAACGTTCTTACTGATAGGCGGAGGAATAGGAGCGACGTTGGCGTTGTTGTTCGCTCCGAAGACTGGACGCGAATTGCGGGGAGATATAGCCGATTACACCAAGCGCGGTGTGGATGCCGCCGGCGAACAAGCGCGGGTGATTGGTGATCGAGCAACCGAACTCTACGGGACCGCAACCAGCAAGGCCTCCGAAGCGTACGGCGCCGCCGCCGGTAGAGTCTCTGATGCGTATGGGGCGGCTGCGGGGAAAGTCTCCGAAGCCTACGGAACTGCGCGAGAGAAGGTTGTAGCCGGCGCCGAGACAGTCTCGGAAGTTGCGGGACGCCAGAAAGAGCAGATCACCGCGGCGATCGAAGCAGGGAAGCAGGCTTACCGCGAAGAGAAGCGCAAGGCCGGAGTCGCCGGGGACGGCGAGGAAGCCTAAAGGAATCGCGCTGGTGAGAATAAGCGCCCGATCTTAACCGCCGAGGTTTTTGCGGCTTCGAAGCGGCGCTCAGCCCGGTTCGGAAGTTCCCCGCCGCCTTCTCGCAAGAGTACCGGCGTTTCCCGGAAGCGGAGGTATCCTTGCCTGCTGACGTTGCGCGAGGAAGGGAAAGATGCAGGCAAGGATGCCTGTGCTCCCAGGTGGTTGAGCCCGTTGTGTTCAGCAAGGAGAGCTCGTGGATCAGCATAGTTTTTACATCGTCATGACGGTGGCCGCAGTAGTCATCGTTCTGAGCTTCATAGTCCAGGCGGCGATGTTCATGTTTATCTATGGCGCGATCAAGAAGCTGACTGGAATTGCGGCGTCGGTTCAGGCCAAAGCAGAACCTCTGATAGCCAAGGCCGGGCCCATGATCGACCAGGTCCAGGGCACAATCAGCACGGTCAAGGATTCGGTCGAGAGGATCAGCACTCAGGCAAAGGATGCCTTTGATAAGGTGACCGTTGAAACGCGCGCGGTGGCTGCTGCCATCTCGGCTTCTTCGCAGGAGATCACTAAACTCGCCCAGCATCAGGCCGAGCAGATTTCGCAGACGCTCGACTACACCACCGCGACGATGCAGCGGCAGGTTACGGAACTGGATGGCCTGCTTGTGCGAACGCAGGACCGCTTTGAGGATACGACTCGAGAAGTGCAATCCACAGTGCTACAGCCTATGCGCGAACTGTCGGCTATGCTTGTCGGGTTGCGGCGAATTCTGGAGACGTTGTTTGGCCGTCACCGTAAGCCGATCGATCAGGCGTATCAGGACGAGGAACTATTCATTTGAAGGCTCCTTGAAACGGGCTCCAGGGGCCACTTTCACGGGAGCTGACAATCTATTGCCAACAGCACCTGGTTTCCTTTCATTAGGAGCCAGGTGCTTGCCATTTGTTATTTGCTATTTTCTATTTGTCATTTGCTATTGAAGAGGATTCGTCAGTGGCCAAATGACAAATAGAAAATAGAAGATGAAAAATAGAAAATAAAAAATAAAAAATAAAAAATGAGGAGAGTATGCCAACTGAGACTCCTTTCGATCTGAAGTCAACGGTCAACCTGCCGAAGACCGGCTTCGCACAAAAAGCAAATCTCACTCAGCGCGAACCTGAACGGCTGGCGCGCTGGAAGCAGATGAACCTGTATCACGAGATCTGCCGGGCGCGGGCCGGCCGCCCTGTGTTTCTGCTACACGACGGCCCGCCCTACGCCAACGCGGATATTCATATCGGCACGGCGATGAACAAAATTCTCAAGGACTTCATCGTCAAGTCGCACTCGATGATGGGCTACGACGCGCCTTACGTGCCGGGCTATGATTGTCACGGCTTGCCCATCGAGAATTTCGTCGACAAGAAGCTCGGTGCGAAGAAGTCCCAGATGAGTCCGGTGTCGATACGAAGAGCATGCCGCGAGCACGCCGCCCAGGCGCTGAAGCGGCAGACTCGCGACTTTCAACGACTGGGTGTGCTGGGCGAGTGGGATGATCCGTACCTCACCATGTCCAACGCGTATGAAGCGGAGACCGCGAGATTGTTCGGACGCTTCGTGGGCCGCGGCTACGTCTACAAAGGCGCGCGGCCGGTCTACTGGTGCATACACGATCAGACCGCGCTGGCTGAAGCCGAGGTCGAGTACAAGGAGCACACCAGCCCGTCGATCTATGTCAAGTTTCCGTTGCCCGAAGACCAGGTGCGTGAGCTTGAGCAGAGAGGAAACGGTCAGTGGTCAGCAGTCAGCGGTCAGAGAAAACCGGTTTTCGTGTTGATCTGGACGACTACGCCGTGGACGCTTCCTGCCAACCTTGGTATCGCGCTGAACCCGAACTTCGCGTACGCCGCAGTCGATGTAGGCGATGAGATTTACATCGTCGCGAAGGATCTCGTGGAAGCGGTTGCTGAAAAATGTGGACTTGCGCCGGCGAACATCGTCGCGACCTTCCCAGGTTCGGCGCTCGATGGACTGCAAGCGCGTCACGCGTGGATCGATCGACCCTCGTTACTGATGGTCGGCGAACACGTGACGCTCGGCGGTGAAGCCGACGCCGAAACCGAAATCGATGTCGCGTTCGCGCAGAAGAAAGGCACCGGCAAAGCGGGGACCGGATGCGTTCACACTGCGCCGGGTCACGGCCACGACGACTTCGTCATAGGCCAGCAATACCGCGAGCAGCTGGCGCCCGTCTACGACCAGCTTCGGGAGGCAGGGGTTCTCTCCGGACAGATGCAAGGCGCCGAAGTGTATTGCCCGGTGGATAACGCCGGGCGCTTCACTCGTGAGATCGAGGGCTTTGCCGGTCAATCGGTGTTCGAGGCCAATGGTCAGATCGTGGAGTTCTTGCGAGCGACGGGGGCTCTGGTGTTCACGGAAGAATATCCGCATCGCTATCCGCACTGCTGGCGTTGTCACAACCCGGTGATCTTTCGCGCAACGCCGCAGTGGTTCATCTCGATGGACCGCTCGGCCGAAGACGGTCACAGCTTGCGAGGAGGCGCGCTCCGCGAAATCGAGCGCGTGACCTGGGTTCCTGCGTGGGGCCGCGATCGGATGCGAAATATGCTTAAGGGCCGGCCCGACTGGTGCGTGTCGCGCCAGCGTGTGTGGGGCGTGCCGATCCCAGCGTTCTACTGCGCGGGCTGCGGCGAGACGATCGCAGATGAAAAGGTGATCGATCACGTATCATCGATTTTTGCGAAGGAGACAGCCGATGCCTGGTACGCACGCGAGGCGGAATACTTGTTACCGGACGGCTTCGTCTGCCCGAAATGCGCGGGCTCGACCTTCACCAAAGAGACAGACATCCTGGACGTGTGGTTCGACTCGGGGTCGTCATCCATCGCCGTGCTCGTTGCGGAGCGGCACATGCCGTGGCCTGCTGACGTCTATATCGAGGGTCCGGATCAGCATCGCGGGTGGTTCAACTCGTCGCTGATGGTTGGCCTGGCGGCGCGCGATCAGGCTCCGTACAAAACGGTGATCACTCACGGCTGGACGGTAGACGGGGAAGGCAAGGCCATGCACAAGTCTGCGGGCAACGCGATCCCGGCCGAGGAGATCGTCAGCAAACAGGGCGCGGAGATACTGCGCCTGTGGGCTGCGTCCTCGGATTATCAAGAAGATGTGCGAGTCTCACCGGAGATACTGAATCGCATGGTTGACGCCTATCGCAAGCTTCGCAACACGGCCCGGTATGCGCTCGGAAACATCTCGGACTTCGATCCCGAGAGCGACAAGGTAGCTAAAGGGGATATGTGGGAGATTGATCGCTGGGCGCTCGCCGTCACGCGCGAAGTCACGCGCAAGGCGGTCGATTCGTACAGACGGTTCGACTATACAACCGTGTACCATGCGCTATACAACTACGCGACGGTGACTCTCTCTAACGTCTACATCGACATCTTGAAGGATCGTTTGTACACGTTTGCGCCCAAATCGGTTGGGCGCCGAAGCGCGCAGACGGCGCTGTACCAGATCGTGGATACCTTCACGCGCCTGCTTGCTCCGATCCTGTGCTTCACCGCGGACGAGATATGGGAAGCTCTGCCTGGCGCGCGGGAAGTGTCAGTGCATCTGGCAGAGTTCCCGGATGGGGAAGCTCACGAGAGCGACGAGGCGTTGCTCAAACGATGGGACGAACGTGAGATGGGTATACTGTTTATTCGATCAGAGGTACAACGAGCGCTGGAACAGAAGCGAAACGAGAAAGTTATAGGCGCATCGCTTGAAGCAAAGGTGACGGTGTCTGTTGGACGCGATCAATACGAATTGCTGAAGGAATGCGAAGACCAGTTGCCTGCGATTTTCATCGTGTCCCAGGTCGAACTGCGCGAGAATCCTAAGGGCGGCATTGACATAACGGTGGAGCACGCAAGCGGTACAAAGTGCGAGCGGTGTTGGAACTGGTCGGAAACGGTTGGCCAGGACGCGAGATTCCCAACGATTGATGCTCGCTGTGTGTGCCAGATCGAAGAAGGATGGGGATTGTGACTACCTCCTCTGTTAGGACTTGCAGTTGACGACCCGAACACTCATCCTTAAGAGGCGAACACCGGGAGGCGGTAGCAAAGAAGCAGGAGCAAACAATTGATGAGCGCAGAAGTAATAGCCACTAAAACCAGCACAATGAAACTCTGGTATCTGTTCATCGCCACGTTGGTGATGTTGTTTGATCAACTAACCAAGTACTGGGTCTCAGTGAAGCTTCGCGAGGGCGATGAGATAGACATCATTCGAGGCTTCTTCAAGCTCAGTTACACCGAGAATCCGGGGATCGCGTTTGGGATGCTCAACAACGGTAACGTGAAATGGCTGCTGGTGGCCATTTCCGTCGCCGCGATAATGGTTGTGGTGTACTACATGAGACGCACCCCCATTTCAAACACCCTGCTGCTGTGGTCGCTCGCGCTGCTGGCGGCTGGAATCAGCGGCAACCTGATCGACCGCTTTCGATTGGGCCGGGTTATAGACTTCATATTGATCTACTACAAGAGCTATCAGTGGCCGGTCTTTAATATCGCGGATACGGCCATAACAATTGGCGCAGCGTTAATGGCTATTGAGCTGTTCCTGTCGCCACAAGCCGAACGACCTGCAGTAGGAGAGCCGGCTGCGGAAGCACCGAACGTTGAGAGTCCGTAGTATTGCTATTTGCCATTATTTTTCATTTGTCATTTGCCATTTGTCATTTCTCATTTTTTGGTCGTTGGGCCTCTGCTCTTCCAAATGACAAATGACAAATGGAAAATGACAAATGGAAAATGGAAATAATAATGACAGGTTTCTTGGGTCGGTAACATGTTTCCAGAACTATTCAGGATACCCGGACTAGGGCTTCCGATCGCGACCTATGGCGTGTTGCTGGCGATCGCCTTCATCGCGGCACTGTGGCTGACGGCGCACCTCGCGGCGCGCGACGGCTTGCCTAAAGATCGGATCTACGACCTTGGGCTCTACATCCTCGCCTCCTCGCTCATCGGGTCGAAGGTGCTGATGGTGATCACTGAATGGAACGAGTATCAGGGTCAGTGGCGGCGAATCTTCTCGTTTGATCTATGGCGTTCGGGTGGAGTTTACTACGGCGGCTTCTTAGTCGCGCTTTTGGTGAGCGTCCTTCTGATGCGCCGATGGCATTTGCCCTGGCGCAAGACGTCTGACGCATTTGCGCCCGGGGTTGCACTCGGGCATTCGATCGGGAGACTCGGGTGTTTTTCCGCGGGGTGTTGCTGGGGAAAGCCAACTACTTCGTGGATAGGCGTGCACTTCACTGCGAAAGCAAGCGAGTTGACCGGAGTTCCGATTGATTCGGCGCTCGTGCCGACCCAGTTGATCGAAGCGGCTGCAAACCTCGC
>DATLWF010000128.1:0-6818 GCA_035576605.1 Blastocatellia bacterium | reverse complement strand
GAGTTCTTTTGCATGAAGTCGAACATGCGCAGAGGTCCCTGTGGGTCCTCCTGGTCGTACCAGCCGCCGACGATCATCACGGCTGGCTTGATTCCCTTCAAGTGTTTCCAGATTGAACGTGTCTGCCAGAATTCGTCGTAGGTTGGATGCTCGATGTTCTGCGTCCAAAAAAGCTGCCGGTGTTTGAAGTATTTCTCATCGGCCTCGGCCAGCGATCCCATGTTGAGAAAGAACTCGTAGCCGTCCGGCGTGGCGTAGTCGAAGGGCAGCGCGGCAGGCGGAGGAGCGGGATCGCCCTCGCGTTGCCGGAAGCCCTGATAGAAGCGGAAGCGGTGTGCCAGCATGAACGCACCATTGTGATAGGAGTCGTCATTCAGATAGTAGTCAGTCACCGGAGCTTGCGGCGAAACCGCGACCAGCGCCGGATGCGCGTCGATCATGCCAGCCGCGGCGAAGAAGCCCGGCTGCGAAACACCCCACATGCCCACCTTGCCCGTGTTGCCCGCGACATTCTTGATTAGCCATTCGACGGTGTCGTAACAGTCGGTGCTTTCGTCGGTGTCTTTTGGACCTTTCACCGGTTTGTGCGGGCGAATGATAGTGAAATCGCCTTCGCTCATGAACCGGCCTCGGACGTCTTGATAGACGAAGATGAACTTCTCCCGAGCGAAGAGTTCGGACGGCCCGAGAGTCGCCCTGTACTTGTCCACGCCATATGGTGCGACGTTGTAAGGCGTGCGCTGCATCAGGATGGGATAGGTCTTCCCCTCGGTGATCACGTCCTTGGGTACGTAGACGGAAGCGAACAGCTTCACCCCGTCCCGCATGGGTATGCGGTACTCGTATTTCGAGTAGTTCTCGCGGACGAACGCGGCGCCGGGCGCAGGCTCGGTGCCCGGCGCCGTCTGGGTCGCCGCAGGCTGGGTTGTCTGGGCTGAGCCTGACGCGGGACGCTGCGCGGATGCGATGGAAGACAGCACGAGGCAAATCACGAGCACGTTGCGAGGCTTTATGATCATGTCGATAGGTACTCCCTATTCGCGATAGTGAATCGAACCACGGTGGGCGATGTTTTATTTTCTATTTTTTATTTTCTATTTTCTATTTGTCATTGTCATCACGAGGTGAACGGAACAACGCGACTCTTCAATGAAAATGACAAATAGAAAATAGAAAATAGAAAATAAAAAATAGAAAATCGCTCCTCTGCCGCATTCTCTAAGAACCGTGCTTCTGCGGGTTCAAGCTTTACGTTGAAGCCAGAACTCTTTCCAGAAACTCGCGGTTTGCGCGAGCGTTGGCCATAGTTTCCTCCGGTGTCTGCCCAACTTTGCAGCATTCAACCATCACCGGACCGTTGAAGCCGGCGGACTTCAGCTTCTTGAAGATAGAAGGGAAGTCAACTTTGCCCGCGCCGAACTGGATCATCACATCACCTTTGAGCTCGCCGCAGTCCTTCGCACAGAAGCCGGTGATGTGCTGTGCTATCGGGTCGATCTCGGCTACGGGATCTTTGCCGGTGTAATAGATGATGTTGCCGGCGTCGTACCAGATCGTAAAGTTGCGATGATTGACGGCTTTGATAACCCGCAGTATTTCATCTGACGCCCCGCTAATGCCGCCGTGCGGCTTCATCGCGAGTTTGATGCCTTTGTCTTCAGCGTAGGCGGCG
Source organism: Blastocatellia bacterium (assembly GCA_035576605.1). Classification (GTDB taxonomy): domain Bacteria; phylum Acidobacteriota; class Blastocatellia; order UBA7656; family UBA7656; genus Onstottus_A. Next base: position 5,146 of record DATLWF010000128.1, on the reverse strand, counting down.
GCGTCACTCATCACCTGTGCGTGATGAGCAAACTCTTCCGCCTTGTCGGCGCCGAACGACAACAAGTACTTGAGCGAGAGGAACCGCGCGTTGTCGATCTGCTTGCGGACTTCGCGGATGGAGTCTTCGAGTGGCATGTCGTGACGCGACCTGAGCGCGCCCATGTTTGCGCTGAGCCCGCTCACCGCTATTCGCGACTTCAATCCAGCGAGATATTCAGGTGTAGCGTCTGCGCCGATGAACGGCTCTTCTTTTGTGCGCGTGAGCAGGCCGGTGGTTTTGAAGCCGGCGGCTTTGATTTCTTTGAGCGTTTGATCGAAGCTCCATTTCGTCCACGGCCGATTGAAACACCCGATTTGCCACTTGACGCCTTTAGCCAGAGCTTCTGTAGAACTCAGGATGCTCGCCGCAGCACTTGCGACGATGGCCTGTTGTATGAAGGTCCTTCGGTTCATAGTTTCTTTATGTGTACAACCGGACAAAAGAAGTCTTGTGGTCGACGGCGCTCACTGCTTCCGTCCGATCGCGAACAGGCTCGCAGATGAGCGCACGTACATCACACCATCCGACAAAGCCGGCGTGGCCATCAGCAGCTCTCCCATCGAGTTCGTTGCGACGTGAGTGAATTTCTGCCCGGCCGCTATCACAAGCATTTCCCCGTCTTCGTTCGAGAGGTAGAGCTTACCGTCGGAGGCTACCGGCGATGCGCTGAACCCGCTGCCCACCACCGGGAGTCTCTGACGATAGAGTTCCTCTCCTGTCTGTAACTTATAGGCGTCCAGAAGACCGTTGTTTCCCAGCACGTAAAGAATTCCGTTATAGATCAGCGGCGTCGGCATGTATGACCCGCGACCCGTGCGGCTCCACGTGATCGCGTCACTGGTGGATTTGCCCTCAGGCAATGTGAGGTCTCCGCGAGCGCCCGCCTTCACCACAAAAATCGGTCGTTCGGGACCTCGGCCACTGACGACTGCGAACATGTCGTCGGAAAAGACCGGCGTCGGCGCCGTGATCTTCGAACTGCCTCCGAGCCGCCACAACTCCTTTCCCGTGCGAGGGTCATAACCCCGGATGAAATTGGACGCGTTCGCAACCAGGACCGGACCCACCGATGTCATCGCCACAGTCGGCGTGCCCCACGACGGAAGCTCTTCGCGGTCGGTCTTCCACACCGTTTTGCCGGTGTCGGCATCCAGGGCCAAAATGAATGAATCACTCTGGGTGTCGCACTGAAGGATGACCAGATTATTCCAGATAATCGGCGAGCTCGCCGGTCCCCACTCGTAGGTCGGAATGTCGTATGCACCGAGGTCGAGCCGGCCCAGCTCGACCTTCCAGAGAAAGCGTCCGGTGACATCGTAAGCAAAGACACCTTGCGACCCGAACCACGCGACGACTATGCGTCCGTCGGTCGCAGGAGTCGAGTTGGCGTAGGTCGATTTGATGTGCCGCTGTTCGACTGGCACGCCCTGATGGGCGACCCGCTCCCAGAGGACCTTGCCGGTTCGTTTGTCGAGCGCGTAGATGATCCATCGATGCTGCGAACGATCTTTTGACGCATCGCCGTCGCCATATAGACCGGGGCGGAAGGTCGCTTTCGGGTCACTGCTGCAAGCACTTGTTACAAAGATTCGGTTTCCCCAGACGACCGGGCTGGAATGAGCAAGCCCGGGAATCGGAGTGCGCCATAGAATATTCTCGCCCGTCTTGCCGTCCCACCGATCAGGAAGATTCTGCCGTTCAGCCACACCCGAAGCCTGCTGTCCTCGGAAGGAGGGCCAACTCCCGTTCGGGGTGTTCGGATCCGGGCGCGCGGGAGCGCGGGCGCCGGCGGTCGTCACGATTCGCCGCGGAGCTATGGTTTTCACCTCTCCCGGCGGCACCCAGGTACTACGGTCGATGATCATTCTTCGTACGGTGCACTCATCCGATATGAGGTCGAAGGTGAGGTGGCTACCGTCCAGGTGGATGCGATATCGCCCGGGTCCGCCGCAACCGTCGGGGCCGCCGGACATCGACAATTCGATCTCATCACCTTTGCTTTTCCAGTTGCCCTTCATGGAGGGCCAGCCTTTGCCCTCCAGCGTGAATGTGCGGTTGGAATCGAACTGCGCGGCAAAGGCGCCAAAGGTCAATTTGGAAGAGGGGACCTGCACGTCCGTCTGCCGGCTGGCGGCCGCCGGTCTGGATGTGCTTGTAGTCACAATTCCAATTGCCAGCAACAGCACCAGCCCAAGTCTCTTGCAGTCTATTCTTCTCATAGCATCGCCACCTTCCTGATCTAGAGTAGAGGTTACTCATTTCAAGGTTTGTTTAGGAATCGATTTTTGGTGCACAAACTCTCGTAGCAATCGCCAATCGCTGCCTTGCCTCTTCCACACGAGGTTATAAAACATAGGTTCCCAGCCATTGCCGATATTTTTGATTCGGGTGAGTAAGACAAATCCGGTATCGCCGAGCGCTTCGGCATAATGAATCGTCGTCTTTTGAGTGGGGATCGAATGGGCGCCTGGTTGACCGCCTGGCAGGCTGCTGGTCGCATTCCTAAAAAAAGCCAGCATCTGCTCTCGGGTCAATTGCACGAACCCGCCTTCATCCGCCACGCGCACGCACATAAACTCCGGCGCGTAGGTTGCGGCAACTGTCTTGATGTCCCCCTTGTCTGCGGCCTCGATGAAATGCTCGACAGCGTCCCGTAAAGAAAAATCTATGTTCCCTTGTACTTTCATCTCTAAAAAACCACCGCTTCCTGGTTGTTCCACTGACGCGTTCTCCTCGCCTGGTTTTTCCTTCTCTTCTGCTCCGAGGGCGTTGTGAGCTTGCGGTGAAAAAGATGAGGCTGTTGTCGGGTCTGTCATCGCCGCCGATATGGCTGCGATAACCGCGAACAAAAGCAAAGCAAAGCTCAAAAATCTTGTGTTGATCAACTCTGCTCCTCCCTGTGAATTTATATCGCGATGTTATTTATCTTTTATCTTTCACGCAAGCCGATAAAATTCTTGCTCGGCTCAGGGTCAGGCTTGACTTTGTTGAGATTCCGGACGAACCAAATGTCAGTATTTCAGGCATGACCCTCCTTGGAGTTCGCGTCTCGGTCACCGCGACCGTAAGTAGGCCACGACCCCAATGACTGCGATCCAGAACAACACGAAGAAGAAGATCTTCCAGAAGCTGTATGGGCGATCTCCCTGCACTTCGCCAGTGCGAGCGTTGACCATCACCTGATACACCTTCTCCCTGAATCGATATGCGCCGATGTACACGGGGAGAAGAATGTGCTTGAAGGTAACCGCCGAGTAAGAGGTCGCGATGTCGTCTATTCTCTGCTCGTCGCCTCCGATGTCTTTACGGACGTCCTCTTCGATAATCGAGGCCATGATCAGTTTCGCCTCTTCGAACCCTTCCGGGAGCTCGACTTGATAGCGCTGAGCTTTGAACCCGGAAAGAAAGGCCGGCTCATAAGGTTTGAGCGCATCGAGATCCCACGGCTCGAGCGATGTCAGTCGCGGACGCGAGACTGATGTCGTGGCCGGGACCAGGATGTCGTCCATCCACCGCGACACCGTACCCGAAGCTGAATACCATCTGGTCCTTTGCACCTGGCGAGTCTTTGTCACCGTGTTGCCCTGATCATCTTGCTCGGTGTAGGTCTCGGTTTCGTAGTAGTGCTCGCCGCGCTGGCCAGTGTAGTAACTGGTGGTGTGCGCGTCATAAGTCCAGAAGGGCAGATAGACCCCATCGATCGATTCCTGATACGCGAGTTTCTTCAGCACGTTAGGCGCGAACCAGCGGGATGCGAGCCATTTCTTGACCGAGTCAGTTGATTGACGGGATGAAATGCCGAACGGTAAAAGCGCTTCAGGCGATACGAGTGGGTCGGCGGATTTCGGTTGGGCTACGATCTTGACGCCGCAGAACGAACACTCGCCGGCGACTTCCGGGGGCTGGAAAGTCACGACCGCTCCGCAGCTATCACATTTGACCTCGAGCGCGGTTGCCGCAAGGGCCTTCAACTGGTCAGATCGCGGATGTAGATATTCGGCGTAAGACCGCTCCTGAACCTCGTCGGCTGACTCGGGAATCGTCTCCTTGCGGCCGCAGTACGGACAGGTAAGACACCCGTCTTGAGGTTCGAAGAGTAGATTCGCGGCACAGCCCGGGCAGGTATAGGTTCGCGGTTTTATGGCGGTCGGTTGTTGAGAGTCAGAGGTCAGAGTGCGGTCCTCGCGATGTAAATAAGTAGGAGAACTCTATATCAGAACCTCTCAACACGCAGCAATCGCTTGAGGCGCGCGTCAAATTTTCGCGCGCCTGGTACACGGACTGCGATGGCTGAGTCGCGGGCACAGCGGCGTTTGGGGATTTCTCTCCAGAATCCCACCAGCTGCGAGATTGTGTGAAAAGTCCGGCTAACCGCGTAGCGGTGACCTCTCGATAGCACGGCGCGCATTAACAACGGCGGGCCGCCTAGCGGTCACCTGTTTAATTGCAGCACACTTATGAGGAATAGGTGACGCTACGCGGCCGCGCATTCCAACCGCCGCGTGCTATCGAGAGGTCACCGCTACGCGGTTAGACGGACTTTTCAAACAATCTCGCAGTTGGTGGATTGTTCATACCAGCCTAACTCCGGCCGGAGTCTTATTTTGACGACCGCCCAGTGGAGGATGGATTGAACAATTCAACAACTGACTTGGGTGGAATTGGGGACCGGAAGGCAGCAATCCTGATCATGTTGGGGAGTTAGCAGAATTGCTGATGCCGGGAAGACTCGTCTCGCCCTTGTACTTGCTATTGAGTAAGACCTGACACAGAATTGAGCATGGTCGCGCGGTGCGCAATGCGAAACAAGAGGCATGTGTAATTTGGACTGAGGGTGACGCTCGATGTTCAATCAACTCTTCCTCGATGAGTCACCTGGTAGCGTTTGAGCATAGTTCTTTTCGTTGGAACTCTGGCAACGCAGGAATACCACACTACCTGTTTTTAGGCGGAGTATGAACGATCCACCAAGTGCGAGATTGTGTGAAAAGTCCGGCTAACCGCGTAGCGGTGACCTCTCGATAGGACGCGGCGGTTGGAATGCGCGGCCGGGTAGCGGGCACCTATTCCTCATAAGTGTGCTGCAATCAAGAGGTGACCGCTA
>DATLWF010000127.1:0-33352 GCA_035576605.1 Blastocatellia bacterium | reverse complement strand
GCGTTCCCGCCTACCTCGTCGTGCCGAAAGGCACCGGCCCGTTCGCCGCGGTGATCTGGGGACACTGGTATTGGGAGAACTCGACAATGCGCAATCGCAAAGAGTTTCTCGACGAAGCGGTGGCGCTCGCACGTTCGGGAGTTGTCTCATTGCTCACGGACGGACCTGTAGCGCGTCCCGGTCACGTAAATAACCGCGAACCGCTAAACGATCAGCAAGCCGATGACCTCGTTCAGCAGATCGTAGACGTGCGGCGCGGTGTCGACTTGTTGGTGGCCCGCAAGGATATCGACCCCAAGCGCATCGCATATGGCGGTCACAGCTACAATGCGACGGTAGGCGGCTTCCTCAGCGGCATCGATAGGCGCTTCAAAGCGTTCGTACTGATGGCTGGCGGGCTGTCAGATGAAGTCGACATGAAAACGAAGGAATACGAAGCGTACCGCCAGAAAATAGGTGCGGAACGATTCGACGCTTTTGTAGCGAAGTACACCTGGCTTGATCCCGGCAAGTTCGTGTCTCACGCGGCGCCGGCCGTTGTGTTCATGCAGTACGCCACGCAGGAAAAGTATCTGACGCCTGAGGTAGCCCGCCAGTATGCAGCAATCGTGAGCGAGCCAAAGCGCTTCAAGCTCTACGACGCGCCACATGCTCTCAACGCCGAAGCGCGCCGCGACCGCCTTGATTTCTTGAGCGAGCAACTCAGAGTGAAGCCGCTGACTTCCGCTCAAATCGCAAGCATACCTGAGCTATTTCAACCGCCTGAGCCAAACCAATAAAGCGAGCCGATCAAGCGTGCGCGAGAAACTGACGCGCACCCACCGATCAATTCAGACTTTCCGTGGATGATTTAGTTTTGCTGCGTTATCAGTCCGGAGATAGAACATGCCAGTCATAAGTCCCATTTCAAACCTACGGAACAAATGAAACGGCGGTGCGCCTGCTGAGGGCGGCCGGGGATGACCTCACTGAGATCGTCACCTGCATCGCGGCCCAGAGACCACTCACCAAATGCGGTGCTCTAACGGCCGGCTGCGCGTTCAATCAACTCACGCAGTATCGAGCGATGACAGGCGGACTCGTTCTCGCAGTAACACCCTATGCTCAACGGAGTAGCTTTGGCCAACTCTGCCAAAAGCCTGATCGCCTGGCGCGCGTCGGTTTTCTTCATCTCCGCAACGTAGCGCTCTCTGAACCTGGACCATCTGACTTGCTCGCTCGGCCAGTCGCGGCTCTTCAGCCACTTGAGCAAGTCGGAGCTTGGAGCCAGCAACGGAAACCAGACGTCGAAGTAGTCCAGTCGCGCGTAGTCTTCTTTCTTCACGCCGCGCGGGAGAAAGCGCACTGTGCCGACTCGCAAGCCCTCGCCAGGTTTGCGAGGCGTACCCACTCGAAACGTTCCCAGATTCATTGTCGCTCTCGACATGCTAAGACTAACGGCAAGTGGCGCACTTCTCGCTCTATTCACGACGGTCTTCGATGAGGTCCCTTGAATCAGCTCACATCTATTGGACGTGATTGGACGTGATCGGTCTCTATCACATTTCCAATATCAGCTTAATCTTTGCAAGTTTCTCCTCAGCCAGTCCGGCGAGCTCTGCTTCGTCGAGCCATCCCTCTCTGATCAGTCGCGCGAAGACGAAGATCAGAACTGAATAACGATAGTCATACTTCTCGTCGGTTGTCTTTCGCTCCCGAGTTAGAAGGTCGTGCAAAGCCCACATATCGCTCGGCTCTTTAATCCTAATCGCGCGGCGACGGACCTCGCCGGCAAGCGCCGTGCACTCGCGCTCGTACGCTTGCTCGAACGCGCGGCGCGCAATGGCCTTCTCGCCCTTCGACCAAGTTTCATATTCCAACTTGGTTCACCCCTCTACAGCGAGCTCATCCTAACTCTCGCTGATCAGCGCGTCATCCAGCTCGAACGCCTCAGCATAGATCAACCGTCCCGCTTGCCGCGCCGTCCGGCCTTCCACCAGAGCGTAGTTTGACGAGATGTATTCGTGCTCCTCGATCAACAAGCGAAACCGGCCTGTCTCGGGCGCCTTCGCGAAGGTGACCAGGCCCGCCCACATCTCGAGGTCCGGTTGATTCTGGGGCTGACCGCCGAGATTATCGTCGAAAACCGCCTTCACCACAGCCACCGCGGGCGCGACGTCGCGCCACGTTAGATCGCTTTGGATCTGGGGATCGCGCTCCTGGACTCGCACCCGAATCTGGGTTGGGCGTTTGCTGATCTCCTGGGGGCGGGGCTCAGCGCGAACCACCGCGCGCGGTCCGCGAGGCGCGACGCCAGAGACTACGACCCGCAACGTGCGCGGATGATGCGGATCTGAAGTGACCATCGCCGAGCGGTCCGGCGTAAGCTGCGCGAAGTCCGCCAGGACCACTCGCGACACTTTGGCGTCGGCCAGCGCGTGTGGCTGATATCTCACCAGCGCCAATCGCACGAACGGCATATAGGTTTCGCCAAACGTGTTGATGGTGAGATCGCTGTACCAAAGTCCGCGGGATTCGTCGAACTCGACCGGAAAGCCCGCCACATCGACGCGCCCGGGTTCGCCTTTCTCATTCCTGGCAGTCCGCTCTTCCAGTGTCACGCCGTTCTCGCTGGACACCGCGTCCGGGAAGTCGTAGGTAGCCGGCACGCCGTAGAGATTGCCGGTTTGCCAGATCGGGTCCATACCCCACTGAGTGAAGAATGGTTTGTACTTTTCTCGAGTATCGTCGTTGAGCACTCCGTTCTGGTAGTTCCACAACGCGACGCCGAGCAGCTCACCTTCGCCCGAGGAAAACCAGGAACGGTGCAGATAAACGCGCAAGCCGCCTCCAAATCGCACGCTGCGCTTCAGGTTGGTGTCAGTCTGCCGCTCCCAGCCGAATGTCGGAAGCACATACGCCACGGTAGCCGCGAGCGGCCGCTCCGATGCCGGCACATCGACCAACACCGGCTCACTCTCGCGGGTGAACTTCAGATCCTGATCGGACGGGAAGTATTCGCGGTAGCGCGTGGTCGCAACCGCGGTGTAGCTCACACGATGGTGCTTTGTGTCGTTGAAAAGATGGCGCGGCGCTGCGTCAACGAAGATGATCTTGTCGTCATCGGGACTACCGGTAATGTCGCCCTGGCGCACGAAGCCGATCTGATCGTGCTCGGGGTCGTAGTAGCCGACGCGACGGTATTCCTTGCCACTCGCCACTAAATAATTCTCCGAGAGATCGGGCAACGGCAGCTCATCGACGTGGGCGGCGCGATGCGCCGTCGTCCACGTCTTTTGTAGTTCATCATCTATCGGATCATCCCACGTCGCTATGAGATCAACCTTGGCGGTGCTCGCGCCGTGAACCCGCAACGCGCCGATCAGGTAAGCGTCGGTCGCGCCCGGTCTGCGCCACGCGGTGATCGGCGCCAGTTCGGTCGGATCGGTGCGGCCGGCAATCGGCGCCGTCTGCAAGCCACCCGCACCCTCGCGCAGGCTCGAATGTTCAACGTTGAGCGCGGCGAAGAGCGGCTTGCCGATCGGTTGCTGCACGGCGTGCACCAGCGTGATCAGCCGCGGCGGCGTGAGCATCCAATGCCCGCCTTCGACCGCGCGCTGCAAGACGTGCGCGATCTCGTCAACCGCGTCGCCCGGCCGCAAGAACTGCGGCTGTGGAACAATCACGGTGATGCGCTCGATGTATTCTCGCAGCCACTGCCACACGCCCATCAACTTCAGATCGTCGGCCGTCAAGTAGCTGCTGAGCGGCACAACCCTGGTCTGTCCCTTCGACAGATAGACCGTCAGCAAACGCTCGGCGGGGTCCCAGTTTGGACGCAGGTCAGTCTGATTCGGTTGGGGTTCAGCCAGCGCCAACCGGAAACCCAGCGTCTGCTGCCAGTCACCGCTGTCACCGAAGCTGAGCAGCGTCGCGGAGCCGGGTCGCGGATTCGGATCGCTTAGCAAGTCGTAGTTCACTTGCGCGGCAGCGCCGGGCCCGGGCGCTGCCTTGCCGATCGCCCCGGAGGGCGTGCCGGGCAGATCGCGAATCGCCGCTCCGCGCGATAATGGATCCGGCAGATGAGGCAGCGCATCGATTCGGGCGCCAGCCTCGAGTGGGAAGATCTTTTGTTGGCCGGCCACGTCGATCGGCGGCGTCTGCTGGAATTCGCCCGCGTCGCGCTCGGCGATGAGTTGCCACGTCGCCGCATCGCTCTTCAGTTTGCCGGTTGCGTCGTCGAACATCCCGAGCCGCTCGCCCATCTCGGCGCTGGTGCGAGGCGGGACGATGTGGCGGTCGGCCGCGGTTGTGTCCGCAGCGGTCTTGTCGGCGACGGCGGCGTCCTGTCCCGTATCGTCGTTTTTCGTGCGAATGACCACACGATCTATGGCTGAGCCAGGATCGGTTACCGCGCGTGTGTCTCGAAGGATAACCAGCGGCGCGCCGACCGGTTCGTAGCGCAAATAAGCAAAGCCCTCAGGATCGCCTGGCAGCGCAAACACCGACGACAGCAGGTCGGCTAGCGGATCACCAAGTTGCAAGCTGTTCCCTGCAAGGTCAACCGCGCGCGCGCGAATGCGATAGCGCGCGCCGAAGCGCAATCTCGGCAGCGAGCCTGGAATTACCCTGTACTTAACGGTCATCTTGAACGGCGTGTCCGGCTGGTCCTCGCGAAAGTCCGGGTCGTTGCCGTCCGGCGGGACGGCTTTGTCCGGATCGGCGAAACGGCTGAGGTGCTTGCCGGGTCGAGCGACGCTCAAGCTCCAGCCGGCCCATCTCGCAATCGCCTCGTGCAGATAGAAGTCTTTGTCGGCGGGGTTCGCGCCCTTCGCCGGTTGCATCGCCGCCAGTTGAACGAAGCCTTCTTCCTTTTCGGTTGTGAACGATCCGTCTCCTCCTATCTGGTATTCGCCTTTTCGCAAATGTAGTGAATGCCACTGATTTGTATGCGAGTCCCAGACATCGAGACGGTAGCCGCGCACGAGGTCTTCGGCGAAGAACGGGCGCGGCTGCGCCCCGCCGCTTTCGACCGCGTCGTTGAATGCTTTCGATTGCTTCATCGAGTCGAGCAATTGCAAACCGCGCCGGTCCGCAAACAAGGACAAACCGCCGGAACGCAACGAGGGCAGAGTCGCTCCGGGATCGAACACTTCGGGATGCGGCGCGGGTCCGGGCTGCGCGTTGGGATCGAGGTTGCGCGCGGGATCGGGATTGTTCAGAGTCTCCGACAGCATGATGGCTTTGTGCATGGCGCCATCGACATCAACCTGCGCCAAACCGAAGCGCGCGGAATCGAGACTTAGCAAGCCAATCACGCTCGCTGGCGATGACGGGTCGCTCATCGCGCGCGGAGCGGTGAAGAACAGGCGGTGCTGGCCGAGCGCGAAATTTACATAAGCCGTCGCAAGCTCCGGCGTTTGTGTTGGCACGGCCCACTCAAAGTTGGTCCCTCGCACAGACAGCGTTCCGAACTGGCCGAACGGCGTCTCCTTAACAAAAGCGCTGGGCAGTTCGAGATCGAACACCAAACCCAGCGCGCGTTGCAGATCGGGATAGGCGTTCAGTGAACTGAGCGCCTGATGAAAATCGAGCAAGTTGTCCTTGTCGAGCTGGTCATCAAGCGGAAGCTCTTTGTCTTCCCGCGGCGGCGTGGGCATATGATGGAAGACCGCGAACGGCACAGCTACTCTCTGGAAGGCGGCCGGGTTTCGTTGAATGATGAACAGTCCTTCCCGATCGAGCGGGCCGCTCAATGCCTGCTGCTTGAGGGAAAAATTTTCTGAGGCATTCATCCGCCGCACTGCGTCGCGCCACTGCTTTGCGCGGTCGCCGTTCCAATGCACGTCGAGGCCGTCCACCAGGTCGCGCAGAAGCGCGCGGTTTCCGCCCTCCTGTCCACGCGACCCGCCCTCGGGCAACGCCAGGCGCAGCCCGGCTTCCTGGTAGATAGTCTTCAGCGCGCTCAAGGCCTGGCGCACGGAGTATGAGATGATCCCGCGATCGGAGTAGTCGTTGAACTTGTGCGAGCGCACCAGCGTGTCGCGGTTGAACAACTGTTTCCACAGGTCCGGCTGCAAGACGTCGGTATTGATGCTTGCGTCGGACGACTGACCCGCGCAGCGCACTACCAGCACTAGTCCGTTCCTTTTTAGGCGCCGAGTCCACCGCAGCCAATCCGGAAACTCGCCGAGCGTGGTTTCACCTATTAGCCGGGGCGAGACAAAGACCGATACCGGCATCGTCGGGCTATCGAGACTGATGCCGCGCGGGATGATTGTGAACAGAACTGTTTGCTGAGCCGCCATATTTCCTCCGCTCTATGCGTACGCAAGCGCGTATTCGCTCCAGGTGTCTGCAGTATTGAACAATTCCGCGAAATGAGGATCGCCGCTCTTTCCGCCGAACGCGCGCTCGATGGTTAGCTCGACCGACGCGCTGAAGAACAACACTTCGACGTGAACCGTCAGCGTCGCGCGGCCGTAAGCTTTGTCCCTCACTCCATCGTAGGTGAAGCTCAGATTGAATTCGACGGAGACCTTAATCAAGCCGAGCACGCTGAGCGAGCCGCCCATTCGCAAATAGCCGGACAGGATACAGGCGAGCTCGGTGCTGCCCTCCTTGCGCTGCATCGCGAAGTAGATGCCCGCCATGATGTGCACTTCGCCGCTGGCGACTCCGATGTCGATCGCAGCGGTCGCGCCGAACTCGAACGCGGCTTCAAGAAGTTTGATCCCCGCCGTGTCGAGCTCGAGGTGGAAGAATCCGCCCCCGCCCAAAAAGGAGATAGCCAGCAGGAAGGGATGCGCTCGTTCCGACACGTTGAAGTCGAAGGATGGTTTGCCGTCCAGGAACGGCAGCGTGAGCGCGGCGCCCAGGCTCACGTCCTTCAGCGAGAATACGCCGACCGCGATCGGCGGCAACGAAAAGGCAAAGCCGGCGCGAATGCCGGTCGGAGAAATATCCAGGCTCGGCCCCTTGCCGAACAGATCGGGCGGGATCGCCTTGCGCAGCTCTTCGACGAACGCCAGGTCGCCGGCGAATTCGACCGGTTTGGCTGGATCGAGTTTCACGCTTACGTCCGTCTTTTTGCTGGTGCGTGAGTCGAAGCCGAACTCGACGAAGTTGATGAACACGGATTTGAGCACGCTCACGCGGAAAGAGTTCAGCTTGCCGGTGATCTCGGACTTCACTCCGTCGCCGGGCGGCGCTCCCAGGTTGTCGAGCTTGAGCGGTTTCTCGATGCGCCCATGAATAAGAAGTTTGGTCACCCCGTTATGGTCTTTTTCTATCGCAGCGACGGTTAGATCCAGCTTCTTGGCCGGCTCCAAAAAGTCCGGCTCCCAGTCCAGCGTCGCAATAAGCAATTTCCCCCCGGGGATGTCCTGGGTCGTTGTGCGTAGTTTCGGCGCGTTCTTATCGAGCGAGCCGAGGGGTAAGAGTTTGAAGAGATCAAAACTGCCGAACAGTTGCGCCGTCACCCCCTTGAAGAACTCGGCGGGATTGAACGTGTTGGCTACGGCGTCCGCGACCTTGCCCGCGAGCGGTCCAAGCGAACGCGTCAGCGTTGACACTCCCAGGTTCGGCGTCGCGAACCCGCCGGCTTTATCGGAGCTGAATTCGACGCCCAGCGTATCGGCCACCATCGCGGCGAACGGATCATCAGGTTTGAACTTCGAGAGGTCTTCCCTGGCGACTTCGGCGAACACGCCCGTCGCCGCGTCGAAGCTGTTGGCGACGTAGTCTTTGAAAAAGCGAATAGTCGTCGGCGTATCGGTGCCCAGCAGCTCCTGCACCTGCGGAATCTTCACCTCGGCCTTTAGCATCTGAGGTGGATTGCCTGCGGCGTCAACCACGAAGTTGACGAAGTTGGTCACGAGTTGCGTGTTGTCGGTTGGCTTGAGCGGGTCGCGTTCGGCGAACACCACCTTTTGACCGGGGATGACGGCGCTTCGCATCGCGATGTTGTTCTTGTCGTTGTACTCAATCGACACCGCTTTCGTTGCTTGCGGGGCGAAGTCCGGAAGGTCGCTTATCGAAACGAACATCAGCGGGATGGTGAAATCGACTGCATTGCCGGCGGGGTCCGTGCCGATGGCGTGGAACCTGAACTTATCGCGTGTAGTCGCGCTGGTCATCACCTCGACCCAGAACGAGCGATTAACCGTAGGAGACCCGGGCGGAATTGACTTCGGATCGGCGATGTCCGGCGTGACCATCGTAGTGAGCCGCACGCGTCGGAAGGGGCTGCCGAGGTTGGCGAAAAGCTTTTCGGGCTCGCGCACGACGATGAACATGCGCTGCATCTGGTAGGCGACGATGATGCCGTTCGTCTCTTTGAACTTGCGCTCAGTGACTTTGATCAGCGCGGCGCGATGCCGGAACGGCCAGAGCTCGCCCTCGTAGACGATGCGGACGTAATGATCGCGCCCCTGGGTCGCCACGTGCACCCATTCCGACAGATCGAGCTGCTGCGGTTCGGGACGTTTGAAGATGCCTGGAAAGAACACAAACTCTTCAGCGAGAGCCGCTCCTGCGAGCGCGGCTTCCGGCGCGTCCTGAACGCGTTGCAGGTTCGCGAAGACCTTAGTGAAATCAGGGCGCGGACGGATCACCGGAGGCGGGGCGGTGCGCGGCGGGTTCCAATGCCCGCGCGATCGCAGCCAGCCTCCGAGCGGGGTCAGCATCAGCTGCTCTGCCTCGAACGGCTGGGGAACATAAGGCACACGGACCTTCAACCTCGGAAGTTGCTTTGACTGAACGGCCAGCGCTGGATTGACGCCTGGAGCGAAGGGCGCCTGGAAAATGCCCAGCTCGACCTCGACATCGTAGCCGTGAAATGCGGACGTCAGGATCACAATCTGATGCCGGTCATCGAGAGACATCGCCGTCCGCTGGAGGTCTGGATCCTTGGCAAACGGATCCGGACGCTGGTTCGGGTTGTAATCCGGCGACCATACGGCGCGCAGCGGCGCGCTATTCTGGCGCGAAAGTTCCGCCGGGCCGGCCGGCGTTTTTAGTTGCAATCGCGTGTGCCACAGTTCCGTGCGGCCTCGTGTAGTGAACGGTTTGGGCCGATGGCTCCACAGTACGTCGCGATTGGGCGAGATCACCAAACGGTAAGGGAGTTCAAGGGCAGTCTCATTTGGTGTCGGCTCTTTGATCGCCGGCGCATTCGCAATCTGATCCTGTGTGGGATTGGGGCCGATGGCCGCGATAGGATTGACGTTCAGTACCAGCTTCGACCAGTCCAGCAGTCCTTCAGTAGAAAACGGAATGGGCGAGTCGGGAAGCACCCTGAATACGAGCCGGCTGGGATGTCCCAACTGTGCGACGGTCGGACGTTTGTTGTCGACGTAGCCGGGAGGATCAAGGGGCTCGTTGGTCGTGCTCGCCGACTCCGGATCGGGCGGGTTCTTGTCCGGGTTGGTTTCGGGGACGATCGCCTTGGACGGCCCGACCGGCGGCTTGACGATCGCCGCTTCAAAGTACGCCCGCTCGGCGATCGTCTGCGGCGGGAAGATAAAAGCCAGAAAGGCCGGTTGCTGAGCGTCTTCGACTGCCAGAACAGGGTTTTCAGGATTGCTCGCGTCGATCCGCAAGTTGGTTGCTTCGATCCGCAAATTGAGCAGATCGTCAGGACGTATAAGATCGATCTTAGTCGCCATATCAGCGTCTCCTGCAGAGAGGGTTCGTAGTTCGGCCTTCAGGCTGAACGACGAACTTCCGCCTGGAGGCCGAACTACGAACTCCTGATTATGGTAATGTCGCCATGCCATGGGTGGGCAGGCATGGATGTCACGCGCTGCGGTCCGCAGAAGTCTGGGCGCAGCCGCTACAAATTGTACTTGCCGGCTTGGATCACCGCGTCAGCGATGCGCCGGCGCGCGGCTATAGATTTCATCGGGGAGCTATGCGCAAGCTCATCAATAGCCGCTTCACACTTCTCATCTTCGGTCTCGCTTGCGACAGCGCGAGCCGCTCTCTCGACGTGGGACGCTGCGTCGCGGGCGAAGACACGAGTGATGTCTGCCTGCACGCGACTTGTTTCAATGCCGCGATCAGTCAACAACCGCTGAGTTCTTAACAGTGCGCTCTCCATCGCGTACACGTCCATGACCATATCGGCGATGTGTGCGATCACTTCCTGCTCGTGCCGCGCGCGGTCACCGTAAGCCCGGTTGGCCGCGCCGATCGACGCGAGGGTCATCGACTTCGCTGCCTGCACCAGCAACAGCTCATCGCTGAATGCGACATTCGCGCGAGTCTGGTTCAGCGTCTCGCCTGCGCTGAGACCGAGATCGATTGCGTTCGCAGCCGCTTCGAACAACGCCAGCTCGCCGGCCGCAGCCCGCCGAAGCAACTGTGAGCCGATGACGATTCGATTGATCTCGTTGGTGCCCTCGTAAATTCGCGCTATGCGAGCGTCGCGATAGGCCCGCTCGGCAGGATAATCCTTCGAGTAGCCGTAACCACCGAACACCTGGACCTCTTCGTCCACAACGTAGCCGAGGGCTTCGCTCTCCCATACCTTGATGATCGAACACTCGATGGCGAACTGTTCGAGCACGCGCAGCACCTGGGCGGGATCGTCTTTGTCGGCCTGCTCGAGGGCGTTGTCGATCATTCCAAGCGTACGGTAAAGGATCGACTCGCCGACGTAGGCGCGAATCGTCATCTCCGCGAGTTTGTGTTTGATCAGCCCGAAGTTGGCGATTGGCTGGCCGAACTGATGACGTTCTTTGGCATACTGAACCGACTGCTGAAGCGAGAGCTTGATCGTGCCCACTGATCGGGCTCCGAGTTTCAGGCGACCAATGTTCAGAACGTTGAAAGCGATCTTGTGGCCGCGGCCGATTTCGCCAAGCACGTTTTCGACAGGGACGTGACAATCTTCGAGCATCAGCGCGGTTGTGGACGAGCCGTCGATGCCAAGCTTTTTCTCTTCGTGACCGCTGACGAGCCCCGGCCCGCGTTCGACCAGAAACGCGGTGAATTTCTCGCCGTCAACTTTGGCAAACACGGTGAACAGATCGGCGAAGCCGCCGTTGGTGATCCACATCTTCTGCCCGTTGAGGATGTAGTGACGCCCGTCGGGGGAGAGCACAGCTTTGGTCTTGGCGGCGAGCGCGTCCGAGCCCGACTGCGGCTCGGTCAACGCGTATGCGCCGATCCACTCGCCGCTTGCGAGGAGGGGGAGGTACTTGCGTTTCTGGTCTTCGGTCCCGAAAAAGACGATAGGCAGCGTCCCAATGTTGACGTGCGAGCTATGCGTTCCGGCGAAAGAAGCTTGCAGAGCGAACTGCTCGCCGACCACTGCCGAGCTGACTTTGTGCAATCCGAGCCCGCCGTACTTCTCGGGGATATCGATCGAGAGCAAGCCGAGCTCACCGGCCTTCTGCATCAACTCGCGATGGACCGCATAGTCTTTGGCGTAGATCGCATCTTCGCGCGGAATTACTTCTTTGCGCAGGAACTCTTCGGCGGCGCGCGCGAACATTCGTTGCTCTTCGCTGATGTCTTCCGGAATGAAGACGACTTCAGGAGCGATGGCTTCGATGAGAAAGCTTCCGCCTTTGGCCGGCGACGATTGTTTGGGCTGGCTCGTCATAAGGTACCTCCTGCATTTGAGAGGTTATGACGATACCACTCGATTAATTGCGAGGTCTACCCTGGGAGCGCAGGCATCCTTGCCTCTTCTCCGCACCTGGCGTGGCGTGATTGAGTGATACGAACCGGACAGAGAAAGGGGGAGTTTGCTCAACGCCACTGGTTGACTATGTGAACGTTGTTATTTTCTGTTCTTCACCGGTTCGCTCTGGCGGCGATGCCGAAGTAGAGAAAGTACTTCTTCAACGTCTCGATTGATGTCCCGAAGATCTCATTCCCGTGGAAGACATCGCACACCTCCTCGCGCAATCGGAGTAGTTCGCGCAGTCGACAGGCTGTTCGCCATTTCGGGTCTTCCGCGGTGAGGTCCAGCAGCTCGAGCATTCGCTCGAACGCCTTTTCGAACCGCTCGTGGTCTCCACGCACAAACGCATTAGCCGCGCGCTCGAACTCGCTTCCTACATTGCCCAGTTGTTCAGAGACTGAGAACGTAAACCACCTTCCGTCGGCCAGCTCTTTATGGATTAGTGGTTTCATCGTATGAGCGCTGATAGGCTCGCTGATGATAACGATGTCGCTGCAGGAATCCTCGGTCACCTCGGCATTATACACACAAGTATCGGACACTGAAGATCGTCGGTTCCTCATCCACAACATAGCTCCTGACGAGTCCACTGTTGTCGAGGGCGGCGAAACAAACGACCATCCCTAACCACTAGTTGGAATGTTTGATGGTCGTTCACGCAGTCAGTTGTGAAGTGCTAAGATGCTTGGGTAGTGATCTAATACTCTGACGCGACGAACGAGCGGCTGGCGGCCAGCGTATCTATTCTCGCGGCATCTAAGTGACCTATGGACCTCAAAGTCGGCTATGTCTGTGACCGCGGGTTGAGTCCCAAACGGCCTGTCAATCAGGATCGCTTCCTCGCGATTCCAGAACGCGGCCTGTTCGCCGTGTTCGACGGCGTAGGCGGTCAGCGCGCAGGCGAAGTCGCCAGCCAGACCGCCGCCGAGACAATCGAAGAAGCTCTCACCCACAATTCGGCTGACGGTTCATCAGTCGAGCTCATCCGCCGTGCGATCGACTTTGCCAACCGCGATGTATTCGAACTGGCCGAAAGCGACCCGGCTTATAAGACAATGGCGACAACAGTTGCGTTGATTCACATCGACGGCAATGGCGTGACCGTAGCTCACGTTGGTGATAGCCGCGTTTACCGCCTGGAAGATGGGCGCTTTTCTCGCGAGACCGTTGATCACACCGATCTGAATGACGACATCAGAGCCGGTCGAATCGTCCGCGAACAGGCAGCCGAGTTGGCTAGCCGCAACATCATCAATCGCGCGCTCGGCGTCGATAGCGTCGTCGAAGTCGAGATCAAATCCATCCGCGCCCGCGATGGCGCCCGGTTCCTATTGTGCAGCGACGGCATTTACCGGCATTTGTCCGACGAAGAGATTGCGCGCGTATTGTCTGAGCATAAGGACCCGCAGCGCGCGGCGGACGAACTCAAACGAATAGTCCACCAACGGGGCGCCGACGACAACCTGACTGCGGTCGTGGTGCAAATGGGGCGCGCCAGACAAACTCCGATCATTGCTATTGATGACGGAATGCCCGCGAGCCGGGATAAGCGAACGTCGAGCGCGCAAAGCGCCGGAGCTTCCGCGGTCTCGCGAATCCGGACGAGCGCCGGTCGTATTCAAGTTGAGTTCAACGCAGAGCGGCCTGAGTTGGATGAATCGACGCGCCGGCTCGAACGGCAGAGCCTCATGGAAACCACCGAGCCGTATGCGAGAAAGAACGGCCGGTCGGTATCGCGAGTGGTGATGTACACGTTGCTGGTGCTGGTAGTGATTGCAGGAGCTTTCTATGGTGGGCTGCGCGCGGCAGACTTCATCAGGAACCGCGCGCTGGCTTCGAACAAGAACGCCGCGGTTGATCCGTTGCAGATTGGACGCGAGGCATTCGAGAGAGGCGACTACAAGGCTGCCGCGACAGAATTTGAATCGGTTCTGAAGCGGGAGCCTTCAAACGCCAGGGCACACTATTGGCTCGGGCGCGCGCAGTTGGAACAGCGCGCGTATGACATCGCAGTGAAGAGTTTTGACGAAGCGACCACCCGTCAGCCTTCGTTGTACGACGCATATGTTCAGCAGGCCGTTGCGTATGAAGCGATGGGCGACAAGGCGAAAGCGGCCACGGCGCTGTCGCGCTACGCAGAGGAACGACGCAAGTATGAACGCGGAACGATGAACGACAACGATAAGGAGGATCGAAGATAGAGAATAGCGGATCGAGAGTCGCACGCGATGATCTGTCCTCGATCCTCAATCTTTCGACATCAACCTGTGCCTGAGCTTAGATTGGAAAACAGCGTAGTCGACGATCGTTACCTGGTAGACCGTTGCCTTGGCCGCGGAAGCTATGCGGAGATTTTTCTCGCGTACGATCAGCGCCGGGAAGAACCTCTGGTGATCATCAAGGCGCTCAACACTTCGCTTCAGGGAACCCCGGACCCGGAGCTCGAACAGACGCTGGTTGAGAACTTTCAGAACGAAGCGATCGCGCTGGATCGCGTTCGGCATCCGCACATAATTCAAAGGCTCGGCCACGGCACCGCTGCTGATCTGGAAGGCGTGCCCTTTCACTACCTCGTGCTCGAATACATGCCAGGCGGCGATTTGTGGTCGCTCTGCCGCAAGCGTCCCGTCGGTCTGGACGAAGCGCTGGCTTATTTTCAACAAGTGGCCGAAGCGCTCGCCTACGCTCACAGCCAACGAGTCATTCACCGCGATATCAAGCCCAATAACCTGCTGCTGTCCGCAGACCGACACGTTCTGAAGATCGCCGACTTCGGCGTCGCTAAGATGACTCACGACGATGCGAGTGAGATCACACGTGTCGGCACAAACGTTTACGCTCCCCCCGAGCATCATCCTGACGTGAGGGCCGACGATCTGAATGAGAAGCTTACTCCGTCGGCCGATGTTTATTCGTTGGCCAAGACTATCTACACCGCCATGACCGGCCGCGCGCCTCGCCAGTTTTCGCGGGAGCCCATCAAGGAACTCCCGGTCGAACTCGCGGCCGAAGCCTGGTCTGGAGCGCTGCTCGAGGTCTTGAGAAAGGCAACCGCATCGCGAGTTGCCGACCGCTATCAATCGGTCGAGGGGTTTTGGGCGGGCTTCGCCCAGGTGCGATTGGCTGGAGCCGCGAGCCGCGAGGTCGACGATGAAGCAACGATAGTGCGGTCTCGGTTAAGCGCTACCAGCACGGTTGAGCAAATTGCGGCGCGTCCAAATTTTCAGACGCTGGCGAATGTGCCTCGCGAAATCGGGCGCCCACAGAAGGCCAGAATAGTGGTCGAGTTGCCAAGTCACGCGGACGGCGGCGCCGTCGAGGAGCAGAGGAGCGAAGGAGAGGCGCAGAGGCTTAGAGCAGCCGAGGAGCGCGTCGCGGAGGAGCGCGTCAATGTCACAACTCAGGTTTTCGGCTCGTCGAGCGCGGCGAACGGCTCACGAGTTCAGACGCTCGACCGCAATGGGAACGCGGCGGTGACTACAGAAGAGAGGAACGCGGCGGCTTTGAGAGGAAGAAAGGCAAGCGTCCGGGTATATCGCGCTGAGCGAGGGGTGCTGGACAGGATGCGCGCGGTTGTCAGCTCGGAGTGGCTGCGTCGAGTGTTCATTATCTTTTTGGCGGCGGCGCTGATCGGACTTGCGGCGTCGACGTACTTTCACTTCGCCGATCAGAGAACGGGGTTGCCCTTCTTCGGCTCGTCAGCTAAGGAGGGACGAATTTCAGGTGCGCTCAACGTCAACTTACGAAGCGAGCCTTTCGGATCGGTGCTTCTAGCTCTCCCGGAGAAAACGCGGGTTCGGGTTGTGGAAGAGCGCAGCGGGTGGCTGAGGATCAAGATACTGGAATGGGCTGGGGGTGCCCCCGACAATGCCCCGGAAATCGGCTGGGTGGACGGCCGCTTCGTGAAGATGGATTGAGCGGAACCAGGGAGGTTTCGATGCGAGCATGGATAGAGAATCTTAGAAAGTGGATCGACGGCGAGGAAGACCTCGACGAGCAGGGCGAGCAGCGGCCGCGATCCAAGTGGGATGATTTTCTAGTGTCGGTTGCGCGTGAGATAGAGGCTTCGATGCAGCGCGAGATGTTTACGCCGCCGGGCGGGCCGACTTACGTGCCTCGCGAGTACATCGTTTTCATGAGCACGGCCGATGACGGGGAGTGGCAGGGCGAGAAGCGCGAAGGCCTCGAACGGGGCCTTCATCACGTGCTCTCGGAACGCGCAAAAGAGCTCGCCGGAGATAGCGACTTTCAAACTCGAACCTTGACCGTAGAGCTGCGCGTCGATCCGGGATTAGAAGCGGGGCGCTTCCGCGTGCAGCACGTTTGGGACACCGAAGCACAAAAGACAATGGTGAAACCGCGCAAGCGGGCCGAACCAGCGGCGGCGGAGTTCCTCACCGTGACCGAGAGACTCGACGACGAGGCTACGATCGTGCGCCCCCGCAAACCCGCCGAGCCTCCCGTTCCAACCTTCTCAGTGCGCGTCCACCGCAAGGTGGAAGGGGCCGATACGGCTCCTCCCGATGTGCGGCCGTTCTTCAAAGATGAGATCACGATCGGACGCGGTTCGCGCCAGGCTGCTGTCGATCTGAGACTGGAAGGCGATCTGGAAGTGAGCCGTCAGCACGCGACGTTAGCCAGGCAGGGCGATGAGTACACCGTCACTTGCAAGGGAGCGAATCCGATCATCATTAACGATGGCCGCGAAGTCCTGTCCGGCGACAGCGCATCCGTAAAGCCCGGAGACAAGTTCACGGTTTGCAGCTACGAGCTGATTATCATCTGACTGCCTTCTACTTCGGATTCGATCAGTTCCGGAACAAAGAACTTTGTTCAATCCTTACCGAAATTTGAAGCAATCAACAGGCACGTCGCTGCCGAGGACCGTTCGATTACCTGGGATCCGGACGATTCGAAATGAGGATCTTGTCGCCGTATTCAGCCAGGGTGAACCTCGGCAGAGACGCGGCCTCCGGTAGCTTCTGTCTCGCCTGGTAGGTGACCAGGAATACGCGTCTGAAATCCTTATCCCATAACTCGCTCAGTCCCTGATCATCCACAAACAACGATGGTGCATCTGCGAAACGCGAGCCATACTCGAGGTTAGACGACGGGGCGTTATGCATAAGGACCGTGTGCTCGGTATAAAAGCCGATACTACACCCCTCCTCATATTCACCATCAATGACTATGATCGAGCGCGCATCGAGACGACGGTTGATCTCGGTGGCGATTGGTTTTGAAGTCAGACGGGGCGCAAATATCAGGAAGCCTGCGTCTGCGGCTATGAAGAACACCAACATCCCCAATGTCAACGTCACGGCCTTGCTATCGAGCGACTTAAAGAAATGATGCAAGGGGAGCACAATACCCAAGCCGACGGCTGCAATGATTAACGGAATACGCAATGCCAAAAGGCTCTCTGGGGTCAGGTCGAAGAGATGTCCGAGGTAATAGGCGTAGAGGTCCGGATTGTTTTTCAATCCAAGAAAGCCGTTTGCCGCTCCCGAGGAAACTGAAACAGCGATTCCGAAAAGCATCACGCCAATCAACGCTCCCATAGACGCTAGTATTGCCGACGGCCATCTGCCGCCGCTCTCCCATAGCACTGCGCATTGTCTCCCCGCCAGCAGCGCCAAAGCCGGTAGCGCGGGCAGCGTGTAATACTCCAATCTGGTCGAAAAAGAAAAGAACAGCAGAATCGTTAGTGCCCACACCAGCGGCAACGTCGAACCGCCCGAACTCTCGGCTATCGCGCGTTTGAAGTTGCTCGGACGTAAAAGTGTTATCAGATAGAATGACCATGGAAAAAGCCATACGAGGTGCAGCAACCAGAAGGGTACGAGTGGTACCGTGCCGTAATCCATCGGGTACCGTTTTCCGAGGAACCTCAAGACATGTTCGTTGATAAAGTAGAACCAAAAGAAGCCCGGATTGCGCAATCCGATCGCAATGTGCCAGGGAACGGCAATCACAAGGAACAGCAGAGCGCCCTTTAAAGAAAGTAATCGCACTCCGTTCCGGACTTTTCCCGAGAACAGCAAAGTCAAGAATATGATTCCGCCAGGGAACACGATGCCGACCAATCCGCGCGTGAGTACAGCAAGTCCGGCAAAGGCGTACATCCAAAGCAATGCCCCCAACTTTTGCTCCGCCCGCTCCCATCGCAAGAACCAGTAAAGAATCAGCGCCAGCAAGAGTGCAAAGAGGGCATCAGGCAGGATGATGCGCGTGAAAAGAAACATCCCGACTGACGTCGCGAGCGCCAAGCCCCCCAGCACTCCGGCGCGAGCTCCGAACAACAACTGCCCGATCCTGGCCGTCACAAACACCAGCCCGAGGACAGCCAGAGCTGTAGGCAAGCGTGCCGTAAAGGCATCTGTAGAGCCGAAGACTTTATAGGAAAGGGATATCAGCCAGTAGAACAACGGAGGCTTCTCCAAGAAGCGAAGTTCATTGGCGTACGGAGTGATCCAGTCAAGTCTCACGTTCATCTCACGGGCTACCTCCGCGTAGAACGAGTCGGCGTCGTCGAGTAAAGCGGGAATCCCGGCGCTGCCGATGTAGATAATTGCAGTCACCGCCATCAGAAAAGGCATCGCCCAAGACTCAAAGTTGCGGGTCCGATTCATTATGCGGCTGCACTCCAGGTGGTGAGATCAATTCCTAGTTGCTTGATCCGATCCGGGAGAGATTCGTCGAGTAGCGCCTTACGCTCGCGGTCACCGTGCAGCTTTGGATATGGCACTCCGTCCTTGACGCTTGGATGCAACGCGATCTCAGTTAGTCCGTTTGGAACAGTTTGCAAGTCCGCAACCAGTTCTGTGATTCCGTAGGCTCCTGCCCGCATAAAACCGAGAAAGTAGTCGTTGTGGCGAAGATTGGTCCGTCGAACCATTCGCCGGGATATCGCAAGCGATAGCCGCAATGCCTGGGCGCCGTCGCGGCCGCCTGGGCGAGGTGCAGCCTCGCGAGGATGTCTAAGCGCAGGTATTCCATATTCGCCGCACAATCTGACCGCGCAGGAGTATGCAGGAGGGAAGGCGTGGAGATGTTGATGGCTGTCCGCGTGTTTCATCCACAGCCCAGCTCTCATTACCTTCTCAATTTGGGCTCGCCATTCAATTTCGACAGCAACTGATACTGCAGCGGGCCGCAGCGCCCAGCGCTTGAGCAGCGCGCCGATCCCGAGAAACAAACCATCTGCGCCCGTAAGAACCTTGATCTCAGGTGCGGAAGACACCGGCCGCCCCTCAACCGCGTTCAGGTGTACGCCAGTGCTCAATTCCGGCTTATCGCGCAAGAAATCCACTGCCTGGAGCCAGCACTCGCCATTGGCAAGCACCGATACGCCGCCAAGGATACCCGTCGCTGCGATTTGCTCAATCGCAAGGTTCACTTCGGAGCACGCGCCGTAGTCATCCGCGTTTATGATCAGTTTCTTCGATGAGTTCATAGACTGCCTCGCTACGCCGCAGAAAATACCTGGTCATTTCGGTGAGAATACCCACAATTACCATCGGGCGCGAGAGCGTCGATAGCCCTCGCGTACGGCGATAGTAGGTTAGCGGAAATTCGTCGATGACAAACCCCTGACGCCGGCATTCAAGCAATAATTCAGCATCGATAAAGGACCCCTCCGATGCCAGCCTCATTCCGCGTACAGCCCGTCGTGGAATCAACTTACAGGCGAAGTTGACATCCCGAAGGCGCAGCCCAAGGCCAAAGCGGCAGACGAAATTGTAACCCTTGGTCAGAACCCAGCGGCGGAGACCTTCGCCCCTGTTAGTTCGATATCCAACGATGACACGATCATCACTTGCCAACCCGATTAGTTGTGGGATGAGGTTGAAGTCAAAAGGCAGGTCGGCGTCCGTGTATAGGATCAGGTCTCCCTCGGCTGCCTCAAGGCCGGTCCGAATGGCGGCGCCCAACCCACGATTGCGGTCGTGCCTGAGCAGTCGGATGCGCTGCTCGAACTCGGCAAGCTTGGAGACTAGCTCGGCGGTGCGGTCGTAGCTGCCATCATCGACCAGAACCAGCTCCAGGAAATCCGGGTCCGTCGAGAGCACGCTGAAGATCCCCTGGATCAGTTGGGCAATGCCTTCCTCCTCGTTGTACAGCGGCACTACTATTGAAAGCAGCCGATGCGGCAGAGCGCTCCCGTTAGACATAGGTCACCCTCCGGAAGACCATTAGCCGAACGCTGCAGAATAACGTCCGGAAAGGTCTTGTTGGTTGTGCCAGAGTCTGACCAGGGGTGCGGGGCGAGGCCCTCTTAGAAGGAAGGGAATCTACCCAAAGAAAGCCGGCAAAATTAATTGTGTCTTTTCGCCGTCCTCGAACGTCTAAGAGGGTAGAGGCTGTTGCACCAAACCTAGTCGTACCGTGACAGTCTCAAAAGGCTCGCGGCTGATTCTTGATAGGCTTCCGCTGCGAGCCTTTTCCGATTTGCGCAGTCTTGTGACTACTCTACTATGACCTGGGCCTGAATTAGTGCGGGGTCCAACCAGTGATGCGAGCATCAACTGCGTGGCGTATTCTACCACAAGATTTTTCCCCCGCAACATCGAAGGTGCGCTTTAACCAACTCAAGCTTTCTTGCAGTTCCAGCTTCTACTTGATTGTATATTCAGCTTTGCATGCTGAGGTTGTGCTGCGCGAGTGATTAGGAATAAAGAATCTAAAAGCGGTTGCCTCCGCGGCGCCGATCCATCAGCGAGAGCTCTTGACCGGAATCTGCGGCAACAGATCTCATGCCTTAAACTCTGCGGACCTTACGAACTCCTGGAAAGCCTGATCCCATCGGTTTACGGTTTTCTCCGGCCCGACCAGCTTGATGAAGTACGCGCCCTTTGGGGTCTCGATGACTCCGGCGCGCATGCGGAAGTTCGGTTTGCTCTGAGCTGCGCCGGCAGCGGCCATATCGCCCCCGGCATAAGTGCCAGAGACATCCAATAGCGTGACCTTCAGACCGTTGACGGTCGTGTTCTCAGTTTTAGCTTTGTCCTTTGACGGCTTACCATCAGGGGTTTGCATCTGCCCGATCCAGCGTTCGAGATTGGCGTCTACCGAGCCGCCCTGGCCCGCGCCAAAGTAGTAAACAACGAGCGATGCTCCTTCGGCGTCGCCCTGAGCAGCCGGAAGCTGATATTGCGACACGCGCATGCTCGATGAAGGGCGCTCGCTCACCCACCCATCAGGCGCCTTCAATCGAAGCTCGCCCTGCGAACCTGGCGCGGAAGCTTGCGGCGCGTTCTTTGAAGCGATGGTTGGGGGAGACCCGCACGCCCAGCACAACGCACCGGTGAGTAGTGCCAGGATTATTCTGATGGTGATGCAAGACATCGGAACCTCACATTGATGTTGGGCGACGGCAGCGCAGAGCTTGCCGCAGAGAAAGCCGCCGAGAAGAGGCAGGCAGGATGCCTGCGCTCCCAGGCTTACGCAGTTTGCGCCAGTTCTCGTCTGGGATCTGCGAACACGCGATCGATCATTGGCTCGAAGTGCGAAAGGGGAAGCGTGTCGTATTCAGGATCGAACGAGGTCTGATCCCATCCGTCGGTGAACACACAAGCCATCTCGTACCACGGCTCGCTCGCGTATTTATGCCGCGAATCCGGGTCTTTACCCATCAACGCGTAATAATGCCGACCCTGAAAATCCTGATGAGTTCGGACGATCTCGTAGGTTTCGTGCGAGACGTAAGGCTTGAGAATCTCTGCCGCGATTGCAGGGTGGTTTTCTACGGAAATGACTTTACCAATGTCGTGACACAACGCCGCGACAATCATCTCTTCGGAAGCCCCCTCGCGGAGCGCGCGCGTCGCTGTCTGTAAGCAGTGATGGAGCTGGTTCACAGCGAAGCCGTCGACTTGCTCTTCGAGCTGCAGCAACATCGTTTTGATGATACCGGGCATCGAGGCCTGTCGCTGGTTGACGGCCTGACCGATTGCCATCCAGTCTTCGATCTTCCCCTGGTCCATTCTTGTGAAACTCATATCAGCGCCTCCGATAGTTTTGTGTCGCGAAAAATATAAACATAGAAGCGGGAAATGACAAAATAAAGTTGGCCCGGGGAGCGCGGGTTTGTAGTTCGGCCTTCAGGCGGAGGTTCGTCGTTCAGAGTACCAAGTTTAGTCGGCGGTTTTGTTTGACCAATTTCAACGAGCCGACTGAAGTCGGTACTCTGAACGACGAACCTCCGCCTGAAGGCCCAACTGCGAACTTGCGCTCACAGGAAAAATCATAATTTGTTTTGACGGAGCGAGCGATTCCTGGCGTCTCTCCTCCAGCTACTGTGGCGTCGAGACGGCTCACTGGGGTACCTTAATCGGCGATGGCCGACCTCATCATCGAGAATGCTTCTCAGCTGGTCACGCTCACGGGTCCGGCGCACCCGCGCGCGGGAGCCGAGATGCGCGAGCTTGGCATAATCACAGGCGGTGCCCTGCTTGCCCGCGATGGCGTGATAATGGCTGTGGGAGCCGCTTCTGAGGTCGAACCGCAAGCCGGCCCGGACGCGACGCGCATTGACGCTCGCAAGTTGGTTGTGATGCCCGGTTTCGTCGACGCGCATACTCATCCGGTTTTTGCCGGGACTCGCGAGGACGAATACGAGATGCGCGCCGCCGGCCTCACTTATCAGCAGATTGCCTCACAAGGCGGAGGCATTCGTTCCACAGTCCGAAAGACTCGCGAGGCTTCAGAAGGGGACCTGTTCGAGATGGCATTGCCGCGAGTGCGAAGCTTGCTCGAGCACGGCACAACCACGGTCGAAGCCAAGAGCGGGTATGGCCTGACGCTCGACGACGAGCTGAAGATCCTGCGTGTGATCCAGAGGCTGAACGCCGAGACGCCGCTTGAACTGATTCCGACGTTCCTGGGCGCGCACGAGATCCCGGACGAGTATCGCGGCGCTCCCGCAGACTACATACGGCTGGTGACTGAGGAGATGCTTCCGCGAGTCGCCGCTGAAGGCCTCGCACGCTACTGCGACGTCTTCTGCGAGTCGCATGTGTTTACGGTGGACGAGTCGCGGCGCGTGCTCGCCCGGGCGAAAGAACTCGGACTGGGCGTTCGTCTTCACGCGGAGCAACTGAGCCTCAGCGGAGGCGCCAGTCTTGCAGCAGAGTTTGGCGCTGCGACTGCCGATCACCTCGAGTGGATCGACGCCGAGGGAATTATCGCGCTGAGCCGAGCCGGAGTCATCGCGGTTTTGCTCCCGGGCGCGGTGTTCCACCTCGGGCTGTCGCGTTATGCGCCGGCTCGGGCGATGATAGAGGCCGAGCTCCCCGTCGCGCTTGCCACTGATTTCAATCCGGGGAGTTCACCGACCCCGTCGATGCAGATGATTCTGTCGATAGCCTGCACACAAATGCGAATGATTCCGGCGGAAGCGATCAGCGCCGCGACTATCAACGCAGCCTACAGCCTCGGCGGCGGCAAGCGGATCGGTTCTCTGGAAATCGGGAAACAGGCAGACGCCGTTGTCTTCGATTGTTCTGACTACCGGCAGATCCCCTATCTGTTCGGGATCAATCATGCAGTGGTTGTGATCAAGTCCGGCAAGATAGTTGTCGATCGCCGAGCCGAATGTTCTTAAGCGCGTTGACAGGGGTGGATCGGATGATATAATCGGCGGGCTTTTGACCACGTTCAGGTTTTGAACTCGGAGGACAACGAATGTCATACCCAGGTTATCAGCCCCAGCCACCGCCGCCAGGTTACGGAGCGCCGCCACCCGGCTACGGATCGCCGATGGGGGCCGCTTACGCGAGCATCGGTAAACGAATTCTTGCTCATATCATCGATGGGTTCATCGTTGGCCTTGGCGCGATCCCGGGCGTCATTTTGATGTTTGTCGGAATCGGGCTTGCCGCCTCTACTGCCGGTCCGCGCGGTCAAATCAGCGACGACGCCGGCGCCGGCGTGGTTGGCATTGTGTTTCTCGCCTACGCCATCATATTCCTGGGGGTGATCGCGTTGTGGCTCTACAACTGCTATTTACTCGGCAGGGATGGAGCGACGATTGGCAAGCGCCTGATGAAGGTAAAGGTGCTGGATCCCCTGGGGCAGCCTCTCGGTTTTGGCAAAGCATTCCTTCGCGAGCTCGTCAAACACGCGCTTGGCAGCGCCTGCTTCATACTTCTCCTCTGGCCGCTTTGGGACGACCAGAAGCAGGGACTACAGGACAAAATCTTCAACACCCACGTCTTTGAGGCCTGAATCAGGCTTTCGTCGTCAACCAGAACACCAGCGCAACGCGAATGGGCGGTCTACTTGCAGACCGCTTTCGCCTGCTCTTCTCTAATCGCTTCTCTTCTTTCAAGTCGCTACCGCTGTTTCGCTGACCACGGTCCGTGGAAAGGAATCCCTTTCCAACGGCAAACTACAGTTGCAACCCACGGCGCGTGATATAATGCTCGCGCTGCAAGGCCCATTTCGTTCGAGTTAAGAACCAACCTTGGGTGTTCGCACAGCATTCGCACTAGTCCATTTCTGATTTAAGAGCTACGCGCCGCTGAGGTCGCGCAGGCCAGCCTCGGATTCCGAGGTCCGAAGCAACCTATAGCGGCGAAGAGTTCTGCTGCAAAGAAACCTGCTGCCAGGCCCTCTGCGAAGACGCAATGAGGCTTCGGCCGGCTTAGCATTCTCACCAACCCCTTAGGAGGACTCATGAAAAAGATGCTGTTGTTAGTGTTCGCAATCTGCTTGTTTGTATCTTCGGCCTTCGAAGCGCGCGCTCAAGTGGGCCCGCCACCGAAGGTCCTTTCGATCTTTCGCGAAGACATCAAAGCCGGGAAAGGCGCGGCTCACGAAAAGGTCGAAATTGGGTACGTGCGCGCGGCGCAGAAGGCAAAGTGGGCGACCCATTACATTGCTATGACCCCGGTGTTTGGAGGAAGCGACGCGTGGTTTGTCACCGCCTTCGATTCATTCGCGGCGCTTGAAAAGGACCGCCAGAATGCTGAGAAGAATACGCAGTTTACCGCGGACAATGAACGGATGGACGCTCTGGATGCCGAGTACCGAACCGGCCAGCGAGCAATCGTCTGTGTCCTGAATGAAGATCTGAGCTTTGGTACCCAGATTGACATCACACAGATGCGTTACTTCTCGGTCAATACGGTGCGGGTGCGTCCCGGCCACGATCAGGAATATCAGGAAGCGAGGAAGATCATTGTGGAGGCGGTCAAGAAGGCGAACCCGAACGCACACAGCGTATTCTACGCAGTGACCGCGGGCATGCCGAGCGGAACTTATCTGATCTTTACACCGCGCAAGTCACTTGCCGAGCTCGACCCGAATCCGGCGATGGGAAAGGCCATCCAGGACGCCATTGGTGAAGAGAACACTAAGAAGCGCCAGAAGCTCCTTGCGGATTCGGTCATCAGCACTGAGACGGCCGTTTACGCGTTCAGTCCGAAG
This sequence comes from Blastocatellia bacterium, assembly GCA_035576605.1. GTDB lineage: Bacteria > Acidobacteriota > Blastocatellia > UBA7656 > UBA7656 > Onstottus_A. The sequence goes on along the minus strand of DATLWF010000127.1, from coordinate 8,247 downwards.
ATGAGCTACGTTCCGAAGGAGTGGGCAAAGACGGGTGGGGACTTCTGGACGCCTAAGCCTCCTCCAGCACCGCATCCTGCTGCCAAGAAGCCGGCCGATGGAGAGAAGGCGGCCGAGAAGAAATAACAATAAGTTGGGTTCCTGGACTGTGAAGACGTATCTGTTGATGTAATGACCCGGTGGCGGTGCGCTCGCGTCCGCCACCGGCTGGTCTTGCTTTCGCACTTCCTCACGTGATTGCTGCGTACGCCTGGGCTTGATGGGGGCGACGTCCCTCTCCACCTTTTGGAACTTTCCAATCGGCTCCCGTGAATCAATAATGTCAGCAGGCGGGCTGGCCGCGCACAGAAACAAGATGACTCTGCCGACTCCCAGTGATCTGGACCTGCTGCGGCTTATGATTGCCGGAGGTGAAGACGCGTTTACAGAACTTTATAGACGGCGGCAAAGCGGCGTCTACAGGTTCGCGCTTCAGATGAGCGGGTCCCCGGCAATCGCGGAGGATGTGACACAAGAGGTGTTCATTTTGTTGATGCAGAATGCTGAGCGCTACGATCCGGGCCGAGGTTCATTGGCCGCGTACCTGTATGGGATCGCGCGGAACTACGTTTTGCGAAGGATCGAGCAGGACCGCTCGTTTGTTCCGCTTGCGGATTCGTCCGACGAAGGAATGACCCATCCGGCTATGATCACGAAAGGTGATCCGCTCGGCGATCTGACTCGCGGCGAGATGATACAGTCGCTGCGCGATTCGATCCTCGCACTGCCTGCGCACTATAGAGAAGTTATTGTACTTTGTGAACTCCACGAGATGAGCTACATCGAAGCGGCCAATGTAGTCGGCTGTGCGGTTGGCACGATACGCTCGCGGCTTCACCGCGCCCGGGCGCTGCTGGTCGAAAAGCTCCGCGCCGCGCGCGATCGTAACTCTGCTTCACAAGAAGTTAAACCGGCGAGGTGTTTCGCATGAACTGTCACGACCTTGAAGCTGTAGCGGGCGACCTGGCAAGAGGTCACTTGATGGATGCGGGGCAGCGTGAGAACGCGCTCGCGCATGCAGCGTCGTGTGCCTGTTGCGCGTCGCGGCTCGCAGATGAACGAGCGCTGACAGAGGGGCTTCGTTTTTTAGCCAATGCCGCGAATGAAGAGGCACCGGCGCGAGTCGAGGCAGCGCTTCTGGCGGCCTTCCGTCAACAACGGTCGGCGTTGCCCGCAGTTGCGCCGGCCCGAACCGCGAGGCGGCAATGGCTGTACGCGGCTGCAGGCGTAGCCGCGGTTGCTTTGATCGTCACGTTGCTTGCATTAGTGGCGTCCAGAACTCGAGGCACGCAACAGCCCGGTCCGCAACAAGCCATCAATCCAGGTGTTGCCGTTCCCGATGAACCGCGCCCGTCATCTCCTCCGCTGCAGGTTCAGCCCGGTGATGATAAGGCAGGAGTCGCGACGGTTCAGGCTCCGGCGCAACGACGCAGATCGGCTGACCGAATCAGAAACGCTGGCCGATCGAGGCCTCCGGCGGATGTTCTAGATAAGCCGGCGGCCGACGCGGAGATCGCAACAGATTTCATACCGCTGATGAATAGAGAGTCACTTGCTCAGATGGACGGCGGGCAGGTTATGCGGGTTGAGTTGCCGCGATCCGCGCTGATGTCGTTCGGATTGCCGATGGACATGGAGCGCGCCTCCGAGCGAATAAAAGCGGATGTAGTTGTTGGGAACGACGGACTGGCGCGCGCAATTCGTTTTGTTCGCTAAGGACTTGTAACGGCGCTGCGGTGCGCCTCCTCGCAGATCGATGCGGGTGACAGAAGGGCCGCCCTAAGAGGCTGATTCGGTTCTTTGACCGTGACTAATCAAACAACATTGAAAGAGAGGAATTGATATGACAACCAAGAGAAGAACGCTTGTTACAATCATCTGCGCGTTGGCACTACTGGCGAATGTCGTCGCGGTGGGCGCGCAAGAGAAGAAAACAAGGACCGAAGTTTTAACCAATCACGTCTTTGTCGGCGATCCCGGGCAGTCGGCCACCTTTCAAAAGGTCGAAGCGCCATCAGGATTCGTGAACACTACAGGGCTGATTGCGGGAGGGGCTCAAGGCGACAACACCTTCGTGTTCGTTTCGTCTGAGATGAGCATCGACGGCAAGCTGGTCAAAGGCGCTCCCTATTCCGCCCAGGCCGTCAACGAAAGCGTTCAGACGCTCGCCGGCGGTAACCGGATTGTGCGCCAGAACACCTCAACCGTTTACCGGGACAGCGAAGGGCGCACGCGCCGAGACCAGACCATTACTGTGGTCGGAGGCTACTCGGCTGCAGGAGAGCCGGCGCAAACGACCTTCATCAATGACCCGGTCGCCGGCGTCAACTATATTCTGGATGCGAAGAACCGAACCGCGCGAAAGATCGACTACTCGGCTAAGATCGCTGCCGAGACGAAGATGGTCGACGGGATGAAGGCTAAGGCGGATGCGATGAAGGCGAAGGTATTGGAAGGCGGAGCCCCGGTTGGCGATAAGATAGCTGCGGAGAAGGCCGCCAGGGAATTCAAATTCGAGCTGAGGACCGGCGGACCAGGAGAAGGGCCGGTAGTAGCAGGGGGAGGCCCGGGCGGATTCGTGATGATGATGGGAGACAAAAAGAACACCAGGAAAGAGGAGCTTGGAAAGCAAATCATCGAGGGCGTCGAAGCTGAGGGTACACGCCTTACCACGACAATTCCCGCCGGTGAAATCGGCAACGAGCAGCCCATCGAGATGGTCTTCGAGAACTGGTACTCATCCGAATTGCAGACCGTGATTATGAGCAAGCACAGCGATCCGCGCACCGGTGAGAACACCTATCGCTTGACGAACATCAATCGCACCGAGCCGGCGCACTCGCTGTTCGAAGTGCCGTCCGATTACACGATCCAGGACGGAGGGCCGCCGGCCGAAATGCGCTACAAGATCGAAAGAGAGATGCGTCGTCCGGGCAGCAACCAGTAGTCACTGAAGAAGGAGTCGAATCTTAGAAGGCGGAAGCGATTACGCGTCGCTCCGCCTTTTTTGTCCTCACACGAGTTGCTAGACTGGCGTACGCCTCCAAACGAAGCGGAGCGGAAACATAGTTATGATGACCGTACGCACTGAAAGGACAGAAGACCACGACTCGGTCCGCCGCGTCAACGAATTGGCCTTTGAACAGCCCCATGAAGCTGATCTGGTCGACGCGCTTCGAGCAAATGCTCGCTCGTTTATTTCGCTCGTCGCCGTTGTTGATGAGCAGGTTGTCGGACACATCTTCTTCAGCCCGGTGACCATTGAATCAGAGAACGGCGTTTTCACCGCGATGGGTCTTGCGCCGATGGCGGTTTTGCCCGAGTACCAGAATCAAGGAATCGGCTCGCAGCTTGTTCGGGAAGGTCTAAAGGCGTGCCAACGCCTTGGCCACGACAGCGTAGTCGTGCTGGGGCACGCGAATTATTACCCGCGCTTCGGCTTTACGCCCGCCAGTTTGAAAGGACTTCGATCCGAGTACGATGTTCCTGATGAAGTGTTCATGGTGACGGAGTTGGTTCCGGGCGCGCTGGAGGGACGCCGGGGATTGGTGAGGTACCATCCAGAGTTTAGCAAGGTCTGATTTGGACTGCGGCGGCATTCAGAAGCGCGATTCGAAGGCGAGATCTATGCCAATGCCTTAGCTTCCGCTTCCAGAAATAACACGAATGCCGAGGTGATGTAATTCCGACCAAAGCGCCGCCGAAGAATCGGGTAATGATGATCCACCAGCTGGCGTAGTCCCTGTTTGTCCGTTTATTTTCTAGCTACGGTTGTTCTCAAACGCCTCGAGATTCTTTCCTGCTCTTCCTGCTCCTCCGCGATTCCCTCTCGCAAGGCATCGAACGCCGGTAGTCGCGCGATCCCAGGCATAGGAGTGCTCCCGCCGCGCACCGAATACCAGATGATTTCGTTCATCACGCGTGGGTCCGCCATATCAGCGTGCGCGAGATCCTGCTCTGCCGTGCGTTTCATCCAGTATGCCTGCGTCGTGTTTCCGGCCGCGCGCGCGGGTACAATCAGATTGTTGAGCGCCACGTCGGGCAGGGTCGCCTTGAAAGTCCGCAGATCAGGCTGATCGCGGAAGATGTCTATCGGGGCGGCTGAGGCATCGAGCTGATTCATCGGTTGCATTCCTAACAGAATTTCCATTGTGCGAATCAAGCTGACCGTAGTGTGAAACTCATGAACCAGAGCGCCCGGCCGATTGTATGCGCTGATCACCAGCACCGGCGCGCGATGGCAATCAACATGGTCGGGCCCATCCTGCGCGTCGTCTTCGACGATGAAGATCGCGGTGTCTTTCCAGTAAGCGCTGTTGGAAACCGCTTCGACGAGGTACCCGACGGCGTAGTCATTTTCGGCGACCCAGAACTGTGGCGTAGGGGAATCAGCAGTTAATCCGGTCGTGTGATTGCTTGACAATTTCATTATCGAGAAGTTAGGCATACGATCCGGCTCGCCCGCGTCGATGTCCGCGACGAAACCGCGAAACTCCTCGAGCCATTCTCCGAGCCGCGACGTTCCCCGGAGTCGTGGGTCTGCATTATTGCGGGTTATGACGTTGTCGGTCCAACTCGTTGCCTCTTTGGCCGCGCGATAAGAATCCGGTGTCATCGCATCTGGAGTCCGCAAATCGAAGTTGCGGAACGTCGAACTGCAGTGACCTTCGAGCGATTTCTTTGTCGGAACAGCGATGATCGTTGGACTGATATCCGGATAGGACCGCTGCCTATTCGTGTTCACGGACGCGAGGTTCGCTTCTGACACAGTTCCTACAAACTCGCCGTAGTTCCGATACGTGAGCCCGGCGCGGGCGGCAGCGTCCCACAAATAGAGCGTCTCAGGCTCGGCAACGTCGCGCGCGCCGTTAAGGTAAGGAATATAACGACGCAAGAACTTCGACAGATCATCGGCACTGACCGGACCGCTGAACAACGGCGGGGCGGTTCTAGACATCCCGAACTCCGGCATTCGGTTGAAGCCTTCGTAGTCGTAGGGCCGGCCGCGGCTCGAATAGCTCCAGCGATAAGCCTTGTCGACGTAGTCGCTCGAGAAGGCCGCGGTGCACCAGTTGTGAGCTTCGGGGCTCGCCGCGGCGTTGACGAAGAAGCGGTCGAACAATCCGAACCGCAACGCAAGCGCGCGTTGATTGGGAGTTATGTTCTGGGCAATGCTGCCCTGGAGCTTCGCCGCGTCGCCCGCGCCAAAGATCGCAAGCGAGGGGTCTCCATCCGCGGCGTGGCCATCCCCCGATTGAGCTACGTCGCCGAATATTTGATCGTAAGTCCGGTTCTCTTTGATGATGTAGATGACGTGCTTGATCGGCGAAGCGCCCTGGAAGAGTCGCGCGCGCGGCGAACCAATCAACCCGTCGTTGCGCATGACCTGCTGAGTATAAGCGGCAAGCGCGCGTTCGTCGGGCTCGGCGATCGCGCTGATGTTTCCCGAGATCAGCGAGAGGCTGTACTGCCCTCCGCGTTCGCTGCGCCCGGTGCCCGCGGGGAAGCGGTCGTTGGGCATGTTAGGAACGAAGCCCGAGTTGTCGACTGAGACCGACGAGCTATGGAAGCCGGTGCCCTTTCCGTTGCCCACGAAAACAGTCCGTCCGACCACCGCGACCGCCGAAGGGTACTGACCCGTTGGTATGAAGCCTCGCACTTTACTGCGGTCATTACCCTGCCAGTCTTCTCGCTCTTCTTTCTCACCGCGCGCGCCTGCCGCACCACGAGCCTTCGCCGATAGCGCGACCACGGCGATCGCATTCGCGTGCGCGTTGGCTACGTACATCGTGGAGCCATCCGAGCTGAGCGCCACGCTTTCGGGACTGCCGCCGATGAGCCCGCTCTCACTCAGCTTCACGTTGATGCGCTCAATCTCCCGGTCGGCCGCAGTGTCGATCACCGAAACACTGTCGGCGTCGGAATTCGCAACGTACAGGCGAGTCCCGGTCGAGTTCAGAATCATCGCCGTTGGGTGCCGATCGACCTGGATGCTGGCGCCGGGTTGACTGGGCTTGCTCGGATCGATCACCGATATTGACGCGTCGGCCCAACAAGACACATAGACTTTAGCTGTATCGGACGATCCTCGCGCCAACGCGACGACGCCGTACGGGTACATGGATTGGGCAGAGCCCGATCGATGCAGGTCAACGCGAGTCAAGGTTCGAGCGTTGCGAATATTACTGATGATCCCCAGGCTGTCACCCAGATTGTTAGCCACATAGAGCGTGTCGCCATCCGGGCTTATGGCGAGACCGGTCGGATAGATGGGCGCGTGATTGTCGTTGTAACGAGGCGAATTTGCGGAAGTCGCGAACCCATTGACTTCGATGAACGGGGCCTCGACCAGAGTGTTTGGTCCGTGCGAGGGCGGGGTGACGGGAACGATCGCGCCCGGGCGAAAACGAAAGACCCATATCTTGTTTTCAACACCACCCGATGCATAGAGCGCGAAGGTTCCGTCTTGCTCGGCTCGCGGCGCAAAGACGAGACCAACGTTTACGCTCTGCGGCGTCGGGAACCAGACGTTCTGAATGACGGCCGGGGCGGGCCGCGCGTTGAGGTCGATCACTGCGAGAGACTGCTGCGCCTTGTTGGTTGCGGAGTTGAACTGAACCCCGTAGCCGCTGTTGACCGCGATCAGATATCGGCCCAGCCCGTCGGGCCCCGTCTTGTCGGGGCTGCGCACGAAAGCGACCGGCAGCGCTCCAACCGCCGGCTGCCAAGTGGTGACATCCATCACAAGCGCACCTGCCGGGGTGATTGGACGCCCTTCGGTTGCAAACTGATTCTCGATGGTGACGCTGGCCGCTGACCTGAGTAGAAACGCGGTAGCCAGTATAAAGGCGATAACCCCAGGCAGCGCAGCGAGAGATGTCGACCGCAAACGCGGATTGCTCATGGTTTTTTCTCCTGGTGAGTAACCGAAAGGATGAAGCTGAAACGGCCGCGGCGACGACGACTCTTCTCAGAAGAATGTCCTCACAAACTTCAGTTTGTCGCGAGTTTTCCCTGTCGTCCGGGTGACTTTACTATAAATGCCGGGTGCGGCCAAACTCGAACGCGCCTGGGAGCGCAGGCATCCCTGCCTGCCTGGAGATGCGCGAGAAAGAAAATAGCCTCACCGGAAGAGGCAGGCAGGATGCCTGCGCTCCCAGGGCGCTCCCAGAGTGCTAGCGCCTGAACAAAAGCGACACTGCCATTGCAAGGCCTATCCCGATCACCGCGCGGCGAACGAATCGACGGCCGAGCTTGCGAGCGAGTCCGGCCCCGCCATAACCGCCCGCGATGCCGCCGACCATCATGACCAGGGCATAGGTCCACTCGACTCGCCCCGACGCGATGAAATAGACGGAAGCCACGATATTTATACAGACCGCGTAAAAATTCTTCAGCCCGTTCATCTGATGAATATCCGTCAGCCCCATCAGACCCAGCGCAGCCAGCATCAGAATTCCCATTCCGGCCCCAAAGTAGCCTCCATAGATCGCGACCACAAACTGAAACACGATGGCTCCGGTCCACCACGCGCGCGTCGGCAAGCGTCCTGTTTGAGACGGCGGATCGGTGTTGAGCGCAAGCTTACGATTGATCGGTTCCCCGGCGGCGAACAGGATCGTAGCGAAGAGGATGAGGAACGGCACGATTGAGGCGAAGAGCCGTGAAGGGGTGAGCAGAAGCAGGCCCGCGCCAATCAGTCCGCCGGCAATCGAAGGCGCTCCAAGCAACAGCATCCATCGCCTGCTGTCGCCAAGCTCGCGTCGAAAGCCAACCATCGCCCCGAGCGAACCCGGCCAAAGCGCGACGGTGCAAGTCACGTTTGCGCGGATGGGATCAATCCCAAGCCAGACGAGTGCAGGAAAAGCTACAAGCGTGCCGCCGCCTGCGACTGAATTCATCATCCCGGCAACGAAGGCGGCTAACAGAACGAGGGAGGCGTGCCAGGCGGTCATCGTGGCAGAGTAGCATGAAAGAGCAGGTAGAAGGCAGAAGGCAGAAGGCAGAAGGCAGAAGGCAGAAGGCAGAAGGCGGAAGGCAGAAGGCGGAAGGCGGAGTTCGTTCCGGCTGCCTTCTGCCTTCTGCCTACTGCTTACTGAATTTCGTTCGTGTATAGACGACCCGGAATCCCAGTCGCTCGACGTTGCGTTGCGAGCCGCTGCCGGGATTTGTAGCCACCATCGCCAGATCGCAGCCCGACTCGGCGGC
>DATLWF010000126.1:0-4084 GCA_035576605.1 Blastocatellia bacterium | reverse complement strand
GCTCGAGAGGCGTTGATCGGGCTGTTTGATTCTGCTGTTGTTGCCGCTGAGCAGCTCAACCCACCGACGCAATTCGAGGAAGATGGCATTCAAAACGAGGTGCCGACGGCAGAGGAAACCTTCGGGGTCGAGGAAATCGCGATCGTCGGTATCCACGTGTCTTATCCTCACTCTGCGAATCTGGGTGAATACTGGGACAATCTGAAACACGGAAGAGATTTGATCGATCTCGTTCCGCCCAGCCGATGGGACTACGAGGAGTTCTATTCTCCCGATCCCGCGGCCGCTGCAGACGGAAAGATCTACTGCAAATGGGGCGGTTTCCTGGAGCATTTCGACAAATTCGACCCGCAGTTCTTCAGGATTTCCGCAGACGAGGCGAAGATCATCGACCCGCAGGAACGGCTGTTCCTGGAGTCGGTATGGTCCGCCATCGAGGATGCCGGCTATACCAGAGACACCCTGAGAGCGCGATTCCCCAAAGCAGGAAGCGCGGACGTGGGCGTCTTTGTAGGAGTCACCACCAACTCCTATCACTTATTGGCACCCGAAGAACGGCGCCGCGGAAATTTTGCGTCACCCAGCGCGATGCCGTGGTCCATTGCGAACCGTGCTTCGTATTTCTTCGATTTCAACGGGCCCAGCCTCCCGGTCGACACGGCGTGTTCGTCGTCACTGGTTGCAGTTCATCTCGCTTGCGAAAGCCTCAGGAACCGCGAATGCCAGGCCGCGGTCGCGGGCGGCGTCAACCTGTATTTGCATCCGTCGAAATACCAGGGGCTGTGTCAGAGGCGCGCGCTATCGCTCGACGGAAAATGTCGCAGCTATGGCGCCGGTGATGACGGATTCGTTCCCGGAGAGGGCGTGGGCACATTGGTGCTCAAGCCACTCCACAAGGCGGTGGAGGATCAGGATCATATTTACGCGGTCATTCGGGCGAGCGCGTTCGAACATAGTGGACGCTCGAACGGATACTCCGCGCCGAATCCGAATGCTCAGGCGAGCTTGATCAGCCGGATGCTCGAAAAGGCGCATATCGATCCGGAAAGCATAGGCTACGTGGAAGGTCATGGCACGGGTACCCAGTTGGGCGACAGCCTCGAAATTGCCGCGTTGACTCAGGCTTTTGAAAGGCAGACGACGAAGAAACAGTTCTGTGCGATCGGATGTGTCAAAGCAAACGTTGGTCATTCGGAGTCGGCGGCGGGAGTTGCCGGCGTGGCGAAGGTCGTCGTGCAAATGGAGCATCGCCAACTCGCGCCCTCGATCTATTCCGACGAGCAGAATCCGCTGATCGAATTCGAAGACTCGCCGTTTTATCTGCAACACGGGTTATCCGAATGGGAATCGTCTCCCGATCATCCGCGGCGCGCTCTGATCAACTCATTCGGGGCTGGAGGGGTCAACGCGTGTGTCGTTCTGGAGGAGTATGAAACGCCCCACGCCGCGGAGGACTCGCCGGTAGCCGGTCCGTATTTGTTCACGCTGTCCGCCAGGAATGAGGATCAGCTTCGGGAGTACGCCGATCGTCTGCTCATTCCTTTGAGAAGTGAACCGTATATTGATCTGGCGGACTTCTGCTACACCCTTCAGGCCGGCAGAGAAGTGATGGAAGAGAGGCTGGCGGCTGTCGTTTCGGACGTGGGTGATCTCATCGACCGGCTGTCCGACTGGAGGAAACGAGGATCTGCGCCCGGCGTCTATCGAGGCAGTCCCGGACCGCGCCGCGGATCGAGGCGATCCGCGAAGCTTGTGCGGACAGCCGCGGGAGATCAGGGTCTGACCGAGCTCGCCGCGAGGTGGGTTGCGGGCGAAGACGTGGATTGGGAGACGCTCTATTCTCGGATTCCTCGCCGGATGAGTGTGCCCACGTATCCATTTGCCCGCGAGCGATACTGGGTGTCGGACTCTCTGGTTCCGGAAAAGCCGGCGCTTTCCACCGCTCAACCGCATCCGCTGATTGCCCAGAACTCGTCGACCTTGAGGGAAGTAAGTTTCCGTTCATCGCTGTCGGATACGGCGTTCTACGCGGTCGATCACCAGGTGTACGACGAAAGGATTTTCCCGGGAGCGGGATTTCTGGAGATGGCATGCATCTCGGCAAACATCGCGGGCGAGCAAAAGGTTCGCAAGATCAAAGACGTCGTCTGGATCAGGCCGTTGAGCTTCCGGACAGGCCCGCAAGCGTTGCGAACCGTGTTGAGAAACAGCGGCGATATCGTCGAATACGAGATTTCGTCACTCGACGACGAAAACGAGTCCATCGTTCATTGCGAAGGACGAGTGACGTTCGCGAATGGTTCTGAGGATCCAACTGATGCCGAGGAGCGAATCGCGATTCAAGCACTGAAGGCCCAGTGTGTGAGGCCTGAAGATCCCGCTGCTTATTACGACGCCTTCCGAACGTATGGCTTGCAGTACGGACCCTCGTTCCGGACCATCCGCGAGCTTTATGTCAATAGCTCCTTTGCGCTATCCAGGCTGGAGATCGCGGAGCATTTGAAGGGCGAATTCGGCCAGTTCATTCTTCATCCCAGCATCATCGATGGTGCGTTGCAGACCATCGCCGGCCTGTTGGGAGGCGGGGGCGCTGCGACGCCCTACCTGCCATTCGCGCTGGACGAGCTCGATCTCATCGGACCCGTACCTCAGACGTGCTACGCGTATGCGGAGCGTGCCGGCGTGCACGCGCAGAACCGTGCCGGCGTCACGAAGTTCAATATCCGAATCCTGAATGAAAGTGGAGATGTGTTGATCAAAATCAAGAATCTGTACGTCAGACCGCTCGCCAAGCCGCAGACGAGGAGTCATGCGTTGGCGGAGTCAGGCCTTAGAGAACATCTGGCTCTCGTGTCCGGAGACTCCATCAAATGACTCATCAACAGGCAGCCGCGGCGCGCCCCGAGCTCATACCGCAAGTCATTGTGCTGGATGTGCGCCATGGGTCAATGAAGAACTACAGCTACCTGGTGGTCGATCCAGGCAGCCTCCAGGCAGTGATCGTGGATCCAGCGTGGGAAATCGACAAAATCGAACGCGCTCTGGCGAATGCGGAAGCCGCGCTGAGTGGCATCCTGGTGACCCATTCCCATCCCGACCACATCGATCTGGCCAAGCCGCTGGCGGAGAAATACGGCTGCCCGATCTGGATGTCGAACGCGGAAATCGTGTGGTCCGGATTCAGCGCCCGACAATTGGCCGGCATCGGCACGAGGCCATGGTCGGTGGGACAGATGCTGATCGAACCGATCTTCACACCCGGCCATACACCCGGCGGCACGTGTTTTCTGATCGGGGAAAATCTGTTCACTGGAGACGTTCTGTTTGCCGAGGGGTGCGGGATCTGTCCCGATAAGGAAGCCGCATACGCCATGTTTGCGAGTCTGGAGCATTTGAAAGACCGGCTGGTGCCGCACGCGCGTGTCTTTCCGGGTCATTCGTACGGGCAACCGCCAGGCCGGCCGATGTCCCAGTTGCGGCGGGAGAATATCTATTTGCAGTTTTCGGACAAGGAGTCCTTTGCCGCGTTTCGGTTGAGAAGCGGGCAGGACAGAGCAAGACTGTTCAGGTTCAGTTGAGCATGCTGCGGTCTCGACTGTAGCCGTTTGACGGCAATGGGAATCGAGATTCTCCACGAGGAGTATGTATGATTTATACACCGCTTTTTGTCTTCCATATTGGCTGTGGTAGTGTCGTCCTCCTTTCCGGTGCGGCCGCCCTTGTCGTTCGCAAAGGCTCCCGTCTCCACAGAAGGTTCGGCGACGTATTCACGGTCGCGATGCTGTGCGTGGGCGGGAGCTCCGCATATATTGGAACGACGAGGTTGCAGCCAGTCAACGTCGTCTCCGGTCTTTTGATGTGTTACCTCGTCGCAACCGCCTGGTTGACTGTGTGGCGCGGCGAAGCAAAGACCGGGCTCGTCGAATATGGTCTTCTGCTCGCCGGGTTGGTGACGGGAGTCGGCAGCTTGATGTGGGGTTGGAAGGCAGCGCATCCCGGGTGGGCGAATCCTTACGAGCCCGCCGGGGCCTTCGTGTTCTTTGGATCGGTGGCTTTGCTTTCCGCGGCCGGTGACGTTCGCACA
>DATLWF010000125.1:0-2504 GCA_035576605.1 Blastocatellia bacterium | reverse complement strand
AGTTCCCGCTGCCGGTGGGTATCGACGTAAAGATCGAGCGGGTCAACAAGCCCATTCAGCAATATCAGACCACGCTGACAATAACGGGCACGGATCGTCAACAGGTAGGCCAGGTCGCTGCCGACATGCGAAGCCTTCGCCGGCCTGATCCGTACAAAGGGAAAGGCGTGCGCTACGCCAACGAGGCGTTGAAGCTCAAGCCCGGCAAGACCGGCAAATAGCAGGGCTCTACACCGCTGCTAATAGTCGCTGAAGTGACGGGCGATCATCGCGCCGCAATCAGTGATTGAGGTGAATGCATAATGGGAAGAAAGACAAGCCAGGAAACACGGGAAGCGGTTCACAAGAGGATTCGGACCAAGATTTCGGGCTCGACCGAGCGGCCGCGGCTTGCGGTGTACCGCAGCGTGAACCATATCTATGCTCAGATCATAGATGATGGGGAGCGTGTCACTCTGGTCGCGGCATCGACGGTCGAACCAGCATGGCGCGGACGAACCGGCGGAAACATCGCAGCGGCGAAAGAGATCGGTAAGCTGATAGCGGATCGCGCAAAAGAGAAGGGGATCAAACGCGTCGTGTTCGATCGGGGCGGGTACATTTATCACGGCCGCGTTCGTACTCTTGCCGAAGCTGCTCGAGAAGCGGGCCTGGAGTTCTGAATTGCGGAAGTAGCATCGATTTCAGCCTCTGTCCTGATTTTGGTCAGACCGGCTGAGTCACAAGGACAGACTAGAGTCTATGCTACTTAGAACGGGGAGATATGGAAAGAATAGAAGCATCGGGCCTTGATCTTAAGGATCAAGTCATCTCAATCAATCGCGTGACCAAAGTGGTGAAAGGCGGTAAGAACCTGTCGTTCGCCGCGCTCGTTGTGGTCGGCAACGAGAATGGCATCGTTGGATTTGGCTCGGGAAAGGCTCGCGAAGTGCCGCTGGCAATCAAGAAGGGCATTGAAGCGGCCAAAAAGAACCTGGTGCGCGTGCCGCTCGCGGGCTCGACGATCCCGCACCAGACGCTTGGTGTATTCGGCGCGGGGCGCGTGCTTCTGAAGCCCGCGCCTGAAGGCAAGGGCGTGATCGCAGGCGGACCGGTCCGCGCAGTTATGCAGTTAGTCGGCGTTCGCGACGTTGTAACGAAGTCGATAGGTTCCTCCAATCCGCACAACGTGGTGCGCGCGACGTTTGAGGGGCTGCGGAGCCTGAAGGATCCGGCTGCGGTCGCGCGGCTGAGGCGGCAGATGGTAGAGGAGACTCAAACCTCGTGAGGCACAAGCGCTAAGGGCAAGGGGCCGAGAGAAAGAGGAGTTCAAGATGGCGAAGGCGAAGGGCAAAGCGAGCGGCAGTCAATCGAAGATAAAGATTCAATGGTATCGCTCGACCATTGCTACACCGAAGGCGCATAAGGAACTTGTGCGCAGCCTCGGGCTTACGAAGCTCAATCAGATTGTTGAGCGGCCGGACTCGGCGTCAACACGTGGGATGGTGAAGAAGGTCCCGCACCTCTTGCGGATAGTCGACTAGCGCTTACTGATTCATTGGAAGTCTCAGATTGAGAATTGGGAGTCCGAAGTCGAGATTGCAGGCCGGAGTGAACAAATGGCATTAGGAATACACAATATCGGAGCGCCGGAAGGCGCTAACAGGAATAAGAAGCGAGTGGGGCGCGGCCCTGGCTCAGGTCACGGCAAGACCTCCACTCGAGGGCACAAGGGTCAGAAGTCACGCTCGGGTTACTCTGGCCGCGCGGGGTTTGAAGGCGGACAGATGCCGCTCCAAAGAAGACTCCCTAAGCGCGGTTTCACGAACATCTTCAAGAAGGAATGGATCGAAGTAAACCTCGCCGATTTGGATCAGCGCTTCGAGCCTTCCGACAACATCACTCCAGAGGTTATGGCCGAGCGTGGTATGATCAAAAAGGGCAAACTCAGCCGATACCACGGCGTAGTGGTGCTGGGCAAAGGCAAGCTGACAAAGGCGCTCAACGTTACGGCTAATCGCTTCAGCCAGTCGGCGCGCGAGAAGATCGAGGCTGCCGGCGGCGTGGCGACTCTAGTCTCGCCCACGGCTGAGGCAGGTGAAGCCAAGTCAGATTAGTAGCCACGGGAGACAAGCCAGCCGGAGGGGTTCAAGGTCATGATCGAGAATTTCATCAACAGCGTGCGCAATATTTTCGCCGTGCCTGACCTGCGCAAACGTGTTTTCTTCACGCTTGCGATGCTGGCGATCTACCGCATAGGTTCGCACGTGCGCACGCCGGGCATTGACCCCGACGCGCTCGCTTCGATGTGGGAAAGGGGCGATCTGCAGCGCAGCCTGGCGGGTGTGATGGATCTGTTCTCGGGCGGTAACTTCAAAGTCGTCTCGATCTTTGCGCTCGGAATCACCCCCTATATAACGGCGTCGATCATACTCCAGTTGATGACGGTGGTGAGCGCGCGACTAAAAGCGCTTCAAGAGGAAGGCGATCTCGGCCGAAGAAAAATTACTCAATATACGCGTACC
>DATLWF010000124.1:0-8585 GCA_035576605.1 Blastocatellia bacterium | reverse complement strand
CCTTGCAATAAGGCACGACGACGAACGTCGCCGAATCAAATTCGAGCGCCGCGAGCAGGAAGCCCTAAACACACAGGTCCTCGCCAGCACGACACCGGAAGTCTTGCCGGCGCGCGGAAACCTCGCCAAAGGGCTCAGAGTTGAGGCGGTGCCCGAGAGCCGAAGGGAGAACAAGCTGAAGATCAATCAGACGTCTGAGGTCACCAGCGCGCGTCGTCCCGATGGTTTGCCTCAACCACTAGCTCAATCGCAGCGGATGAGTGAACTCGCAAGTCGGGCCGAGCAGGGTGACAAGTCTGCTCGCCGCGAAATGCGCCAGCTTATGCGCGAAGAGCAGCGCACTGCTCAACAGCCACCAGCCGCAGCACAACAGCAAGCTCAGGAGGAACAATCGCGGCAGCAGATGAAGCAGCAACGCAGGGTCGAGCGACAACAGCAAGCAGCCCCGGCGGCGCAACAGGCTCAGCAACAGCAGCAAATGAAACAGCAGCGGAGAGCCGAACGCCAGCAGCAATCCGCGGGAGCGGCGCAACAGGCTCAGCAACAGCAGCAGATGAAACAGCAGCGGAGAGCCGAACGCCAGCAACAGTCCGCGGGTGCGGCACAACAGCAGCAGCGAAAGGAACAAAAGCGTAAGCCGCCGGAGGCTTATCTTCAACAACAGCAAATAAGGCAGGCCCAACAACAAGCCGCGCGGCAGTCGCAAATGGCGCAGCAGAGAGAGCAATCTAAAGCGCAGAGACGCGTCGAGCAACAACACCGAGCGATGAGCGAGCAGATGAACAGGCGGGCTGCTATGCAGGCAACTCAGCAAGCTCAAGCTCGCGAACAGGTTAAAGCACAGCGACGCGCGGAGCGACAGCAGGTGGTAGTGCAACAACAGCAAGCCACTCAGCAAGCACAGCGACGCGCGGAGCGACAGCAGGTAGTTGTGCAACAACAAGCCGCTCAACGTCAAGCGGCCAGGTCCGCGGCTAGCCCTATGCAGCGTGCGCCAGGTTACTTGGGACCCCCGGTGAGACAGGACGCCGGTTCCCAGTCACAACCAAAAGCTGAGAAAGCTCAGCGAAAGCCTCCGCAATGAGGTCAGCTCCCGCAGGGGTTCAAGCTTCGGGTTTGTGAGTGGATTCACCAACCTGAAGCTTGAACTCTAAGATTTCCCCGCTTTCCCGGCGAGTGCTTTGTAGCGCGCTTCGTCCACGCACTCGGTGCAAGTTGGAAGGTTCAGCATACTCCAGCCTGGCTCGGTCACTCTGCCGAGGTTGTCCATAGCTCCGACAAATCCGCCGCGAACGTTAGCTACGTTCGTGAAGCCCATCTGACTCATCTCTTCGCACGCGCGAGCCGAGCGCCCCCCGGTCTTGCAACCAACTACGAGCTTCGCATCTTTGGCCAGAGCCGCTTCGACTACGGTGGCGAAGTCCTGGTTGGGGGACATGCCGGTACCTGGCGCGAAGTGCATTATTGGAATGTTGATCGCCCGCATTGGATGGCCAGCTTCGAACTCAGGCACCGACCGCACGTCCAGGTAGATGTATTCCGGATCGGCCTGCATCAGATCGTATGCTTCCTGCGCGTTTAGCTCCTTCATTACCCTCTCCCTTCTAGAATCCTCGTCTTTGACTGATCGTGAATTATAGCCGAGCCGCCGGGTGCCTACCACTTGCATCAGCCGCAACAAATTCACAAGAACTTCTGATAGGCATTATTGTTGACATCAACTTCTCTCCCCAATTACAATCGCCATCCTTGGAAGCACCCCCCAGATTTTTTTAACTCAGTAAGAACGAACGAACGAACCGGTTTGGGTAGAACAGCGCACCCGGTGTCTTGAAAGGAGAGGTTTTGATCAAAGCAGGAAGATTCCTGGTCGCAATCGTCTTAGCATCATTCATATCCACGGGCGGGTTTACTGGCGCCGCATCGGCGCAGTCGCGGGCGGTTCAAACGACCTCGAAAGAGCAAGCGGCCCGGCAGCAAAGCACCAATCAAATAGTGGGCGCGGCGGAGCAGAAACCGCCTGAGTCCCAGAGTTCCGCAGCACCACAGAACGTCCAGTCGCAGAAGGCGCAAGAGCTTCAAACAGAAATAGGCCTCGAAAACGCCGTTATTCCGCCTGCACCAGTCATTGTCAAGCTCAGCACCAATACGATCACGATTCCTGCGGATGGCGCCGGCCCGCTTTCGAAGACGAGTTCCGATTCGAAGTACGCGGAGCGCCCGGCCGTTTCGTCGAGCGTGAGTGTCGGAAGCGTCTTCGGCTATCGGCGCGACCCATTCACGCGGCGGGCAAAGTTTCACTCAGGCGTCGACCTCAAGGCTCGCTGGGGCGATCCGGTTGGCGCCAGTCAGGCGGGCATCGTGCAGTTCGCCGGCTGGTATCACGGCTACGGCAACATGATAATCGTAGCCCACGGCGGCGGAGTTACGACTCACTATGCGCACTTATCCAGCTTCGATGTTGAAGCCGGAACTCACGTCGAGCGCGGCACTATCATCGGGCGCGCGGGCAGCACCGGACGCGCCACTTCGCCTCATCTGCACTATGAGGTCCGGCTCGATGGCAATCCTCTGAATCCGTTCCAGCCTCTGGCCCTCGAATCCTCTTCCGATTATTTCAAACAGACGCGACCGACGGTGGACGCCGGTCGCGTTGATTCAACTTCACTCGTCGCGCCACAGCGAGGGAAGTAGACTACTTTTCAGTGAAGATGAATCATCGGGGCTCGCTCGACAGCGAGCCTCTCTTGTTTGTGAGCTCCGCGGATGTGCGTCGAGTCCATGCAAAGCCCGCCACGGAGCGCATCACCGCATTGTGGAAATGAACTCCATGCCCTCGACTCGAGATCCACTGTTCGCGGGTTATCTGGATTGCGAGCGCCAACTGAGGCATCATCACTTCATTGGGACGCATCAGATTCTTGAAACATCAAGTTGAAAGCAGGAGCAGTCTTAGTGCTTAGAAGATCGTTGTCCGTTTTGGCTGTGGTAGCGCTTTCTTTTCCAGCCTCGCTGTCTCAAAGCCATCCCGTTAAGTCAGACCGATCCGCCACTGTATCCGCCTCCTCTCCGCGGAATCCTTTTAGTGCCGGCGAACGACTGAGCTACGACGTGTCGTGGGCGGACTTCATTGTTGCAGCAGAGTTGACGATACAGACTGACGACCGCCGCAGCTTCGACGGCGTCGACAGCTATCACGTGACCGTCGAGGCTCGAACCGTAGGACTGGTCAGCGGCCTTGCCCTGAAGGTCAACGACGTCTACGAATCGTTCATCAACGCGGCTACGCTTCAACCGTTTCGCGCCGAGAAGCGCTCGCGACATGGCAAGAAACAGACCCAGTCGTCGGTCACCATCGATCAAGATAAACGCACCGCCCGGATTGCAGGCGGAGGCACGTTAGAGCTACCGGAGGACACTTACGATCTCGCCGCATTGATCTTCGCCATCCGAGGAATGGATCTTACAGTGGGTAAGAGTCGCACGTTGACTTTGCTCGAAGACGACAAACTGTACACGATCAAAGTTCAGCCCGAAGCGCGCGAGAAAGTAACGACGCCCGCCGGCAGCTACGATACGGTCAAGATTGCCACGAGCATGGTCAAGGGGCGCGAGAACGACAAGCTTTACAACCTTCGTATCTACGTCACCAATGATACGCGGCGGTTGCCTGTGCTGATAACAGCGGAGCCATCGTGGGGCGCTGTAAGAGTTGAGTTGACTTCGGTCGCTGGTTCCAGGAAGTGATCGGGTTTCAACCTGCTGAGAATTCGCGCGGCTGCGAGCGAGCGCTCCAGGCGGCCGACCTCTGCA
This sequence comes from Blastocatellia bacterium, assembly GCA_035576605.1. Classification (GTDB taxonomy): domain Bacteria; phylum Acidobacteriota; class Blastocatellia; order UBA7656; family UBA7656; genus Onstottus_A. The sequence goes on along the minus strand of DATLWF010000124.1, from coordinate 4,772 downwards.
TTATCTGCGCGTTGAGCACCGCTCGCAGCCGCTCATCCCCAGGGCGTGTTTTTGGGCCGCTCGCCAGTGACCCTTCCCCAAGGAATTTCATGCCTACATCCTATGCTTTGTTCCGGGCCTCGGGGCGGCGCTTCCGAGCACTTTTCATAAGTGTCACAATCACGATGGCCATTACTGCTGAGCTGTAGATGAATGCCAATACTGCAAGCTGCCAGCTTGCGCTATACATCAACCATTGCGAGTTTGAATCATCTGTGAATGCGGCAAACAATATCGTCTTCTTTCTCTGGGGCGCAGGCATTCTGCCTGCGTTTTCTCGCTCGGCCTCGTTTCTCAGTTTCGCAACGCCAGGCAGACGGGGATGCCGCGCTCTCAGCGTTGATCTTTCGAGTTCCGCTCTGAGCGGCGCGGTGACGAGCGAGACTTTGGCCTCGCTCAAGACACTGCGCCGCCGGGAGCGGTGCGCGTGTTAGACCGAAACGACTCTCATCGTTTTTGGTTTCGAGCCGCCTGTGACCGCTGCGGTCCCGGACGACTCGGCCTGGTTATCGGCAATGCTCGTTCCAATCCGCTCGCCGCAGCAATTCGCAAGGCTTTTCAATAATTGGGCCTCTTCCAGCCCCGCCTTCCGCAGCATTGAGACTGCACTTGTCGAAGACTTCTGCGCCGGACGAGAATCTCGTATATCAGTTCAAGACCGGTCAGAATTTTGATATTGTGCAGTATTGTGCAAGACAAGTTCTGACGGTGATGTGCGAGTAGGGCTCGGGCCCGCGCCGGAGCCTAAAAGGAGAATGAAGAATGACACTGACGCATTTGTTGATACTCTTGCTGATCGCGGGAGTATGTGGATCAATTGGCCGCGCGATTGTCGGCTACAGCCACGGCGGATGTCTTGTGTCTATCGCGCTTGGTTTCATAGGCGCGATCATAGGAGTCTGGCTCGCCGACGCGCTTCATTTGCCGAAGCTTTTTTTCTTGAGCATCGGCGGCGAAAACTTTCCAATCATCTGGTCGATCATTGGGTCGGCATTGTTTGTGGCGGTGATCAGCTTGATCACAGGAAGAGGTCGCAGGTTGTAGTCCAGGGGACTTATCCGTTAGTTAAAGAATAGAGAGAAACCTCTTGCGCCTGACGCAACGTCAGACCTTACGATGCAGAAAGAAAGGATGACGATGAAGGCGCAGACGAAGAGGACCAATCGCTGGTATAAGGCAGCGGAGTTCGCCGAACTTTCCGGCGTGACCGTCAGGACGCTGCATCATTACGACCGCCTCGGGCTGCTCAAGCCAAGCGGGCGCACACCGAAGGGTTATCGCCTTTACGGTGAGCGCGATTTCGCGCGGCTTCAGCAGATCGTGACGCTGAAGTTCATCGGCTTCCCTCTGAAACAAATCAAGGACATTCTCGAGCGAGGCTCGTTAGATCTGGCAAAAGAACTGCGCCGTCAACGCCAGATCATCGTCGAACAGCGCAGCAGGCTGGAGCGGGCCATCAAGGCGATCGAGAAGGTCGAGCGCGTTCTGGCTTCTACCGACGAGCCGGATTGGGAGGTGTTCGCAGAAATAATCGAGGTGATCAATATGCAAAAAGATATGGAATGGACCAACAAATATTACTCTGAAGAAGCGAAACAAAAAATCGCCGATCGCGCCGCGACAGTACCGCGAGAGGTGATCGAGCAGGCCCAGCAAGACTGGCCAGCGCTGATCAACGAGGTCGAAGCAGCCCTCGGTGAAGATCCCGCAAGCGAGAAAGCGCAAGCCCTCGCGGATCGCTGGTCAAATCTCGTCACGGGTTTCACCGGCGGCGATCCTGCAATCCAACAGGGTCTGAGCAAAATGTACGCGGATCAGCAAAACTGGCCGTCGTCGGTTCCGAAGCCCTACAGTGACGAAGTTGGAGCCTTCATCCAGAAGGCACTTGCAATCCGCCGAGGGACAGCGCGCTCGTAACAGATCACTTTCTACCGCGTTTGTTTTGCGTCGTACCATTTAGAGAATAATTCCTCAGGCTCCTCCGTCCCCGGTAACGATGCGGGCGTGACCGAAGAGCGGCCGGCCTTCTTCCGACGCGTATTCGAAGAAATAGAAACCAAGAGATCGATCATGTCACCTACACCTGTCTCTCAATGAATAAAACCGATTTCAAGAGACCGGGCGCTGCGTGCTGGGTGGGACCGCCGCCGGTCAAAGGACAGTGTGTATGGATAACCTGACACAAGATCTTCGCTTCGGGCTGCGGCTGCTGAGGAAGAATCCCGGGTTTACCGCGGTCGCGGTGTTTACCCTTGCGCTGAGCATCGGCGCTAACGCCGCGATCTTCGACGTGGTGAATGGCGTGCTGTTGAAGCCGCTTCCCTACAAGGAACCCGATCGCATCGTCAGGGTGTTCGAGGCCAGTCCCCGGTTCCCGAAGTTCCCAATTTCGCCGGCGAACTTTCTGGACTACAGGGAACGGAACGATGTCTTCGACGACTTCGCCACATTCGCCCGCGGTGACCTGGATCTTTCGGTGAACGACAGGCCGGAACGCTTGACCGGGATGCGAGTGTCGAACGGGTTTTTCCACCTTTTAGGCTTCGAACCGGAGCTGGGTCGCGCGTTTTTGCCAATCGATGAGATCAACGGGAACGAACACGTTGCCGTCATCAGCCGGGCGTTGTGGGAGCGGAGCTTTGGCAAAGATGCGGCCATAATTGGCGCACCTGTCACGCTGTCCGGTATGTCATTCACCATCATCGGAGTCATCGGTTCGGGACTGCAACACGTCGGAGGCGACTATCATTCGCTTCCTCACGGCGGAAACGTAGACGTCTGGTGGCCGCTGACTATGGATCCTAAAGTAAGAACGTCTCACTTCCTCAACGCCATCGCGCGGCTAAAGCCCGGCATCACCCGCGAGCAGGCCGAAGCACGGATGAACGTCATCGCGCAGCAACTCGAGGAACAACACCCGGAAGACAAGGATTGGCGCATTAGCATTGTTTCTCTGCGTGACGAGATCGTAGGCGGCGCGCAAACGATGTTGCTGATACTGTTCGGCGCGGCTGGATTTGTATTATTGATCGCATGCGTCAACATCGCGAACCTTTTGCTGGCAACAGCAACGGCGCGGCAGAAAGAAATAGCCGTGCGAACCGCATTGGGCGCAGGCCGGCTTCGTCTGATTCGCCAGATGCTGACCGAGAGTTTACTGATAGCCGTGGGTGGCGGAATGGCGGGGCTTCTGGTGGCGAGGTGGGGGATCGAGGCACTGGTCGCGCTCGGCCCGAAACAGATCCCCCGCCTGCATATGCTCTCACTTGACTGGCGAACATTTGCCTTCGCGCTGACGGCCTCTCTGCTTACCGGGGCCCTGTTCGGATTGGCGCCGGCTTTGCAAATATCCAGCGTCAATCTCAATGAGTCGCTGAAGGAGGGCGGCCGCGGCTCGTCGGGAGGCTCGCGGCATAATCGGCTGCGAGGCCTGCTGGTGATCGCCGAAGTATCACTGGCCTTCGTGCTCCTGATTGGAGCAGGCCTGCTCATGCGGACGTTCTTCTATCTGCAGAATGTTGATCCCGGATTCAATCCCGAAAGAGTTCTGACTGCAACGCTCGATTTGCCCCGCGCGCGATATTCGACCGGGAGAAAAGCGTCTGCATTCTATCGCGAACTCATCGGCCGAATGGCCGCGCTTCCGGGCGTTCAAGGCGCTGCAGCCACATCGGATCTACCGTGGACCGGCTACGACGAGAATACCTCTTTTGGAATCGAGGGCCGGCAGTTCTCCGATGACGAGGATCCGTCGGCGCAGTATCACTTCGCCACGCCGGACTATTTCCGCACCCTGGGGATTCCTCTGTTGGAAGGACGCTTCTTCAGCGAAGCAGACGACGCGGATGCGCCGAGGGTGATCGTGATCAACAAGAGTATGGCTGATCGCTACTGGCCGGACGCCGACGCGGTCGGCAAGCGGGTTCGACTCTGGGGCGAGACAAGGATGATTGCCGGCATCGTTGGCGACCTCAAGGATTCGCCCGGAGAGCTTCGCGCGAAGCCCGGTTTCTTTTTTCCGGTCAATCAGCAAGCTCAAAGCGGTCTGGTCCTTGTAGTGCGCACGGAACGCGATCCAATCAGTCTACTGGCGGCGATGCGCAGCGAAATTGCAGCCCTGGATAAGGAACTTCCGTTGTCCGACGCAAGGACCCTCGAACAGATCGCAAGCGCTGCAGTTGCGCGAACGCGCTTCACGATGCTGCTGTTATCGGTGTTCGCCGGTGTAGCGCTGCTGTTGGCGGCGGTCGGAATTTACGGCGTTGTGTCCTACTCGGTCACCCAACGCACACACGAGATAGGTATTCGCGTAGCGCTCGGCGCGCAGCGGCGTGACGTCATCGGGCTGGTAGCGCGACAGGGGATGACGCTTGTTGTTGCAGGTATGGGCGCTGGTCTGGCGGCGGCTCTTGTGTTGACCCGCCTAATGTCGAGTCTGTTGTTCGGAGTCAGCGCGGGCGATCCGATCACATTCGCCGGAATAGCCGTGTTGCTGATGGGAGTGGCTCTGGGAGCTTGTTTTGTGCCTGCGCGGCGCGCAATGAAGATGGACCCGATGGTCGCGCTGAGGCACGAGTGAGGGTGGCTCGCAACGCGGAAATTGAATCACCCGAGAAGCCGCCGCAGGAATTTGACGAGCACGTTCCCAGTTACGATGCGGCGGTAATGTTCGGTCGAGCGAAGGTCGCTGATCGGTGTGACTTCCTTCGCCATCATGTGGCGAGCCTGTTCCA
>DATLWF010000123.1:0-10889 GCA_035576605.1 Blastocatellia bacterium | reverse complement strand
ACCTCTCGTTGAACCCGTTGAAACGCACATCATCATCGAACAGGAAGCGCGAGTTGTCGGCAAAAACTTCCGGCACGCGACCGCCCTGAAGTTGAACGTTCTTGTTGGGATGAAAGTCCATATATGCTTCGCTGATGAAGAGGGGCTGATGCGCGACGGTAGAGGTGAAATCCTGATCCTGAGTGAGCCCGTTATTAATCGGACCCGTAGTGAGCTGGCCGTGAAAACTGAGAGCTTTGTTGACATCAGTGTCGAGATTCAAGCGAAAGCGATATCGCATACGGACGTTCTGCACATGCTGGAGCGACGGGTCGGGCGGTTCGGTTGCGGGTCGAAATATTCCATCGAGGCGGAACCGGAAATCGCCGCCCACTCGAACGGGCCCGATCTTGAGGACACGTTCCTCAACCTTTTTGAAGCGATCCTCAAGCGAGGGCTGATTCTGCTGAGCAGTCGCTGCTGCGTCCGTCACAGTCTCCTTCGCGGGTGTTGAATTGCCTGCAGGAGACGCGACAGGTGCTGAGGCTTCCGCACGCGGGGTGTCACTACCCCCCCCGGCTGCCTTCGCGTTAAGCAGCTGCATCATCCGCTGCTGTTCTTCAATGAGTTTCTGCATCTGGCTGAGCTTGTCGTTCTGCTGTTGCAACGCCTCTTCAAGTGCCCGAATCCTGTCTTTCTCGCTCGCCCCACTCGACGCGGACGTTGACACACCATCTTCAGCGTCGGGCTTAGGCTGACTTCCAGAATCGGAAGTGGTAGCGCCGGCCACCGGGAGCTTTCCAGTCGACAACGGCTTATCTGTATTAGCCGCAGTCGTAGCGCTGATAAGGCTGCTCGAGGCGGTACCGCTCCTCTTAGTGTCCCGTCCGTCTTTCTGCCCGGCGGCGACTCTCATTGGGTTCACGCCAGCGACTGTAATGAGCGTAAGAGCTAAGCAAAGCGCCATAGCTGGTTTGTTTCTCATTGATTTCTCCTTGTGAAGAAAGCTTTCGTTTGGTGCTCACTCGGTGCGTCTCAGAAAACCGCCCTCTCAAACAAGATTGGGGTTACGAGTTGCAATCGCACGGCATGAGGAAAAATGGGAGAACCTGCGATCGACCCATTGGGCGTCAACAGAGGCGGAATTATCCGACAACCATGTAAAAACAACGTTATCGGGACGTTTCAATTCTGTTAATTCTTTTGCGCTGACGATCCACCATAGACACTTTGGGGCACTCAAGTCTGTTTAGAACGCGAACCAACGAGTCGGTAGCCAACTCCGGTGATCGTTTCGATCAGCTTTGGATTGCCGAGCTTCGATCGTAGTCTTCTGATGTGCACGTCAAGCGTGCGAGAATCGGCGTAGTTGCGCAGACCCCAAATCCTGTCCAGAAGAACCTCGCGCATCATTACTCGGCCTTCACTGCGCGCCAACTCTTCAAGTAGCCGCATCTCCTTACGGGTCAGCCGCACCTCGCGAGCTTCGTAACTGACGCTGAAAGTCCACGGATCGATGACCAGGACTCCGTCATCGTATATGGGCCGTTCGGGCTCGTGTCCGTCCGACCGCCTTAGGATGGCGTTCACCCGTGCTAACAGTTCGCGCGTGCTGAATGGCTTTGTAAGATAGTCGTCCGCGCCAAGTTCGATCCCCAGCACCTCGTCCGATTCGGCAGACCGAGCCGTCAACATCAATACCGGCATGCGCCTCGTCGCGGCCTCACTTCGAAACCGGCGGCACAAATCGAAACCGCTTCTTTCGGGCAAATTGATATCGAGCAGCACCATGCTCGGGGGATGATTGAGGATTAGATCAAGCGCGGCTGGACTCGTGGTTGCTACCGAGACGCGAAAACCCTGGTGTTCGAGGCTGTAGCGAATCGAGTCTGCGACGTCCTGAGCGTCTTCGACAACTACTATACTGCGAATACCGTTATCGCTTTCCGGCGCATTCAGTTTTGGATCCATCGTTGCTACCATACCGAGTGCTTAATGACCTGCCCGCGCGCCATATATACAATCTGCTCACAGATGTTGGTTACGTAATCGGCGATGCGTTCAAGGTGTTTAATAACAAAGAGCCATTGCACGCCGCGCTCGACAAGCAACGGATCACGTCCCATCGCGGTGATCAATTCAGAATAGAAGAGATCGTAAAGGGAATCGACCTCATCGTCCCGCTCGATGGTGGCGCGAGCCTTCTCCGGGTCGCCCGATGTGAAGGCGTCCAGTCCATCAATGAGCATCTCCTGAACGGTGCTAAACATTCTTGCAAGGTCCAAACCAGCTTCAAATTGCGGCTCATTGTTCAGCGCGAGGACATGCTTGGCAATATTTACCGTGTGATCCGCTATTCGCTCGACCATAGGTGCAGTTCGTGCCACGGAAACGACAAATCGCAGATCGGACGCCGCCGGCTGTTTAAGCACGAGGACATCAACACACATCTGATCTAACTCGAGTTCCATTCCGTCTATGGCATCGTCTTCGCGGATGACTCGTTCAGCAAGACTCGAGTCGCGCTCCTCCAGGGCGCGCATCGACAGCATTATGGCTTTTTCTGCTGCGCCGCCCATCACCAGCAGTTTGTCGCGTATTTGGTCCAGATTCCTTTCGATCAGCCGCTTGTGCATTCGCCACCCTCCGTCAGCCCACTAAATCATCCAAAACGCCCGGTGATGTAGTCTTCGGTCATTCGCTTGTCGGGCTTCGTGAACATCTTTTCCGTTGTGTTGAACTCAATCATCTCGCCAAGCCAAAAGAAAGCAGTCAGGTCCGACACGCGAGCCGCCTGCTGCATGTTGTGAGTAACGATGACTATCGTGTATTTCGCTTTGAGCTCAACGATCAGCTCTTCGATCTTCTGGGTTGCAATGGGATCGAGCGCAGAACAAGGTTCGTCCATTAGAACGACCTCCGGCTCTACCGCAAGCGCCCGCGCAATGCATAGCCGTTGTTGCTGCCCCCCGGAAAGCCCGTACGCAGACTCCTTCAGCCGATCCTTTACCTCATCCCAGATTGCCGCCGCTCTCAAGCTCGATTCTACGCGCTGAGCAAGCTCGCTCTTTGAGTGCGTAAGGCTGTTGATCCTCAGTCCGTAAGCGACATTGTCGAAGATCGAGCGTGGGAATGGATTCGACTTCTGGAACACCATACCGGCCCGTCGTCGGAGCGACACCACGTCGGTACGCGGAGCATAGATGTCCTCGCCGTCGAGCTCGACACGACCCTCAACACGAGTCCCGGGTATCACATCGTTCATGCGATTGAGCGTACGAAGCAACGTTGACTTGCCGCAGCCCGACGGTCCGATGAATGCGGTAACCTGGTTTGGTGGAATCGAGAGCGTGATGTTTTTCAACGCGCGGGTCTTGCCGTAGTAAAAATTCAGGTCCTCAACTCTCATCTTGTCCGGCGCGGCAGGGTGCTCAGCGTCAGGCTCACGGCCTGACGTCCTCCGATGTTGCACCTCGCTCACGGGTCGTAAGACGGGTGAAGATGCGGAAACGCTGGTATCCATGCTTTCGTCCTCTTTGTTTGACTCGGGCGGCGATGTAATCATTGTTTTGTGGTCATGCTTGCTGATGCCTGTTTCGCGTGAGAATCTTCACGGCTATGTTCAACACAAGAATCATCGTCACAAGCACCAATGTCGCGGCCCAGGCCATGTCGTGCCATTCCTCGTAAGGCGATTGGGCGTAATAGTAGATCTGAAAAGTTAAGGAGGCCATCGGCTGGAGCAGGTTTGTGCTCAGGTAATTCAGCCCGAGCGCCGTGAACAATAATGGCGCGGTTTCCCCGGCTATTCTCGCGATTGCCAGCATGGCTCCGGTAGCGACCCCGCTTGCTGCGGTTCGCAACACAACGCCGAGCGTCACCCGCCACCTGGGCGCTCCCAGAGCCAGCCCTGCTTCTCTCAGACTGTGCGGCACGAGCCTTATCATCTCCTCGGTGGTGCGAGCGACGATCGGCATCATCATTATTCCGAGTGCAACACCGCCTGATAAAGCCGAGAAGTGCCCCATGGGATGAACCATTACCGTCCATACAAACACGCCGATTATTATCGAAGGCGTCCCGGTGAGCGTGTCGATCAGGAAGCGGAGCAGAAGTCCAACCTTATTCGAGCCAAACTCGGAGAGATAGATCCCGCCCAGGATGCCTACCGGCATTCCGATCAAGGATCCGAGCGTGATTAGAATCACCGATCCAACAATGGCATTGGCGATTCCGCTGTCTGGTTCGCCGATCGGCTTTGGCGAGTTAATCAGAAAGCCAAGGCTCAGGCCCCGTACTCCACCCCAAAAGATGTACCCGAGGATGAAGAATAGCGACGCCACCGCGAAGAGCGCGCATAAACCCGTCAGCGCTGTCATGGCGTTGTTTATTAATTTCCGGCGGGCGAGGTTAGACATGTGCGCCTCTCCCCTCTCCGCGGGTCACGCTCCACACCAACAAACGCGCCAGCATGTTTATGATGAACGTGACGAAAAACAGAATCAGACCGAGTTCGATAAGCGACTGCAGATAAATCTCCCCCGAGGCTTCGGTGAACTCGTTGGCAATGGCCGAGGCGATAGTGAACGAGGGGTCAAATAACGAAGCGGATATTTGCGGCCTGTTGCCGATCACCATTGTGACGGCCATGGTCTCGCCAATGGCGCGGCCAAGTCCAAGGATGATCGCTCCCGAAATGCCCGACCTCGCGTTCTGCAACACGATGAGCGTTGCCTCCCACTTTGTTGAGCCCAGCGCAAGCGCCGCTTCTCGCTGCGTGCCCGGAACGGCACGGAGCACATCGGTCGTCACGGCGGTAATAATCGGAAGCACCATGATCGACAAAATCAGCCCGGCTGTGAGCAGGCCAAGCCCGTTCTGATTTCCCCGGAACAGAGGAAGGAATCCAAGACTCGACTGCAATGCCGGGTAAACGTGATTGCGCAACATCGGCGCCAGCACGAAGATTGCCCACAGTCCGAAGACGACTGACGGAATGGCCGCCAGCAACTGCACAATAAACATTATGGGATTTGACAGTCCGCGCGGCGCCTTCTCGACCAGGAAGATCGCGACACCCAGGCTAATCGGAACTGATATGAGCAGCGCGATGACCGCAGACACGGCCGTGCCGTAAACGAACGGCAGCGCTCCAAACTGTTCCGCCACCGGATCCCAGACTGAGCGGGTCAGAAACCCAAACCCAAACTTGGCGATTGGAAGCTTGGAGTTGATCGCCATCTCGACCATTATCAAGACGGCAAGACCCGCGATGAGGACCGCGAAGAAACCCGTGGCCCATTTGAACAATGGATCGCCGATGCGTGGCCGGGCCCTCAGACCCGAGACTGCCCGGCCGAATCGCAAGGGGGACTTGTTCGGCGTCAGAGGTGTCGCCGAACCTTCTCCTGCCAGCGTTGATCCCATGATGCGAGGCCCGGCTCGTTAACCGCGGATCGGCTTGCCCTGGTAAGTGATCGACTTGATCTTCTGCTCCGCCTTCGCCGCGATCTCCGCCGGCAGCGGGGCGTAGAGCAAAGGCTTGGTCATTTGCTCTCCGTCGTGTATGGCCCACCACAGGAAGTTCACCAGCGCCTTCCCCTTCGCTTGATCGTCTTGATTCTTGTAGACGAGGAAGTATGTAAAGGAAGAGATCGGATATGCATCTTTGCCAGGCGCGTTGGTGATTGAGACCCTCAGGTCGTCGGGCATTTGATTGGCCGCCGCAGCCGCTGCAGCGGTAACCGACTCAAGAGAGGGCTTCACGAATTCACCCGAAGAATTCTTGACCGCCGCATAAGGCAGTTTGTTCTGTTCGGCATAGATCAGTTCGACGTAGCCGATCGAGTTTGGAGACTGCTTGACCTGCCCGGTAACTCCTTCGTTCCCTTTTGACGCCATCCCGATAGGCGGCCAATTGACCATCGTACCGGCGCCTACCTTGTCTTTCCATTCTGGACTCACTTTCGATAGGTAGTCGGTCCAGACATACGACGTGCCGCTTGGATCCGAGCGCCGGACGACGTTAATGGTCGCATCCGGAAACGAGACTCCAGGGTTCGAAGACGTGATTGCCATATCGTTCCACTTGGTGATCTTACCGAGGTAGATCCCAGCAATTGCGTCGCCCGTGAGTTTGAGATCGGTTGTCACCGATGGAAGGTTGTAAGTCACAACAACGGCGCCGAGCACAGTTGGAATGTGGAGGATCTCACCTGGAGCTGCCTTCAGCTCCTCATCCTTCATAGGGGCGTCGGAACCGCCGAAGTCAACAGTCTTTGCAGAGATCTGCTTAATGCCGCCACCAGAACCGATCGATTGGTAGTCAAACTTTGCATTCGGCGTGATTTTGTTGTATTCGCTGAACCACTTCTGGTAGAGCGGGTTAGGGAAGGTTGCGCCTGCGCCTTGCAACTTTACTTCGCCATTTGAATCGCCGCCAGTTGAAGAACCGCAGCCAACCAGGGGTAAGACCATCAGTCCTGCGATGATCAAGGGTGAAATCGCTCGCGCCGCGCGAAAATATCTGTTCATTCTAGGATCCTCCTGCTCTAGGGTTAGTCTGAGTTGAATCACAACTATACCGACGCATTGTTAAGACCCTGGGACGCCAATGTTAAATTTATGTGAATTCCCCCACCCGAGCACGCCTAATAGGAGTATGGAGCTGGTGGTTGCTGAATTGATCGGTGATTGGCGTAACAAGCACACCTGATCTGGGGTTGGCTGCGGCTCTTCCTGGGATGGTTGCAGATGTCACTGGCCGCAGCACGCGTTGGGGCATTGTTGACCGTTACGAGGATTATAGGCAAGTCTCAAATGGCAGTGCGCCCTCCGTCGACAGCGAGCTTTGCGCCATGAATGAAACTCGCACGATCCGTCGCCAGGAAGACAATGGCCTCAGCGATCTCGTTCGCTGTAGCAGGACGGCCCGCTGGCGCTTGGGCGGCCAGTTGCTCGAGGCCCTCCCCCATTGCGTCAGTGCCTTCCGTGCGCGTAGGCCCAGGGCTCACCGCATTGACGCGGACACCGTTTGGGCCATATTCGGCCGCCCACGCTTTGGTCAGCAGGTTGATGGCAGCCTTGCTCGATCCATAGAGACTCATGCCAGCCGCCCCGTAATCGGCGACCATCGTCGATACGTTGACGATTGCCCCTTTGCCTCTCTTGGCCATCAGCGGAGCAAGTTCTGCGACGAGGAAGTACGGCGCCTTGACGTTGAGCGAATACACGCTATCAAACACTTCTTCCGTCGTTTCATGCGTTGGCCCGAACGGGAAGACCCCCGCATTGTTGATCAAAATATCGACATGGCCGTTTCCGAGCTCGACCGCTCTTCTCGCCACTTCGCGCGCACTCGACGCGTCTCGAAGGTCAGACGAAATAAAATCCGCTTTGCCTCCTGCTGCACGGATTTCCGCAACTGTCTTCTCGCCGCGCTCCGCATTGCGGCCTACGACTAAGACGTGGATATCAAGCTGCGTCAGCTTATTGGCTACCGCCCGGCCAATACCGCTCGTTCCTCCTGTAATAAGTGCTACCGGTGAATTGGTTGCCATTTGCTATTCCCCCTTCCAGATTTTGGTCTAATTGGTCGAATCCTTGCCTGAAGCCAATATTATTTGACTGTTGCTGTCGCCGACGCAACAACGACTCCGAGCGATAAGAAACACCTACTGGGCTGTTTTGCCGCCGTCCACGAGGTACGACGCCCCCGTGATGAACGACGCTTTGTCGGACGCGAGAAAGACGATGGTCTCAGCGATCTCTTCGGGTCTCCCTACTCGTTTGAGCGGCACGGTCGCCGCCAGACCCGCCTTTCTTTCGTCAGTACCGGTGAAGCGGTTCAGCATCCCAGTCTCGATTGGACCTGGGGCGACCATGTTAATGCGTACTCCTGACGAGGCGGCTTCGAGTGCAGCCGACTTGGTTAGTCCTTCGACCGCATGCTTGCTCGCCGAATATATGGACGCGCCAGCGGCACCAGTATGACCGTAGGTGGACGAAACGTTGACGATGCTGCCGCTTCCCTGGGCAAGCATCACGCGCATTTCGTGCTTCATGCTGAGCAGCGTACCCAGGACGTTTGTGTCGAAGGTCGCGGCGTAGGTTTCTGCAGTCTGTTCGGTCACTGGGCCGGGCGTGCCTTCGGTCCCTGCGCAATTGACAGCAGCATCCAGACGACCAAAGCGCGCGACGGTCTTATCGATCAGGCTGCGCAAGTCATCTTCGTTCCGCACGTCGGAACGCAGAAACTCGGCCTCGGCGCCCCGCTCGCGAAGTTCGGCAACCAGTTTTTGGCCCTCTTCGTCGTGCCGGCCGGAAACGACAAGTCGCGCGCCCTCGTTCGCGAAGGCCAATGCTGTGGCGCGTCCGATACCTGTCAACGCGCCAGTAATCAAAACAACTAATCCAGCCATCTCAGTCCTCCTGGAGGTTATGTTTCTGATCCTGTTTTTTCGTGATGCCATCATTTATGAAGGGCGAACAGTGGCGGAATTCCCAAATCACTTACTAAACGTGTCCCCGAACATAGGCAGGCCGCTTTTTGACTGCTCCCGCGTGGCTTCGTCTTGAATCACGTCCCAATGCTCGACGAGGGTTCCGTTTTGAATGCGCACAATATCTGCGGCAATCCAATTCACAGGAGAACCGAAACCGCTAAAGCGCCCGTGCACGATCACGAAGTCTCCCTCAGCCACAATCGTCCCGGGTTCGTACTTCAACGTTGGCGGGATGCTCTTGACGAGATTGAACAGTCCGTCGCGACCCGGTTCAATATGCGCGCTGTGCTGGATGTAGTGAGGTGACCAAAACTCCTCAGCAGCGGCGTAGTCACGCTTGTTGAACAACGCATCGAATGCTTCCAGGACGAGAGCCTTGTTTTGTTCGGGTGTAGTCTTCGGCATCTTGATCCTTCCTTTCAGTCGGAGTAGTTCATCGAGTAAAGGTGGATTCGCTCAGGCATTCATTCCGCCATCCACCGTAAGATTCGCCCCGGTAATGTACGAGGACTCCGGGCCGGCAACAAACGCAACCATCGCCGCGATCTCCTCGACGTGCCCGTAACGGGCGAGCGCTGTGGCGGCCTTCTGCGGTACCGCCCAATCGCCCGCGGCGGGATTCAATTCAGTGTCGATCGGACCCGGCTGGACGTTGTTGACCGTGATGCCCCGGCTTCCGATCTCTCGGGCCAGCGCCTGAGTGAACATCTTGACGGCTCCTTTCGTCCCCGCGTAGGGCACAAGCCCGGGCGCTGCCACTCGCTCACCCACGGCCGAACCGATCATGATGATGCGACCGCCGCTCTTCATGTGCTTCAGCGCCGCCTGCGTCGCGACGAACACGCCGCGGACGTTGATAGCAAACACGCGATCCATCTCTTCCAGCGTTGTCTCCTCGAACGTTTTCGGAATAGCCGTGCCGGCATTGTTTACCAGCACGTCAAGTCGTCCGAACGTCTCGATGGTCTTTTCGACCGCAGCTTCGACGGCGCCGGCATCAGTGGCGTCGGCCTGAATTGCGATCGCCTTTCCGCCGGCGAGTTCAATCTCCTTGACGACGGACGCGGCCGCATCGGCGCCTTTCGAGTATGTGATGGCCACGTTCGCTCCGTCCGCAGCCAGACGCTTGGCGATCGCGGCACCGATGCCGCGCGACCCGCCCGTAATGAGTGCAATCTTTCCTTCGAGTTTCTTAGACATTGCTTTTCTCCTATTTCATTAATCTCGCTCTTCGCCGATCCAGTCCCGTATGTAAGGCGAGCAACGGAGGAGCGTGGCGCCCTGTGCTTCACAAGTCCCGAGGAAGCGAACAATTTCCAGATCGACTAAAGTCACTTCCTCCAGGTCCAATGTGATTGCTGGTCCGCTATGGCGAATCTGCTTCTCTAACTCCTCCAAATGCTCCGCCCGCATCCGGCCTATTAGTCGAATCGTTGTGCGGTGCGCGTCCGACGCCTTTTCGATTCTTAAGGTCATTTTCGTCTTCTCTCGTGCTACTCATTTGAACCAAGTGCAATGACAGTGCCATCTGCAATCTCTTGAATGACAGACCTTTAGAAATCAGCGGCGTGCCGCTTTTTCGGCATTTGCTGAAATTTCGGCTTGGAATCATTGGTATCCGGATCGCATTGGACTCCGGCAAACCACCGGCGGCACGAGAAGCTGTTGAGGTACGAATCGAGAGCAACAGACGTTGAGCAAACGGCTATCGGAGAAGATGCTGTCGCAGCCTAAGAGGGGAGTTATGAGGTCTTGAAGCGGTGACGGTTGATCCGCAGTTTTCTGATCTTTGATTCGAGCGTCTGCCTGGGAATGCCCAGCTTGGCTGCGGCGCCAGTTGGACCGGCGACTACGCCCTCGGCTTCCCGCAGTGCGGTTTCGATCATCTCTTTTTCACGCTCTACGAGGTTAGCGACCAGCGGAACACCCGTCGCAGCCGACTTGGGAGTCACCGGCGTAAGCCAGGTTTCATCAACACAAAATGTTTCCCCGTCGCACAGGATTACCGCGCGCTCGACTACATTCTGCAACTCACGAATGTTGCCGGGCCAGTCGTAAGCCTGGAACACGTCCAGGGTTTTCCTGGTTATGTTTCGAATCTTTTTACCAACTGTCTGGGCATAGCGATCGATCAGGTATTCGACCAACAACGGAATATCGTCAACGCGCTCGCGCAGTGCCGGTATGCGAATCGGGAAAACATTGAGACGGTAGAACAAATCCTGACGGAACGTGCCTTCAGTTACGGCTGCACTCAAGTCTCTATTCGTAGCCGCAAGTACTCGCACGTCCACCGAAACCGTTTGGCTGCCACCCACTCGTTCGAATTCCCGCTCTTGCAGAACTCGAAGCAAGGCAACCTGCGCCTCCGATGGGAGTTCACCGACTTCATCCAGGAAAATTGTT
>DATLWF010000122.1:0-5459 GCA_035576605.1 Blastocatellia bacterium | reverse complement strand
CCAGCTGGCCGACCTGGCCGTGCTCTCAGCTGACTACTTTTCTATTCCCGACGAAGAAATCAAACGGCTCGAATCCGTGTTGACGATGGTTGGCGGCAAAGTGGTTTACGCGGCGGAAGAATTCTCGAAGCTCGCGCCGCCGCCGCTCCCGGTCAGTCCTGACTGGTCACCTGTCAAGTATTACGGCGGCTATCAACAACCGCAGAGCGTCACGATCAATACGACAGACCGCGCTGCAAGGTCTGCAGGCGAGCCCAGCGCTCTACATAAGGCGCATCGCTGGGTTTTCGGTGAGGGGGGTATCTGGGAGTTAGGGTGCGATTGTTTCGCATTCTGATAAAGGGCCTATGACCATTAGACCGCGACCACAGTTTGGACTGTTGCTCCGAAACAGCGCGCTCGAGCTGATTCTCACCTCAGTGTTGCTCTTCGGAGTAACAACGATCGTGAGATTTGTCGTGGGTCCTTCGCCAATTTCTCGGGCGTTTCCTGAGATTCATGTTGAGTTGTTCATTGTCGGAGCGTTTGTCGCGTTGCTTCTTGCTGGTCTGATCATCAGCCGTCCGGGCAAAATCAGCGGAGGCCACATGAATCCTGCGATATCCCTGGCGATGTGGCGCTTCGGTGTGTTCCCCGCCGCTGGAATCGTCCCATACATCGCAGCTCAGCTGCTCGGGTCGGTCGTAGGCGTGCTTGCGGCCCGGGCAGCCTGGGGTGCAGTTGTCGCACGTCCCCCGGTTTTGTACGCCGTCCTTCGGCCCGCACCCGCATGGTCGGCGGCGCCGCTGTTTGGTGCTGAGCTTATTGGTATGGGCGTGATTGTCTTCACAGTTGGGTACTTCCTCTCTATACCGCGGCTGGCACCGCTTGTGCCGTGGCTGGTCGGCATTCTGATCGGGCTGGGGATTGCACTGCTCGGGACCCAAACCGGCGGCAGTTTGAATCCTGCGCGCCAGTTTGGTCCGGCGGTTATTTCAGGACACACAGCCGAACTGTGGGTGTTCTTGATTGCTCCGATGGTAGGGGCTGAACTCGCAGCACGTCTGCTCCAAGCGTTTCGGAAACGACGTCAGGTGCTCACGCACCGACTCTGTGGGACTCGCCTGGACGGAGGACATCTGAACGGCGTTTCGGGTTCAGGGTTTCGGGTTCCGGGTTCCGAGTTCAGAGTTCCGGGTTCAGAGTACAAGCTTTAGCTTGCTGTTGTAACTCAGAAGAAGTTTGCGCCGGGAGCAAGCTAAAGCGTGTACTCTGAACCGAAGCCTGAACCCTGAACTCTTGATTCATTGATGATGCTCTTTTGACGCAGCGGCGTCAGTGTAGGGCTAAGAAGGAGATTCCAATGCGATTAAGCCGCACATTCTCGGTGGCCGCCTTTACGATTCTTTTGATTGCTGGAACGGTCCGTGTTTCAGTCGGTCAGCAGACCGCACCGACAGCGACCCCCAACGTGGCAGTCGGACCCCAATACGACACAACACACGTTTACGTAGCGCCAGAAGACGTGGGCCGCTTCGTCGCAAGTGTCCTGGCAACTTTCGGAGGCACTACGACCAAACAAGTCGTCACAACCGTGACACCAAACCCCAGCACCACCATCTCTCAGTTGATATTGACGCCAGTAGGTCTGATTTCCGTCTTCGGCTTCAAGACGCCCATCCCATATCCGTTCGGCACGGAGCGAACCGGATACCTGGTGAGCGACATGGATACGGCTGTCCGCGCGGCCCAGGCGACAGAGGCGGATGTCCTCGTCACTCCGTTTGATGACCCGATCGGGAAAGACGCGATCATCCAATGGCCAGGCGGCATCAACACGCAGCTCTACTGGCACACCGCACCACCATCCTACAAGCCTCTGGAAACGATTCCGGAAAATCGCGTCTATGTGTCTCTCAATAAGGTTGACGCCTTCATCCGAAGCTTTCTTGCTTTTTCGAACGGCAAAGTGGTCTCGGACGATGACCGCGCCCCCGGAGTTGAAATTGGTCGACCGAATGACAGATACCGAAGAGTCAGGATCACATCAAATTTTGGGAAGCTGACGGCCCTGGTGACAGATGGCCATCTTCCTTATCCATATGGACGAGAACTCACCGGATATGAAGTAGCAAACCTTGCGGACACGCTCGCAAAAGCCAAAGGTGCCGGCGTAACAATACTGGTTGCTCCGTATCAAGCGGATCAGAGGCAGGCCGCCATCGTGCAGTTCCCCGGTGGTTACATCGCCGAGATCCACTCGGCCGTTAAGAACTAGAGTCTGATCAGGGTGTGATTAAAATGAGACTTAACTTCCTTGCTAATCCCACCAACGCAGTTAACGGATCGTTCAGACCCTGCCTACAACGGGCGTGGCTTGGATCGCATCTTGGCCCTCCGTCAGGAGGGCAATGTTTATCGTCACGCGGTCGGTTGCGGTTCTCACTCCGTCAAGAGTGAAATTTTGTTGGAGGCCAATGTAAACATGGAACTCCTGACGGAGTTCACCGCGTCACATTCGCCCCAACTATAAACATGGAACCCCTGACGGGGTTCAGCATTCAAAGTTTACAAACTCCAGGGAGAGAGTTTGTGTCCCCGAGGTAGTTCGTAGACTGTTTGTGGACAATCCACCGAGTTGCGTTGTTGGGATTTGCACCAGAGCGCGAAGTCAGACTCTTAATCGCACTCGACTGACCCGAACTAGGAGAGTAGTTGAGCGGAATGCCGGTCAGAGAAAACATGTTCGAGCGACTGCTTGTAATCTTGGCATTGGTTCTCATTGTACCAGCCGCCCGCGCGCAGTCGGACAACTCCGCCGAGCCCAAGGTCCCGGATCGCTCCTACAAGTTATTCAGGGAAGATGAGGACTGGACCTTTCTGCGTGACCAGCGTCTACGGAAGGACATTTGGGACCCGCTCAAATACATTCGACTCCGCAGCAACGCCGATGACTGGTACATGACAATCGGGGGAGAAGCGCGCGAAGTCTGGGAGCAGATCGGAAACGACAACTGGGGCCAGCAACCCTTCAACAACGGATACCTGAACGAAAGATACATGCTCTCTACGGATCTTCACTTCGGCAAACACGTTCGCATGTTTTTGGAGTTGAAGAGCGGAGTTAACTCCTACCGTCGCGGCGGTCCACGGCCTATCGACGAAAAGAAACTCGATTTTCAGTCAGGTTTTCTGGAAGTCGGCACTGCCGGAAGTCGTAATTGGATCAAAGTACGGGCGGGCAGGCAGGAGATGGAGTATGGCTCGGGCCGATTGATTGACGTTCGTGAAGGCCCGAACGTCCGGCTGAGCTTCGACGGCTTCAAGGTGATGGCCAAAATCAACTCCTGGCGAATCGACGGATTCGCAATGCGCCCTGATTTGGACAAACCTGGATTCTTCGACAATGCGCCCGACCACGAAGTCGGTTTCTGGGGTGTCTACGCGACGCGGTCACTTTCGACGAGTATGTCTCTGGATGCCTATTACCTCGGCCTGAATCGCAAGCAGGCAACCTTTCAGCGAGGTACCGCCCAGGAAGTGCGTCACAGTTTGGGGGCAAGGGTTTCGCGGCCTATCGCGACCGAACAGCCTGCTTGGGATTTTGACTACGAAGCGCTTTGGCAATTCGGAACATTTGGCTCCGCAAATATCCGCGCGTGGACGGTTGCATCGGAAACAGGCTATCGGCTTCCGACGGTAGTGCTGAAACCTCGGTTCAGTACAAAGGTGGATATCTCCAGCGGCGATCATCCGAAATCGAACACGCTGGGAACATTCAACGCATTATTCCCTAAAGGCAACTACTTTGGCGTCCTGGCTACAACCGGGCCCGGGCCCATTAATTTCATCGATGTGCATCCCCGCGTTGAGGGAACGCTCCCACACAATGTCACTGCTTCGTTCGACTGGATTGTTCAGTGGCGACAGAGCCTCGAGGATGGTGTCTATGCGGTCCCTGGATTCCTTATCAGGCCAGCAGGCGATAGTCGGGCACGGTTCGTTGGACACAGACCGGGTATCGAAGCGCGATGGCAGGCGAATAATCATCTTTACTTTCAGGGGGATTACGGAATCTTTTATCCAGGACGTTTTTTGAAAGAAACACAACCTGGACGCAACTTGAATTACTGGGCATTGTGGGCCGGCTACAAGTTTTAGGTGTGCGCCTGCTAAGCAAAATATTCGTCAATCAAGTACGGCGAGCGCGCCCAACCGCGCAGAATAGCGAGGGCCTAATGACGGCACGTTCAACTCCAATGAAACCGGCTGTGCCGAACACGGGCACTCTCACCATCTCACTCCTTGGACTGACGTTCACCACAGGGCTGATCGATGCGATCAGTATTATCGCGCTGGGGCGCGTCTTCACGGCGAATATGACGGGCAACATCGTCTTTCTCGCCTTCGCAATCGCCGGAGTGCCAGGCCTCTCGGCTGGGAGATCGGTCGCGTCACTCCTGGCGTTCATGGCAGGGGCAGTCTGTGGGGGCCTCTTCAACGTTCGTCATTCAGGTCGGACGCAAGCACGTCTGTTGAAGAATGCAAGCTTCATCGAAGCGGTGCTGCTACTCGCCGCCGCAATTTTCGCCATCATCACCGGGAGCAAAACCGAAATCACCACGACTGCGACTTATGGCCTCATTGTTATCACCGCACTCGCAATGGGTCTTCGCAACGCTGTAGTTAGAAAACTGGCCGTGCCGGATGTGACAACTACCGTGCTCACGCTGACTGTAACTGGAATTGCCTCTGATTCTTCGCTGGCCGGCGGCGCTAATCCGCGGTGGAAGACGAGGCTCGCGTCGATAGTCACGATGTTTGCCGGGGCTGCGACAGGAGCATTGTTATTGCGGTACGGCGTTGTTGCGCCTCTCGCCGCGAGCAGCTTTGTTGCCGCGCTCGCATATATGGCGGCGAGACGATCAGAGCGCGTTACGCATTGAGCATGCAGTCGAGCCTCATTTCTTATAACTCTCAAGCATCTACACCACATAACAGGGCAAGCAATATCAGGCCGTTGAAAAGTTCAAAACCGGCATCCCTAGGGGACAAGGCGACAAACCCACCAACGCAGAGATTGTGTGAGAACCCGGTTAACAGCGTAGCGGTGATCTTTCGATAGCATGCAGCGGATGGAATGCCGGCTATTCGCGTAGCGGTGTCCTCTCGATAGATGTCGCAGCGGATGAAACGCCGGCTAACCCCGTAGCGGTGTCCTCTCGATAGCATGCAGCGGATGAAACGCCGGCTAACCGCGTAGCGGTGTCCTATCGATAGCATGCAGCGGATGGAATGCCGGCTAACCGCGTAGCGGTGTCCTATCGATAGATGTCGCATCGGATGGAATGGCGGCTAACCGCGTAGCGGTATCCTCTCGATAGCTTGCAGCGGATTGAATGCCGGCTAACCGCGTAGCGGTGTCCCCTCTCGATAGCATGCAGCGGACGGAATGCCGGCTAACCGCGTAGCGGTGTCCT
>DATLWF010000121.1:0-6659 GCA_035576605.1 Blastocatellia bacterium | reverse complement strand
CATCCTTTATAGTGACGTCGCGACGCAAGCCGGTATCACTCACTACCGGCGCGTGCCCACGATGAATTGCAGGGCGGACTTCATCGAGGCTTTGGCCACTCTTGTCGAACGCGCAATCCCCTATCGCACCGGCGGCGCATCCACCTCGAACTGCATACACTCTCCGGTTGCATCCAGCGCCCAATCCTGCGCGTGCGACCGAGCGAACGGCTAGCCTGATGCAAAACCATCGCGCAGCAGTGGTCATCGGAGCCGGTATATCGGGATTGGTCTGCGCCTATAGGCTTAAGTCGCTTGGTATCGACGTTGCTTTGATAGAGAAGTCCGATCGCGTAGGCGGGGTGATTCAAAGCGAGAGAATCGACGGCTTCCTGATCGAACGCGGACCCAACAGCTCACAAGGTACGGAGGAGCTGCTAGCGCTGGTGGAGGAACTGGGAATCACCGGGGAGCTGGCCGAAGGCAACCCAAAGGCCCCTGCTTATGTTTACTTCAAAGGCCGGCTTCATCCGGTCCCGTCTGGTCCGAGCGCGTTCATCAAGAGTGATCTTCTGAGTCTCGGCGGCAAGCTCCGAATATTCAAAGAGCCGTTTGTCCCGGTGCGCCGGTCCGATTCAGAAGAGAGTGTTGCGTCATTCGCGCGGCGGCGGATCGGCCGCGAAGCGGCAGAGCGGATGGTCGCGCCGTTCGTCTCGGGCATCTATGCCGGAGACGCCGACCAGCTCAGCGTTCAAGCAGCCTTCCCGCGATTGGCAAATCTTGAAACCGGCTATGGAGGCCTGTTTCGAGGCACACTCGCAAAAGCTCGTGAGGCGCGCCGCGCCAGGAAAGCCGCCAGCGCAGTACTCGACAAAGCAGCGCCCACTCGCCGGCGGCTTTGCTCGTTTCAAAGCGGGATGGCTTTCCTGCCCACGACCCTGGCCTCTAAGATCGGTGAGGACCTATTGACCGGCTGCGAGGATCTGCGGGTTGAACGGAGTGCCGATTCACTTGAGTTCAACGTCGAGTTCGAGCGGGGGAGTGATCGACACCAACTCACCTGCGAGCGGATCATCATAGCGACTCCCTCGACGGTCGCATCCTCGCTAGTCGCTGACATCTCCGCCGAGTTGAGCCGGCTGCTCGATGAAATTGACTACGCGCCGCTTGCGATCGTGAGCCTCGCCTACGATCAGTCGACTGTCAGCACTTCCCTCGACGGCTTCGGCTTTCTGGTCCCGCCAAGCGAAGGGATGAACATTCTCGGTTGTGTATGGAACTCGAGTCTGTTCAACGATCGCGCGCCGAAAGGCAAAGCTCTGGTCACCGCGTTCATCGGCGGCGCGCGCAATCCGGCTGCTGCGCGAGCTGCCGACGCCGAACTGGTATCAACGGTGCACGGTGAGCTCCAGAAGGTCCTCGGGATCTCGAGCGATCCCCAGGTAGTCGCGATCACTCGATACGAAAGGTCGATACCGCAGTACAACCTCGGACACTTCGCGCGGGTGCAGCGAATCGAGAGTCTGCTTGGCGATCTTAGCGGTCTCACGCTTATTGGAAACTACCTGCACGGAGTCTCAACCGGTGATTGTATTAAGGAGGCAGACGGGGTGGCTAACAAGATCAAGGAGTCTCTGTTACACGCTTGATAAGGCGGGTGCTTTGCTTTCGCGCCGTATATTCCGGGGTCGCGTCGTTTTGGACACTGGGACTTGTATTGGTGTTTTTATCTTGTCGCTCTGGATTTATCCACCACAACGCGAGTTCGCCCTCCGTCAGGAGGGCAATGTTTATAGATTTCACCGGAGCACAGGCCGCCCTCCGTCGGGACGGCAGTGTTGATTTCACCGGAGCACAAGCTCGCCCTCCGTCAGGACGGCAATGTTTATAGATTTCACCGGAGCACAGGCCACGTTTGTCAGGAGGTCCATCCTCTGTAACCCAACTGATTGTATGAGTCGTGGAAGGAAGACATGACCCTCCTGACGGAGGGCCGCATCCTCACAAACCGCACTCTATAGACATGCCCCTCCTGACGGAGGGCGCCGCAGGTTTTGCGCAGGTTCCACTGATCACACCCAAGCGTGACCGTGAAGTGACAATCCTCTTGTCCGCCCGCTCCCAGTGGCATAAGATACTTGCGGCAGAACCTGATTCGATATTCATCCTCACGGTTTCGTCGAATCGATCATTGGCTGAATTCAACATCCGGACGCAATCCCATCAATGCCTCCGCCTCACGGCGTCACTGCTGCTCTACGCAACGCGAAAAGAGAGCCGTTGGTATTTCACAGACCAGGACTTCCGTAAGCCCTGAACAAGCTCCGATCGCGGGAGGAGGAATGATCGATGTGTAAGACAAACCGCTTGACTATCTTGTGCATAGCCGCTTTTCTGGTTTGCTGTCCCACGATATTTCAAACCCGCGCACACTCGACGCAGGACTATCAAACTCAGGACAAGGTTATCCAGCCTACAGCAGTGCAAATCCAGCCGGTCTTAACCGGCCTGACGTTTACCGTCTACGTGACGCACGCGCACGACGGCACCAACCGGTTGTTCATTATTGAAAAAGCGGGGCGCATACGCGTGGCCCAGCCCGGCGCGAGCACAACGACCCTCTTCCTGGACATCAGCAGCCGCGTGCTTTCAGTCGACAACGAGCGGGGTTTACTCGGACTCGCTTTCCATCCGCAGTATTCGATCAACGGCCGCTTCTTCGTCTATTACACGCGGCAGCCCGACGGCGCGCTGACTATTGCCGAATATCATGTCACCGCAAACCCAAATGTGGCGGATCCCAACTCGGAAATTCTCTTTGCCGGCAACTTCCCAATCGACCATTCAGCGAATACGAATCACAACGGCGGCTGTCTGCAGTTCGGCCCGGACGGGTATCTCTACGCCGGCACGGGCGACGGCGGCTCGGCCAACGACCCGCCCGGCAACGGGCAGAATATCAATGTGTTGCTTGGCAAGATATTGAGGTTGGACATAGACACACCGAACGGTGCGATCCACTACTCATCGCCGCCCACCAATCCTTTCGTTGGCACGACCGGAGCCGACGAAATTTACGCTTTCGGACTGCGCAATCCGTGGCGCTTTGCGTTTGATCGCGGGACCGGACAGCTCTATGTTGGGGACGTGGGTCAAGGCGCCCGCGAAGAGATCGACATCGTCACGCTCGGCGGCAACTACGGCTGGCGTGTGATGGAAGGCATGATTTGCAATCCCTTTTATTTCCCCAGCGGCGTCTGCACGCCGCCAACAGGCAGCATCCTGCCGATCTTCGACTACACACACTCGGCGCCGGGACGCTGCTCGATCACCGGCGGATACGTGTATCGCGGCGCGCGGGCAACGGTGCCGGCCGGAGTTTACGTTTATGCCGACTATTGCACCGGCGAGATCTGGCAGTTGCAGAGCGGCGTCAACACGCTGCTGATCGACACATCGTTGAATATTACGTCGTTCGGAGAAGACGAGGCGGGCGAGGTTTACGTCGTCGGCCAGAACGGCACGATTAATCGGCTAGCCACCAATCCGCCGCCCCAGCCTTGCCTGTACATGATTTCACCCACAAGCCGGCTCTTTCCAGCGGCCAGCACAGATGGAACGCTCACGCTGGCAACCGCCACCGATTGTGGATGGATTGCGGCCGCAAACGTTGACTGGATCACCTTCAGCGCGAATGCCGGCGCGGGGACAAGCGACATTCATTTCACCGTGCATGACAATCTGACAGGCAGCCCTCGCACGGGGATCATTCACGTAGGCGGGCAAACGTTCACGGTCGTGCAGGACAGCTCGGCCGCGCCGGATTGCGTCTACACCATCACGCCATCATTTCAGTCTTTTCCGGGCGCCGGCGGAGCGGGCAGCTTCAACCTCTTCTGCGAAGATCGTTGCGCGTGGGAGGCAATGGCGAGCGACTCGTCCTGGATCACAATCAATCCGCCAAGCGTCGGTATCGGCAACGCTACGCTGAGCTTCACGATCGCGGCGAATGCGACCAGCAAACCGCGGAAGGGAACTATAACTGTCGGCAATCAGGTTTTTACGGTGAAACAGAAACGGTGATTATCTGAAAGGCGCCGATCAACACCACGTCGGCGGTGAGAGCGCCTCGCGCGATCGGCCAGTTGGTTGCCATCACGCAATCAGTCTCAGGAAAGCACTCGGCTACATCACAGCAACCGCTTGTCTCATTTCAGGATTCCAACCCTGTCTCGCTTCCTGGACCTCGTCCGGCAGGTCAACTGCGTCTTGCTCCAGGACTGCAAGAAGAGCGATTTGGTCGTCCGGATCGCTGAGAAGGCGAGCTCTTATGGTGTGATCCCGCGCGCGGCTGAGATCGCCCCGCGCCGCATAGATGCCCGCGATGTTAATGCATTCTTCGATGGCTCTCTCTCTCATCTCGCATCTCAGGTAGATGTCTTTTAGCTTTGCGCGTATTTCAATATGATCGGGTCTGTATAGCAGAGTCTCTCTGAGCAGGAGGACGCCTTCATCAGCTTGTCCATATGCGACAAGCAGTTCGGCTCGGGCGATTTGCTCAACTATTGCATCATCACTTAGACCATTCAATAACCCGTCCTGCGCCGGCGAAACGACGGAATCTGACATCGCGAGCGGAGTCTCAACGACTGGAGGCGGCGAGAATACCGGTTGCGACTTACCATACTGGAATGATTCTTCAACGAACGGCTTGCCCGGCTCATCCGGTATCGAAATCAGGATCTCCTCGAGTGTACCGGTAATAACTTCCGCCTTTACTCTTGGGATCTGGGCCTGCGGCTGCGGCTGTGGCGGCGGCGGCGGCAATTCGGATTGTTCGACCTCCTGCTGTAGAAGGGCCAACGCCGTCTTTGCCTGTCGGCTGTCGGGTTTATTTTCCAACGCACGCTTATTCATCTTGATAGCTGCGTTGATGTTGCCTTTGTGCCAGAAAGCTGCCCCGGCTTCAATGAAACAGGCGTGCGCCTGATCTGTCTTCCCTTCGTGAGAGCGCAACTCGCCCAAATTCATATGGGCTCGCGCATTTGTTGGATCAAGCTTGAGAACCTTGTTGAGAATGTGCGACGCACTGTTCGCGGAACCACTGCGCACGTAATTCTCGGCAATCCGCAAGAGATGCTCTGCAGCGTCTGCGACCCGGCCGGCTTTGACGTAGAGATCACTGAGAACGCTGATGGCTGCAAGATCTGAAGAGTCAGACTCGACAATCTTCTGATAGATGGAGATCGCAGCCGACACTCTGCCCGAATCAATAAGCATTTGGGCTTCGCGGACCGTTTCTGTCTTAGTGGGCTGCATCATTGTCTCTTTCTTTCAGTGCTTATCAAATCTACGTGATTCAGAAAAATGATAATCGCAACTCAGACTGAGAATCTTGCTTCGAGGGCTCCAAACCCAGGTTCGGAGGGGGCATCACTATCGGCAGACATATAGTCAAGAGGCATACCACACATCGGTCCGGAAGCTATTGGGCAATCCCAGCTATTATTTAGCGGCTCCGCAGGCAGAGGTTCCGTAACTCCGTCAGGTCAATCCGACCGAAAGATGCGACTCTGATTAGACCGAACTGGATGCCAGGAAAGAACTGTGTGAAAACTCCGGGAATACCACCCACGGCAGTGGGTGGATGGTTCAAGCCCAGCCTACATAACGAGAGCGGCCCGCCCTTTGTGTTATATCTCTCTGCCCTCGCGCCGCGAGGGGAAGAGAAGGAAAACCGGGAAGCCCGAGCGCTCCCCGGTGTAGGCTGGCCCTGAAACCATCCACCCACTGCCGTGGGTGGTATTCCCGGAGTTTTCGCAGTCTCATGAGAGGTGCGTACGCGCGAGACTCTGACCCGCACCTCCGGGTCTTCGCGTTCCAGGTTTGAGTTGTCCCATAATTCGCCGGGGATTGTGGGGAGATCGGGAGGAGATGCGCTACTCAGGCGCGAAAGACCTCGCGTCCCCCGGCAAACGTCGCCGCGACTGAACCGCGCAACCGCCATCCGGCGAACGGGGTATTCCGACTCTTTGACTTGAAGCGCTGCACGTCGACTGTCCACTCGCCTTCTGGATCGAAGACTGTAAGGTCGGCAGGCGAACCCTCCGCCAGCGTTCCGCCGGGGAGTGAGAACGCCAGCGCCGGGCCTGTAGTGAGCATCTCTACGATGCGCGCGAGCGGAACAGCACCCGAATGATGAAGCACCGTTAGTGCGACGCCTAACGCAGTCTCGAGCCCCACCACTCCAAAAGGCGCGCGATCGTATTCAAACATTTTTTCATCTGAATGATGCGGGGCATGATCCGTGGCAATCGCGTCGATCGTTCCGTCTCGCGCGGCTTCGATCAAGGCTGCGCGATCTTCTTCGCTTCGAAGCGGAGGGCTCATTTTTGTGTTCGTATCGAAGCCCACGACCGCCGCGTCGGTCAACGCCAGGTGATGTGGGGTGACTTCGCAGGTGACCGCAAGGCGCTGTCGTTTCGCGCGACGAACCATCTCAACTGAGCCTGCCGTCGAGATGTGGGCTATGTGAACCCGCGCGCCGGTCAACTCAGCTAGCATGATGTCGCGAGCCACGTGATTCTCCTCCGCGGCGGCGTTCATTCCTTTTAGCCCCAGCAGCGTCGAATAGCGGCCTTCGTTTATCACGCCGCCCGCCGCCAGATGCAAGTCCTGGC
>DATLWF010000120.1:0-2185 GCA_035576605.1 Blastocatellia bacterium | reverse complement strand
CGTATTTTCGCCACTATCGATTCGGCACGCGTAACAATCACCAGCGCCGCGAGCATTGGTAAGCCATAAGTCACCGTGTCCAGCCGCAGACCCGAAGAAATCGTTTGCGCTTCGCCGAGCGAGGATATGGTGACGAATACCCTTACAACTCTTCCCTCGGGATGGATAGATACTCGCGGATCGAAGACACCATATATCCAGTTAGCCGCTACGCCCGCAAAAGTCGCGAGCACCTTGAGCGAGTACCACCACAGCGGAAGGAAAGCCAAATACAAAACGACGGCTAGCAGCAGCAGCCTGATCCATCTACGCCTGCCGATGTTGAACAGCGAATCGCTCGAGCCAGAGAATGAGTATGGCTGTTGAGAGGAGGATGACGATGGTTTGAGCAACGTAGACATGGAGTTCTTCGAAGACCGATGGCAAATATACTCCAGCGTAGTATAGACCAACCAGCCGCACAAGATTGATGGCGTGAATCAGCGGAATCCCCAACGCGAATCCTATCAGCCTCGCTCGCCACGAGGTAGGAAACGCCATCACGCCTGCCAGGAACAGGCTCGACGCTTCCACACCGTCACAGCCCATCGAAATGTTGATCGAGAATCGCGGCGATGTGACTTGCGCACCGACAACCGTCGCGCCCGCCCCAAACAGGTTGATGACGGCGACAACTGCGCTGGCCAATAAGTTCGTGTATGGCTTGATGAGACCGAGCCTGACGCCCGGCGCTATCCCGAAAACAAAGTAGCAGGCTCCGAAGGTGAGTGCGAATACAACCAGAAACCGTAATACTTTGTGGTTTGCGTCTAAGAAGCTTATTACGTGCTCGCGTGTACGCATACCATTCCCGCCCGGCTCTTTCGTGAGCGGCAAGACTCACACACTGGCCGCCAGGTCAGAGCCTGCCCTCACCGGTAAGCTTATCGCTTTGCCGCTCGCTCCATTGCCGATGTCTCTTGATGAAACACGGCGAGCCATTGCCACGCGAGCGGCTCTCGCCCCGCCTAAGACCTTAGCCTGCAACCACTCCGGCGGAGCGAGTCTCTTAGGGTCGAGAGTCTCGGTTTAGCCTCGCCGCGCAACCAATAGATGCAGGATAAATGCGACTACCAGGCCAGCGGTGAGAGCACCAGCTGCATCGACCGCGCTTGCCGACAATGCAATGAGGGTCAGCGCGATTGCGGCTTCCACGTACAGGGTAACTTTTGCCAGCACCCTCCAATTAATGGCTTTCATCGGCCCATCGAAGGTCGGTGATGACGCGGCTGCTGCAAGCGCCGCGGAGGTCTTGCTGCGCCCGACGAGGAAGAACACGCAGGCGGCGATGATCAGCAAACCCATCAATATCGCGCCCCACTCGGAGAGAGTCGGCGCGCCGCTCGCAGGTGTTGCCGCCTGGCGCACAAGCTGGCCGCGTACCACCCCGCCCGGATTGAGGTTCGAGTGAATGTTGAAGTAAAAGCCCGCTGGATTGGCAAGGAGCCTCTGGGTAATACCGGCAGCATCGGTGGCAGGAACGATGCCGCTCTTGCTGAAGGTCGCGCCGCCATTCACAACAGGGACTACGTTACTGCCTGCGTTTAGCCCTGAATCAACCCGGACTGGGCCATTCACGCCTGCAGGCGCTTCGTGAATGTGCGAGAGTATGATCGTACTCGCCGCCAGATTGTTCACACTCCACTCAAAGAAATAGGCGTTAGTGGCCGTGTCAACCACAACAACGACATTCCCCAAGGCGTTCAGATCGGCGTTGCTGACCGGAGGTACCTCATTGGACGCTAGCAACTGAGCTCGGAAAGTCACGATGTCCGCTCTGGCCGAGCGCATCATCATCGACGCTACTGCCAGAATAGTAAGCGCCATTACGGCAATCGAAGCTATAGACTTCTTCATTTTTGCCTCCTCCTTTACGGATGCGTTCACCGCCTTTTCTCGGCGGCTTGGTCTGTGAGTGAACGGAAGGACTAGTGAGATCTCCTGCTGGACGCCTTCGCGAGGGCCTCAACGCGTCCGGCCTCGCTAACTAGCCCACTAAAAGTCAGGTGTTGAAACCCGATCCTAATGCAGCCTGATGATTAAGCCGAAGCCATCTTACGAGGCCGCACTATAGCACAGCCTCCCCACGCGTTCAAACAAGAACTGGTTGACGAGAACTGGTTGACACTGTGGCGAGCGGTGCTTG
>DATLWF010000119.1:0-4058 GCA_035576605.1 Blastocatellia bacterium | reverse complement strand
CCACAGCGAGCTGACCTTTGCGCAAATGATGGAGCGAGCTTTGAATGGGGAGAGTGCGGCAAGAGCCGCGCTCATTGAGACCGCGCATTACCTCGGCGTCGGCATCTCGAATTTGATGAAAGGACTCAGTCCCGAAGCGGTTATCGTCGGCGGCCAGATTGCTCGCGTATGGCCCTTAATTGCTCAAGAGCTTAAGAGCGCCGTTGAGGAGAACAGCATCTGCGGTGGCTTGCCATCCGCAAACATTATCGGTTCAACCCTTGGGGCGAATCCGAGGCTCATGGGCGCATTGAGCCTGGTCCTCGCAAGCAAGTTTGCCTCTATGGTACCGGCTTAAGAAGAGCTCCTGTCGGAACCGTAGTCGGACTAATATCGGCGCACGAAATTCCTTGACAAGGTTTGATCGAAGTGATACTTTTGCGCGGTCTTACAACAAAGCCCTTTTGTTGAGTTATCCGCTCTTATAAGTTTTTGGCGAAGAAAGATGAGCGGCGACCGCCGCTCAGTTTAAGGCTTGGGCACTCGGCTTCAATGAGCGCGTGCTCACGGCTTCATGTTTCAAAGGTTGAGGAGGACGCTCTCTCCCGACCTCGATGCGTCTTCTGACATTTACCATTTTCCGCTCAAGCTTTGGAGGATAACTATGAGGGCACATAAGCAAAAAAACCCTGAGCCAATGTCCGTGGTCGGAGCCTGGAAATCTTGCCTCCGGGCGGCCGTGCCTGGCGGCAGGAGTGCTATTTTCTTACGCGCGCTGCTGAGCGTAGCCTTGGTGTTTGCGGCCGCGATTGCGACGGTTGCCCAGACCACAGGTAACGCGACGCTGCGCGGCACTGTAAAAGACCCGCAAGGAGCTGTGGTAGCTAGAGCTCCGGTTACTCTAATCAACGAGGCGACTAGAGGCGAGCGTAAGACAACGAGTAATGATGAGGGGTTGTATCAATTCAGCTCGCTAACTCCAGGCTCGTATACCATCAAGGTAGAAAGCACTGGGTTTAAGACTGCCGAGCAGACCGGCATAGTGATGGCGCCCGCTGACACGCGCGGAGTCGACGTGACGCTTCAAGTCGGCGCGGCCACTGAAGTGGTAACGGTGCAGGCGTCAGTCGAGCTTATCCAAAAGGAGACCGGCGCAAAAGAGAACACCATCACCGCAAAGCAGATCGACAACCTCTCGATCATTGGCCGTAGCGCGCTGGAACTGTTGCGCATCCTGCCGGGTGTGACCGCGCCCAACCCGGACGAGGCCGGCCAGCAGGCCGTGGGCTTCAACAGCGGCTCGAACAACAGCGCGCAGTACAACGTCAACGGCCTGCGCGGCGAGGAGAACAACGTCAGCATCGACGGCGCGCGCGTCATCGACATCGGCTCCAACAACGGCACGATCATCACCGCCAACGTCGATATGGTGCAGGAAGTCAAAGTGCAGACCAGCAACTATGCTGCGGAACACGGTGCGAGCGGCGTGCAGATTATAGCCATCACCAAGGGCGGGGGCCGCGACTTTCATGGCACCGTCTACTCCTACTTCCGCGACGGGGCGTTGAACGCCAACGACCGCTCCAACTCGATCAACGGTGTCGCCAAGCCGGAAGAGAAATACCGCTATCCGGGAGGCAACATCGGCGGCCCGGTCCTCCTGCCTTGGCTGAAGGTTAACCGCAACCGTGACAAGCTGTTCTTCTTCTATGGCTTGGAGATTCAACGGCAGCAAGTCGATCCAGGCTCGCGCTTCGACGTCGTTCCGACCGCTGATATGCGCAAGGGCATCTTCCCGGGCGGACTCGATGTGCGCAACCGCATCGACCCGATCGGGCAGGCGCTGATCAATCTTTATCCGCTGCCCAACTTCACTTGCACGACTCCAGGTTGTCGCAACAACTACGTCGCCACGGGCTTGCAGCCGATCAACCGAAACCAGCAGAACCTCCGCATCGACTACAGCGTCTCGAACAATACAAAGCTTTACGTGCGCTGGGCGCGCGAGTTCGAAAACAACGATTACTCGCGCGGCCTCTGGTGGAACCCGTCGGCCTACGAGCTGCCTTCGCACGTCTTGGGGACCAACTTGGGCCGCTCGATCACAGCAAACCTGACGAGCGTCATCAACCCCACGATGACTAATGAGGTGGTCTTCGCCTTGAGTAAGCTGAAGCTTGACAACGACTACGCCGACCCGAACAAGGTTTCGCTTCAGTCGCTCGGTATTACGGGGTACAAGACGCCGTTTGGCCAGGTGAGCAAGTATGCCCCCGTCGCGCTGATCACCAGTTGGTCAGGAGCGACCTCGGGTGACTTCTGGGAGCCGGGCGGTCTGCCGCTGTTTGCGCACAACTCCAGCCTATCGTTCGTTGATAACTTGTCGAAGATTAAAGGCACGCATACGTTGAAGTTCGGCGGCCTAGTCGAGCGCGGCAACAAGATTCAGAACTTCAACGGCAACCAGGAAGGGCTGTTCGCCTATGCCCCGTGGGGTAATGGTTCGACCGGCAATGTTTTTGCTGACATCCTGGTTGGCAAACCGGCGCAGGCGCAGTTCTCGTCAGCGGTGCCGACTGGTAACTTCCGCTTCTGGAACTATGAGTTCTATGGTCAGGATGGCTGGAAGATTCGGCCGAACTTCACTCTCGAATACGGCCTGCGCGTCGCCTGGTACCCGACCAACAAGGAGCTTACTGGATTGGGTGTCCGCTTCGACCCGAAGTCCTATGTCCAGGGCCAGGGCGTGCTGATCGACGGCGACCCAAACAAGCCCAACGGTATTCTCACCGCGAAGAGTGGCGCGATTCCCAAGGGCGTCACCGACAGCCCCGGCGCGCAGTTCGCGCCGCGCTTGAACTTCGCCTGGGACATCGGTGGCAAAGGTGACACAGTTATTCGCGGCGGCGCGGGGTTGTTTTACAACCGCGTGCAGGGTAACTATCAGTACTATTCGTTGAAGCAGCCGCCGAACTCCTACTCGGCGACTTTTGATGCCTATGCGTTCGATCTGGGCTACGGCGCGCTAAAGGCGATCAACCCGTTCGCTCAGGTCGGCTCCATCGGCATTCAGTCGGCGGATCCCAACTCGATAAACATTCCGCGCATCGCCAACATGAGCCTGTCGGTGGCGCGGCGGTTGCCGGGAGCGAACGTTCTCGAGGTCGCCTACGTCGGCACGCAAGGCCGGCATCTGCCGTTGCAGATCAACATAGATTACGTTCCCCCGGGCAAGCTGTTGAGCGGCAGGGTCGGCAATGCGGACCTGTCGGTTCCGGTGCAGCGCGTCGCGGCCGCTGGCCAGGCGAGCGTGATTGCGCAGTTCCGGCCATTCCCTGCCTACAGCAGCATCATCTTCAGAGACTTCACCGGCACATCGTCGTACCACTCGCTGCAGGCGACCCTGAGCCACCAGACCAGCAGTCGGCTTCAGTACTTTGCCACGTACACATACTCGAAAGCCCTGGGCACAACCCAGATCAACGAGAACGATGGCAATGGTACTGACCCGATTGACACACGCAACCGCAACTGGGGCGTCCTGCCCTACGACCGGACGCACGTGGTCAACCTGACTTACAACTACCTCGTCCCGGATGCGGCGCGCGGTAAGTTCAGGAACTGGTTCACCAATGCCGCACTTAATGGTTGGCAGATGTCGGGCATCACGCAGTTCGCGAGCGGCATCCCGATCAAGTTGAAGTTCAGTGGCGACCTGTCGGGCGGCGGCCTCGCGGCAGCCTGGGTTGGCTCGGATGCCTTCGCCAATTCGGCTATTTCCTCGGGCGCCATCCCGCCAGTCTTTCTACGCAACCCGCAGACAAATGGCGGCCTCAGCCTCGGCTCGAAATTCATGGACATTGGCGCCATCCAGAACCCAACGTTCCCGAACGTCGGACCGTATATCTCGCCGTTCTACCTCCGTGCGCCACATCGTTGGAATCACGACATGTCGTTCTTCAAGAACTTCAATATCACCGAGCGACAGAAGATCCAATTCCGCGCCGGGTTCTTCAACATCTTTAACCAGGCCTTCCCGCGCTACATTCAGGGGGACTTCTCGAATAGCGATGTCAACG
>DATLWF010000118.1:0-7757 GCA_035576605.1 Blastocatellia bacterium | reverse complement strand
GGTTGATGTCGAGCTTGCTGTACGGCGTGACGGCCACCGACCCGCTGACGTTTGTCTTGATTCCGCTGCTGCTGGCCGCGGTTGCGCTGTTGGCTTGTTATGTCCCGGCTCGTCGCGCGACGAAGGTCGATCCGATGATTGCGCTGCGATATGAATGAGAGTGATTGCCGATTGCCGATTGACGATTGCCGATTACGAGAGCGTCAAGCTCTTCTTCTTCAATCGGCAATCGCCAATCGGCAATGCGAGGAGGATTTATGGAAGCACTTTGGCAAGATCTAAGATACGGTGCCCGGATGCTATCGAAGAGCCCCGGGTTCACGCTCGTCGCGATAATCGCGTTGGCTCTCGGCATTGGCGCCAACACGGCCATCTTCAGCGTGGTGAATGCGGTGCTCCTGCGCGCCCTGCCTTTCCGAGATGCCGACAAGCTGGTGGTCGTCTGGGAGAAAAGCCGGAAGAATGATCAGAACGTCGTCAACCCCGCCAACTTCATGGATTGGAGCGAACAAAACAACGTGTTCACCGAGATGGCGGCATTCATCGATCAAAATGCGGTGATGGTAGGCGACGGTGAGCCGGAAGAGATTCCTTCGCAGTTTGTCACCACCAATTTGTTTCCGATGCTCGGGGTCGAAGCCCTCCTTGGACGCACGTTCTCGCCTGAGGATGGGAAACCGAACCAACCGCGAGTGGTCGTCCTCAGTTATGGTCTATGGCAGCGGCGCTTCGGCGGCGATCCGAAAATCATCGGCCGAACACTAAACATTAATCGCGCGGACGCCACAGTCATTGGGGTGATGCCTGCCGGATTCAAGTGGCACATCAAGAAAGGCTCGAACACCGCCAAGACGGCCGAGATGTGGGCGCCCTGGGTGATCACCAACGAAATGCGCACTCGGCACGGCCGGTTCATGACCGTAGCCGCGCGGATCAAACCTGACGTGTCCTTCGAACAGGCGAAGGCGGAAATGAACGCCATCGGCGCGCGGCTCGAAGAGCAGTACAACGACTTCAATGCGAACTGGGGAGTGAATGTTGTTCCGCTGCGGACCCAATTCAGCGGGGAGCTTCGTCCGGCGTTGCTGGTGCTGCTCGGCGCGGTTGGATTCGTGCTGTTGATTGCGTGCGCGAACGTCGCGAACCTGCTGCTGGCGCGCGCGGCGGCACGGCAAAAAGAGATGGCCGTGCGCGCGGCGATAGGCGCGGCCCGCTGGCGCATCGTGCGCCAGTTGCTTACGGAAAGCGTGCTGCTGGCGGCGATCGGCGGAGCGGCGGGGCTGATGTTGGCGTGGTGGGGAACTGACCTGCTTGTTTCACTCAGCCCGCGCGAGCTGGCTGATTTGCAGCAGGTGAAAATCAGCCTGCCGGTACTCGGCTTCACGCTCGCGGTTTCATTGCTGACCGGAATAATCTTCGGCATGGCGCCTGCGTTTGAAGCCGCTCGCTTCAATCTTCACGAATCGTTAAAAGAAGGCAGCAAGAATATCGGCGGCGGCATACGCAGTAATCGCTTGCGAGGGGCCTTCGTGATTGTGGAGATCGCGCTCGCGCTGGTGCTGTTGGTTGGCGCGGGGCTGCTCGTCAGGAGCTTCTGGCGCCTGCAATCGGTAGATCCGGGCTTCAATGCGAAGAACCTGCTGACGATGCGCGTAAGCCTTCCGATGAGGAAGTATGACGACGATCGCAAGCGGATTGACTTCTTCCGTCAGGCGGTGGACGGAATGAGGGCGCTGCCCGGCGTCGAGGACGCGGGCGCAATCAACTTCCTGCCATTCGCAGGGCCGCACGCCGGGACGCTGGTTGAAATCGAAGGCCGCCCGAAACTGCCTCCCGGCCAGGAACTGGGCACGGGTTCCTGTGTCACCGACCGGAACTACTTTGAGGCGATGCAGCTTCCACTGAAGCGGGGAAGGTTGTTCACCGAACAGGAAGCAACCGAGATGCGTCACGTAGTCGTGATAAACGAAGCATTCGCGCGCAAGAATTTTCCAGGCGAAGACCCGCTGGGCAAACGGGTGACCATCTACATGAAAGATGAGAACGTTCCGAGTGAAATCATCGGGATCGTTGGTGACAGCCGACATATGGGGCTCGACATCGAAATTGAACCGATGGCTTACTGGCCTCACCCGGAACTGGCTTATCCATTCATGACGCTTGTGATTCGAGCTCAAGGCGATGCGGCCGGCATCGCGACCGCCGCGCGTGGAGTGATTCAGAAGCTCGACAGCGAACAGCCGGTGGCCGATGTGCGCACGATGGAAAGCCTGCTGGCCGATTCAGTCGCGCGAGCGCGCTTCAGCACGCTGTTGCTGGCTGTCTTTGCGATGGTTGCCCTCATACTGGCGGCAGTCGGAATTTACGGTGTGATGTCGTACGCGGTAACGCAACGCACTCACGAGATCGGCATTCGAATGGCGTTGGGCGCACAATCCGGCGACGTGCTCAAGCTTATGGTTAGGAAGGGACTGGCGCTCACGGTTTGTGGTGTAGGCATCGGATTGGCGGCAGCCTTCGCGCTCACTCGAATAATGGCGAGCTTGCTTTATGGAGTGAGCGCAACCGATCCGCTGACGTTCGCGGCGATCTCACTGTTGCTGGCGTCGGTGGCGTTGTTGGCTTGTTATCTGCCGGCGAGGCGTGCAGCGAAGGTCGATCCGATTATCGCGCTGCGATATGAGTAATGCGCGATTGAGTAATGAATGTTATGCCGGATGGTCCTCTGCGTCTTTGCGGTCCTTGGCGTCTTCGCGCGAAACCTGGCTTCGAAGGTCAGGTTTCGCGCAAAGAACGCCAAGGTCCGCAAAGACGCCAAGGGCCATGCTTACGGAGACTACTGGTGCCGACCTCTTGATGGCAGGAAGAAGTGGTTGGTCAGGTATTTCGAGACCTGCTTGCCGATCTTCGCTCCCTTGTTGGTCGAGTTTCGGTAGTGCATGCCACCATAAACGCGAGCATCGAGTACTTCATCCAGGGCCTGCGAGAAGCTACTGTATGCCCGCTCAGAATTTGTCAGGCCCGCGACCTTGCTGTCTATTGTGAAATCAAAGTCATTTGTGCCGAAGAACGATCTCAGCGTGTGGGTCGAAGCGCCGCTGAAGCAACCGTGCGCCGCCGGGTACTCCGGATGATTCGGCGTAACCACCAATCCGATCCAGTTTGGATCCACCTCAGTGCCCGGGTTGCCGTCGGTGTCGCCGCCGCGGATTGCGGTCACCGGGCGCCAGAAGCTGTAGAAATACTTGGAATCCCAACAGGCGATTATCGCGTCAGCGCCAGCGGTAGCAAGCATAGCGAAGAAACGAGCGTTATCCGAAAGTGAGAGGCTCCTGGCTACGGAAATACTGCGCCAGGCCCGGTTCCATTGCAGAATCGGCTGGTCCGACCAGAAGCGTCCGATATCGGTTTGCTCGGCTGTGCGCGTCGTACTAGTCGCAGACCCAAGACTCTTGGTCTCATTGTAATCGCGCGTCCATGTATCACTGGTCAGTTCGGGAGGAGGCTCCGCCCGAAACTGCGACGGGCTGTTGAGCGCGAAGGGTTGAACGTGCGCACCTTCAGGAGCTGCGGCCGGCAAGAAAGCCGGAGGCGTTGGCATCCATACACCAGGACCGCTGCCCGGGGTATAGGGAACGACCGCGTCCCGCCCGTCATTTGCTCGCAGCGCCAGAATTCCACTGGCCGCTTGCTGACCTACCGAAATGCCGTTGGTCTTGGCGGGACCATCAGTGATCATCGCAAGCGACGTCGAGTACTTTGCCTCAAGGTCCATCTGCTGGGCAGGAAACAGCGCTACGAGCACGTCGTGCGCGGCGGCGGCGGTGGCGGCCTCCCGCGACGCGGGAGCGACGACATTGGGAGTCGCACCGTAAGATTGAAACGGATACCCATCGATCGCATTGACGGCGTCATAGATGGCGACGTGAACCATTGCGAGACGGATCAGGCCGCGCTCGGGCCGCTGGCCGGCGACGCCCACTATTGCATTGGCCGCGTGGGCGTTCCAATCGAGCACCATATCGGTCGGAGCATCAGTCGGAGTGACAGTGCTTAGTACGGAGACAGGTGTGTGTTGAGCACAGGCGGTATTTGGCGCCGAGTTAACCGCGGCGAGGCTCGTCAGGACTAAAGCCAGAAGCCAGGCGTTTTTGCTTTGCGACATAGTTCGAGCGTGGTATTTCATTTGGAGACTCCTTTCTAGTTGGTTGTCGAGAATTGGCTCAGAGCATTGGGCTCTGCGTGAATGCGGGACTTCTTCAATGCTTCAATTCGATACCGCCTTCAATTCGATTCTCCTTTTAGAGCTCGGTAGTCAACTGTGATCGCCGGTTTCTTCGAGCTGACTTCACCGGCCCCTTCGATTCGTTCACGGAACTGTGTACTAACTACTTCGGTGCAGCCTTTTGCCGCCCTCATCTATGAAGGCGTCGCCAGCTCGGAAAAGTGCTAACGCCCGCGAGATAGCTGCTGGCCGGAATCACGAAGTGAGGTAACCATTTTCGGGGCGACCGGCTTGCACCTAACGTTCCGAATTGTTGCTCCATCTGCGCGCCTGCTTTACAATAAGCGAGTCCCTGGGGCTTCTTAACTGAGCTTCATTGCTCCTGCTCGCTCCTCACGCGCCAAGAGTATTCCGGGATCCGTTTGAAAGTCCTGCGAAGGTTCTGATAAATGCCTCACAGAATTCTCATGGAATCTTGAAAGGCCTTATGGCCAAGCAAGCAAAGCAGTTATACGAGTTCGGCCAATTCCGCCTTGACCCTCAGGAGCGTCTTCTCCTTCGCGACGGAGAGCCCGTCCCACTCAGCCCAAAGGCGTTCGATATGCTCCTGGCACTTGTAGAAAACGGCGGTCGCCTGCTTGAAAAAGAAGAATTGATGCGCAGGCTTTGGCCGGACAGCTTCGTCGAGGAAGGAAGCCTGGCGCAAAATGTCTCGCTGCTCAGAAAGGCGCTGGGGGAGAGCGATGGTCAGAAGTTCATAGAGACAGTGCCGCGTCGCGGCTACCGCTTCATCGCTAACGTAAGAGCAGTGCAGGAAGATGCTGAGATCATCGCGCGAGAGCATTCAACAGCAAGTATCGCAGGCGAAGGCGAGCAGGAGCCGGGCATTTCAGAAAGCTATGTCGAGTTAGGACAAGCTGGTGCCGAAAAGGCGCTCGAGCCTGGCAGACACGCGAATAGGATATTGAGGCAAAACCGAAAGCGTGTCGTTCTGATCGTGAGTCTTGCGTTAGTCGTGGTCGTCGCTGCGTTTTTCATTAGTCGTGTCTTGAACAAACCCGAGCAGGGCGCAGGCCAAACCATCAAATCGATTGCAGTGCTGCCGTTCAAATCGTTTGGTGCAGATGACGCTGATGAATACCTGGGCGTTGGAATAGCGGAGACATTAACAACCAGACTCAGCAGCCTCAAGTTATTAACCGTGCGGCCATCCAGTGCTGTCCTAAAGTACGCCACTTCCGACAAAGACACAGCTGTAGCTGGTCAAGAGCTGAAAGTGGACTCGGTGTTAGAGGGGAGCATACGGAGATTGGGTGACCGGATCAGAGTTACTGTGCGGCTGGTGAGTGTTTCGGATGTTTCATTGCTGTGGGCGGATCACTTCGACGAGAATTTTACGGATATATTCAAAGTCGAAGACTCTATCTCCACCAAGGTGGCGGCGGCGCTGGCCTTGAAGCTCTCCGGAGAAGAGCAAAGGCGTTTGATAAAGCGTTACACGGATAATGCCGACGCATATCAGCTTTATTTGAAAGGCCGTTTTTTTTGGAACAAGAGAACAGGGGAAGGATTCAGGCTTGGCATCGCTCAGTTCGAGCAAGCGGTCGAAAAAGATCAAGGCTACGCGCTTGCTTACGCCGGGTTGGCGGATTCTTACACTGGTCTGACGTTCTACAATTTTGCTGCCCCCAACGAAACGATGCCAAAGGCAAGAGCTGCTGCGACGAATGCGCTTGCAATCGACAGTACACTTGCCGAAGCGCATGCCTCGCTGGCTCACGTCACAGTGAATTACGATTGGGAATGGTCGAATGCGGAAAGGGAGTTCAGGCTCAGCATAGAACTCAAACCGGATTATGCTACTGCGCATCAATGGTATGCCATCCATTATCTAACGCCTACGGGACAGTCGGAAGAAGCTGTCCAGGAAATGAAACGAGCGCTGGACCTTGAGCCGACATCGCTCGTGATGAATACCTTTTTGGGGGCAACGCTCTACTTCGCGGGGCGCTATGACGATGCAATCCAACAAGGGCGGAAGACGATAGAGATGGACTCAAACTTCGCCGTGGCGCATTGGCACCTTGGGCTCGCTTATGAACAAAAGGGAATGTTTGACGAGGCCATTGCAGAGCTGCAAAAGGCTATAACTCTTTCAGGGAGCAGTCCGCTGATGACTGCGGCCCTTGGGTACGCCTATGCAAAATCAGGCAAGAGAAACGAGGCAAACAGAATACTTGACGAATTGCAGAAGCTTTCCGCGGTTCGCTATGTGTCGTCTTATGAGCTCGCGGCAATTTATGTTGCCCTTGGTGAGACGGAGCAGGCGTTTCAGCGGTTGGAAAGGGCGTACAATGAACGATCCTTCCACCTGATTAATCTGAAAGTACGGCCAGAGTTCGAGCCGTTACGCCCCGATCCTCGTTTCCATGATTTGGTGCGGCGAATCGGTTTGCCCCAGTGAGACGCCGACGTGAGACACTCTTTGATCACTTGTTTTTCGCTTCGATAGCTCGATTCTCCCGGCTGCCAGGATAGACGACAATCGTTACACGCCCGCTGTCTGTCGCTGTTTTTTGGTCTTCACCTGCGCCGAGCGTCTTGAGGCGCGCGTCGTCCACTCTGAACTTCTTCGCCAGATACTCCCGCACGACCATCGCCCGCGCCTGCGAAAGCTTCAGATTCTCTTCCTTGGTCCCCTTTGAGCCGGTTTGTGCCTCCACGACCGCGAGGCCATACGTGCTTTTTTCGAGAAACGACCCGACTTGAATCAAAGGCTTCTCTTTGAGTTTGGCGGTATCGGGACCGGAGAAGAGATCCTTGCCATCAAAGGTGAACGTCTTTACAGGGGTGCTCGCGGGAAGTTTGGCGACGGCGTTCTTGGTCAATTCAGACGAATCGTAATAACCTCGTTTCTTGAAGAACCCTCTCAAGAAGAAGTTGTGCTTGAGCGCCTCCATGTTTTCCTGGAGCGAGGTTGCGCCTGCCTTCGCCTGGTCCACGGTCGCGTTGAGGTTGCGATAAATGGTTTTGTCGTTTACCAGCGCGCCCATGGTTCCCTGCCCGCTGTCGATCTTGCCGGTGATGGACTTCAGGTCAGAGGAAGCTTCGTTGACATTGCCGATCGCAACTTTGGACGAGTCAATAGCGTCTTTCGCGGTTTCCAGCATCTCGCTGGCTTTTCTCGCTACATCCCCGTAGTCGATCGGCGGTCGACTTTCGATCGTGTCGCCGTCGCGAACGCCTTCGGCTTCCAGAGAGCCGAAGGAAACAGCAAGGTATTTGGCGCCGAGCAAACCCTCGGTTTCAATCGAAGCGATTGAGTCCTTCTTGATCACATCCCTTGTTGAGTTATCGAGCTGCAACTCCACGGTTATCTTGTCCTCAGATTGGTGCGGCAGCAGGATTCTCTTCACAGTGCCGATGCGAACGCCGCCCGCGCGCACTGGCGCGCCTTCATCGAGCCCGGCAACGTTGTCGAACGGAGCGCTGATTTGGTAGGTGCGGCTGAAGAGAAGCTGCTTATCTCCGA
>DATLWF010000117.1:0-16903 GCA_035576605.1 Blastocatellia bacterium | reverse complement strand
CGCGTACCATCGTGGGCATCACCGGCAACGTGAGTCACTACGGACTGGATACGCCGCCGGACTTGCAAGCGTATGTTCCGGAGGCGCAGTGGACAAGTTCGGACATGCAGCTCGTCGTGAGGTCTCCAGTCGAGCCGAGGGCGCTGCTTGAGCAGGTGCGCAACGAGATTTGGGCGGTGGACAAAGACCTGCCGATCTACCGCGTGGCGACGATGGCGCAACTGGTGTCGGGATCAGTCGCGCAACGGCGGTTCATTGTTGTCTTGCTGAGCCTGATGGCGATGCTGGCGGCGACGCTTGCGGCGCTCGGCATATACAGCGTGATGTCCTATTCAGTCACCCAGCGCACACAGGAACTCGGGATTCGCATGGCCCTGGGAGCGCAATCAAGCGATGTTCTCAAGCTCGTCGTCGGACAAGGACTCCTGCTGACGA
The DNA here is from genome assembly GCA_035576605.1 of Blastocatellia bacterium. GTDB lineage: Bacteria > Acidobacteriota > Blastocatellia > UBA7656 > UBA7656 > Onstottus_A. The sequence goes on along the minus strand of DATLWF010000117.1, from coordinate 16,468 downwards.
TTGGCGGCATAGCCGCAGGCCTGACGGCTTCTCTCGCGCTGACGCGTGTGATGTCAAGTCTGTTGTTCGGGATTGGCGCAACCGATCCCGTGACCTTCACGGTAATCTCTGCGGTTGTCGCCGGAGTGGCTCTGGGAGCCTGTTTCGTGCCGGCTCGAAGGGCTACGAAAGTGGATCCGATGGTGGCGCTCCGATACGAGTGAAGCGAGCGTTTCTATTTCTATTTTCCATTTGTCATTTGTCATTTCTCATTTGTCATTTCTTATTTTCCAGTGAAGAGTCGCGTTGCTCCGATCACCTCGTAATGACAAATGATAAATGACAAATGGAAAATGGAAAATAGAAAATAGAAAATAGAAGAAAATGGAAAATAAGAGATGGCTGACTTTATGGAAACCTTGTGGCAGGACCTTCGATACGGATTTCGGACCCTGACAAAGAATCCCGGCTTTTCATTTATCGCCGTCGTCTCTCTGGCCCTTGGCATCGGGGCAAACACCGCGATCTTCAGTGTGGTGAACGCCGTGTTACTCAAGCCGCTGCCGTTCATGGAACCGGAGCGGCTGGTGATGGTCTGGGAAGATGCATCGTCCATCGGCTTTCCGCGCAGTGACGTGGCGCCGGCCAACTATGTGGATTGGAAAGCGCAGAATCATACGTTCGAGGATGTGGCCGCGCTCAATTGGAAGAACTTCAATCTTACTGGCGATGGAGAGCCTGAGAGAATTCTGTCGCACGGAGTTACCGCCAATTTCTTTCCATTGCTCGGCATTCAACCGGTCACAGGGCGAAACTTCTCGGTCGAGGAAGACCAACCGGGTGCGGACAAAGTCGCGATTCTCAGCTACGGACTGTGGCAGGGTCGCTACGGAGGCGACCCGGCGATAGTCGGGCGCGACGTCTTGCTCAACGATGAGAAGTACGCCGTGGTGGGCGTGATGCCGGCTGGCTTTCAGTTTCTGCAAGGCGACATTGGCGTGTGGGTTCCAGTCGCCCTTACGCAATATCAGCTCGCGGATCGGGACAATCATTATCTGACGATCGTCGCGCGAACAAAGCCCGGCGTTTCGATCGAACGGGCCCAGACGGACATTTCGACGATCACGCAGCGGATTGCACGCGACTACCCTGACGACGCCGCAAACTTGAAATCAGCGGTCGTGTCGATGCGCGAGCAACTGGCGGGAAAGGTGCGTCGGCCGCTCATCATGCTGCTGGTCGCCGTTGGATTCGTCTTGCTGATCGCCTGCGCTAACGTCGCCGGTCTTTTGCTGTCGCGCGCCGCCGCCCGGCGCAAGGAGATCGCGGTCCGGACGGCGCTGGGGGCGAGCCGCGTTCGAATCATCCGGCAGTTGCTGACTGAGAGCACCCTTCTTGCCGGGTTGGGCGGCGCATTCGGGTTGGTGGTTGCGGTGGGGAGCTTCACGCTGCTGAAGCAACTCATCCCTTCAGAGATGGTGCTTTCCGCCGGGTTGAACATCGATCTGCCTGTGCTCGGTTATGCGATGGGCGTGTCCTTGCTCACCGGGATCGTTTTCGGATTGGCGCCGGCGTTACAAGCATCGAAGATCGATCTTAACCAGGCCCTGAAACAGGGCGGGGGGCGAACGAGTTTCAGTGCGTCCGGGCATAAGCTGCGCAGTGCGTTCGTTGTAGCCGAAGTCGCGCTGGCGTTGGTGCTGCTGATTGGCGCCGGGCTGATGATTCGAACCGTCTCCAATCTCCGCGGTCAATATTCCATCTTTCAGCCAGAGAAACTGCTGACGTTGAGAACGATTCTGCCCGACAACAAATTCAGCGACATGCGCGCGTACGTAACCAACGAGCATGCTCGGCGCATCGCCTTTTATGACCAGGTGCTGGAACAGGTCAGCGCGCTGCCCGGCGTCGTCTCCGCTGGCTACACCACATCAGTGCCCCTGGCATGGAAGGGTGGAGCGAACGGGTTCACGATCGAAGGCCGTCAACCGGAACCGGGCCTCGTTACGAACGCTATTCACCGACAAGTCAGCGCGACTTATTTTCAGACGATGGGGATCAGTCTCAGGGCAGGTCGTTACCTGGATGACCGCGACGGCCAACAATCATTGCCGGTCGCGATCGTCAACGAATCAATGGCGCGCGCGTATTGGGCCAATGAAGATGCGGTGGGCAAGCGGTTCAAGCTGGGGGTACCGAATGCGCCGTGGGTGACAATTGTGGGAATCGTCGCCGATGTCCGGCAGATGGGCATGGATGTTCCGGTGAAAGCGGAAATGTATCTGCCCTATCGCCAGATCTCTTCACACCCGTGGTATGGGCCGCGCGATCTGGTTGTTCGTACGGCCCGCGATCCGATGAGCCTGGTTTCCGCAGTACGAGAGGTGATTCGAACCGTCGCTCCGGATCAACCGGTCTCGAACATTGCGACGATGGAAGAGCTGTTGACCAGGGAGACGGGGTCGCGCCGTTTGGGAATGATCCTGCTGTCGGCGTATGCCGGGCTCGCGCTGCTGCTGGCCTCACTTGGAATCTACGGCGTGCTGTCCTACCTGGTCGCGCAACAGACGCCCGAAATTGGGGTGCGCCTGGCTTTGGGTGCGTTGCAGCGCGACATCTTCGGGTTGGTGCTGAAGAAGGGAGCGGGCCTGGTGCTGGGCGGCGTGACGATCGGCGGTATCGCGGCCTTCGCGCTGACCCGATTGATGGCGAGTCTGCTGTTCGGGGTGAGCGCGACCGATCCGGTGACCTTCCTTGGGATTTCATTGCTGCTGACAGGGGTGGCTCTGGCAGCCTGTTTCGTGCCGGCACGTCGCGCAACGAAGGTCGATCCGATGGTGGCGCTCAGGTATGAATAGGTTTGTTTGTGGTTTCTGGTTTGTTTGTGGTTTGTAGTTTCTGGTTTCTGGATATGAAGCCGCCTCACCAATCACAAACTAGCGACGCTAAACTCGGAGGATTGACTGATGGAAACACTGCTTCAAGATCTTCGCTACACGGTTCGAGTGCTGCTTAAGAAGCCCGCGTTCACCGCGATTGTCGTTCTTGCGCTGGCGATAGGTATCGGCGCGAACACTGCGATTTTCAGCGTGGTCAACGCAATTCTGCTTCGTCCCCTGCCCTATAAGAATTTCGACCGGATCTCGATGATCTGGATGGACAACCCGAAGCTGGGCGTCGCGGAGGACTGGCACTCCTATCCCAACTACCTGGATTACAAACAGCAGAACCAGGTCTATGAAGACATGGCTGCTTTCAACGATCGAAGCTTCAACCTCACCGGTGTTGGTGACCCGGTTCGTATACTTGGCGCGTGGAACACCGCGAGCATGTTCTCTGTTTTGGGAGTCGAGCCTTTGATGGGCCGTGTATTCACCGAAGAAGAAGAAGAGCCGGGCAAAGATCTTGTCGTCGTACTGAGCAACGGGCTGTGGCGCAGCCGATTCGGAAGCAACCCGAACGCAATCGGTCAAGCGATCAGTATGAACGGCGCAAATCGCACTGTGATTGGCGTAATGCCCCCCGGCTTCAGCTTTCCCGACAAGAGGACCGAAGTCTGGGTGCCACTCGCTCTCTCTCCGCAACGAAAGCAGGCGCGCAGCGTCATCTCCTACAAAGCGGTCGGGCGGTTAAAGCCCGGCGTCTCGATGGCCCAGGCCCGAGCAGACATGGGTGCAATCGCAAAGAGATTGGACGAGCAGTATTCTCAGTCCGACTACGGAGTGAATCTCGTGCTCCTACGCGACCAGGAGACGCGGGCCGTGAAACCGGCCCTGCTGGTCCTGCTGGGAGCCGTCGCTTTCGTTCTGCTGATAGCGTGCGCCAACGTCGCCAATCTGCTGCTGGCGCAAGCAGCCATCAGAGAAAGAGAAATCGCGATTCGGCTCGCGCTTGGGGCGCGCCGGTGGCGGATAGTCAGACAGCTACTGACCGAGAGCGCGGTACTTGGGCTGGTGGGCGGCGCCGCGGGGTTGTTGATGGCAGTGTGGGGATTGAATGTGCTTGTCGCGCTCAGCCCCGGAGACATTCCCCGCTTCGATCAAGCTGGGATTGACGGCCGAGTGCTGGCTTTCACACTGTCCGTCTCACTGCTGACCGGTTTGATTTTCGGGCTCGTTCCATCGCTTCAAGCATCAAAGCCCGATCTGAACAACACGCTCAAGGAAGGCGGGCGAGGCGCGACAGGAGGAGCGGGCGGTCTGCGTGTACGTAATCTGCTGGTAGTGTCGGAGATCGCGCTGTCCCTGGTGTTGCTTGTGGGAGCCGGACTGTTGATCCGAAGCTTCTTGAGACTTCAGCAGTTCGATTTGGGCTTCAATCCCAACAACCTTGCGACGATGCGGATTCAGCTGCCAGGCACGAAGTATCGCGAGCCCGCCCAGGTTGACGCTTTTTACAAGCAACTTCTCGAACGCATCGAGTCGGTACCCGGAGTTAAGTCGGTTGGCGCTATCTCGGACGTCTTCCTCACGGACACTCCCAACTCAACCAACTTTTCAATCGAGGGACGGCCCGTGCCCATCGGATCCGACTCGATCGAGGTTCCTCTGGATTCCGTCTCGCCTGGCTACTTCAGGGCGATGGGCATCCCGTTGCTAAGCGGCCGCGAGTTTGACGACCGCGACGTTCGGAACTCAACGCCGGTTGTGATCGTCAACGAGACCTTCGTTCGCCGATTCTTCGCCGATGAGGAGCCGCTTGGCAAGCGCTTCGTCTACGGTCAATCCGGCCCGGACAACAACAACTGGATCACGATCGTGGGGGTGGTCGGGGATATGCGCCGCACCGGATTTGACAGACCAGTGCGTCCCGAAACCTTCCTTCCACAGTCTCAGAACCCAAGCGCCACGCTAACGATTGTCGCACGCACCGCTGTCGATCCCGTGACTCTGTCGAACACCCTGCGTGGCGAGGTTTGGGCCATCGACAACGACCAATCGGTCTACGAGCTCAAATCGATGGACCAGACTCTGTCCGAGATGTCGTCGCAGCGCCGGTTCAACATGCTGTTGCTCGGAGTCTTCGCAGCCCTGGCGTTGACCCTTGCCGCGGTTGGCATCTACGGCGTGATGTCGTACTCGGTGGCGCAACGGACTCACGAGATAGGTGTTCGAATGGCGCTGGGTGCGCGGGGGACAGATGTCCTCGGAATGATCGTGAGGCGAGGTATGGTGCTCGCGCTCGCCGGCATAGGGGCGGGCTTGATTGGCGCAGTCGCGTTGACCCGCCTACTGTCGAGTCTGCTCTATGGAATTAGCGCAACCGACCCGCTGACCTTCGTGGTGATTCCAATTGTGCTCGCAGCAGTGGCTCTGGGAGCCTGTTTCGTGCCGGCTCGCCGCGCAACGAGAGTCGATCCGATGGTGGCGCTGCGGTACGAATGAACTGATTGCCGATTGCCGATTGCCAGTTTGCGATTGCCGATTGAAGGAGGAAGCATTGCCAACCGCAATCGGTAACGAGAGGAGGTTTAATGGAAACACTCTGGCAGGACCTGCGCTACGGCGCGCGAATGTTGATGAAGAACCCCGGCTTCACGCTGATCGCCGTCCTCACGCTGTCACTGGGCATTGGAGCCAACACTGCGATTTTCAGTGTGATCAATTCGGTGCTGATTAAGGCGCTGCCTTATCCTAATGCCGAACGACTCATGCGAATTTGGGAAACAATGCCCAACGGTCAACAGAATTCCGTCTCCGGCGGTGTTTTCAAAGACTGGCGCGCGCACAGCTCCAAGTTTGCGCACCTCGCGCTCTATAAAGACATCCGGCTCAATCTCACTGGCACGGAACAACCGGAACACATCGCGGGGTTACAAGTCTCGACGGAGTATCTTTCGGTGCTGGGCCTCGCTCCGCTGATCGGACGTGGGTTTGCAGCGGGTGAAGATGAAATGGGCGGCAACAATCGTGTGGTCGTGCTGACGCATCAATTCTGGCAGCGGCGTTATGGTGGCGATGAGGGAATCATCGGGCAGAGCGTGTCGCTGAACCAGCTTCCGTACACGGTGATTGGTGTCTTGCCGCCTGCCGCGTTACTGCAGGAAGAAGCGATGTTTCTGGTACCGATGATTTTTGACGTTGATACGGACACGATCAAGTGGGTACGCGATTACGGCTGCTGTGGAGCGATCGGGCTCGTAAAGCCGGGAATCACAGCGACCGCCGCCAAAACGGAGTTGCGCGAAGTTAAGCGACAACTCGCGGCGGACTATCCGGTACGCAAAAAGGACTGGAGTGTCGACGTTGTCTCGCTGCAACAGGATTTGACCGGAGACATTCGCCCAACACTTCTAATTCTATTGGGGACTGTCGGCCTGGTGTTATTGATCGCCTGCGCGAATGTTTCAAACCTGCTGCTCGCGCGCGGGAACGCCCGCGCCAGGGAGATGGCGATTCGCGTGGCGTTAGGGGCGAATTCAACTCGCATCATTGGTCAACTCTTGATTGAGAGCTTGCTGCTCGCCTTCGCGGGTTGTGCGCTGGGCTTGCTGTTGGCGCTCGTTAGCATCGGAGCGCTTACCACAATGTTGACCGGCATGGTGCCTCAGTTGTTGCAGCCGAAGCTAGATCCAAGTGTGATGGCATTTTCGATTTTAGTCGCCGGCGGCTGTGGCATTCTCTTTGGCGTTCTCCCCGCCATTCGTGCGAGCCGGCCAGACTTGAATCATGTCTTGAGGGAAACCGACCGCGGCACACAGTCCGTTTCCAGGCGGCGTTCGCAATCAGCGCTGATCGTCGCGGAATTCGCTCTTACCTTGGTTTTGTTGATCGGCGCGGGATTGCTCTTGCGCAGCTTCACGCGACTGTTGGCGACCGACCCCGGTTTCAATCCGCAGGAAACGCTGGCATTCGATCTGTCGTTCTCCAAAACGAAATATCCGAAAGCCGAAGATCAACAACGCTTCTTGAACGACCTGAGTGAGCGCATTGCAGCCTTGCCCGGCGTTGCCTCCGTCGGAGCTGCGACCACCCTGCCGCTGAGCAATCGCATGCGTGGCGGTTCGGTCACGCGCCCCGATAAACCAGAGCGGCAAGCTTATGGCATAGGAGATGATTTTGTCAGCGGTGATTATTTTGCGGCGCTGCAAATCAAGTTACTGCGTGGACGTCTTATTACGGCGGCCGATAACGTTCCAACGGCTCCCTCGGTGCTGGTGATTGATGCGACGGTAGCGCACGACCTTTATCCTGATGAAGAGCCGATTGGCAAAACTCTCGAGTATCAAAACAAATCCTGGGAGATCGTTGGCGTCGTTGCGCCCGTCCATCATTTAAGTCTGGGTCTTGATCCGCCTGCCAAAATCTATGGTCCCCGCGCGCATTTTTCCTATCCGACAGCCGCGATGGTAGTGCGTTCTGCGCAGCCGCCTGCCACGCTCGTTGAAACCGTGCGGAAAACCATCCTTGAAGCCGACCCCGATCAACCCATTGCCAACGTGCGTACACTTGAAGAAGCTGTCCAGCGGTCGCTCGCTCGACAGCGCACGACGCTCAACCTGTTAGGACTGTTCGCCCTCGTCGCCATCTGTCTCGCGTGCATCGGCATTTACGGCGTAATGTCGTATTCCGTTGGACAACGGGCCCGCGAACTCAGCATCCGCTCCGCCCTTGGAGCGACACGCCGTGACATTACTCTACTGGTCTTACGCGGAGGGATGAAGCTGTCCTTCATTGGCATCGCGCTCGGCTTAGTCGCGGCGTTCTTTATGGCGCGGCTAGTTGAAAAACTGTTGTTTGAGGTTAAGACACACGATCCACTCGTCTTTATCGCTTCCGTGTGCCTGCTCGGAATAGTGGCGGCTCTTTCCGTCTACCTCCCCGCGCGACGGGCAGCACGGCTCGATCCGATTGTGGCGTTGCGGAGCGAATAGGCTCGTGGTTCCTGGTCTGTGGTTTCTGGTTTCCGCTTTCTGGTTTCCAGTTCGTGGTCTGAAGGTTCAAGGCTTTTCGAAGGCGGCGAACACAAACAAGCAATCAGTAACCGGAAACCACAAACCAGAAACCAGAAACCAGAAACGGAAGGAGATCCCATGAATAGCCTGTTGATCGATCTGCGCTACGGCGCGCGAATGCTGGTTAGGAAACCGGGCTTCACCTTGATCGCCGTTATCACGCTGGCATTGGGCATCGGCGCGAACACCACGATCTTCAGCTTCGTGAATGCGGTTCTGCTGCGCCCGCTGCCTTACAAAAACGCCGATCAACTGGTGGTTCCCATCTCTTTCAATGCGGCGCGTGGTTCGGACGACGGCGGGATCACCTATGCCGATTATCTGGACTGGCGGAATGAAGGCATCTTCGCGCACGTCGCCGCGCTTGACTTACTGAGCGCTGCCGATCTGACAAGCGGGGACGGCGAGCCCGAACGAGTGCGCGTGGCGGCAGTCTCCGAAGACTACTTCGCGGTGATGGGCACCGAGGCTCTGATCGGCCGCACGTTTTCCTCCGATGATTACAACCCGCCCGGCCCGGCGCGCGGACTGATCATCACGTATGGCTTGTGGCAAAGGCGGTTCGGCGCCGACGCGAATATCGTCGGCCAGAAGATCTATCTCAATGGCCGTCCCTATCCTGTAGTCGGCGTGATGCCGAAAGATTCGCTCTGGCCGGTCGACCGCGACGTTCTTGCACCACTGGCGGTCGGACCGAACCCGGACGCCGGTCTGCTGCGGCGCGACAACATGATCTTCTCCGGCGTCGCGCGCTTGAGACCAGAAGTCTCGCCAGCGCAGGTCAACGCCGCATTGGCGAGCATCGCCGCGCGCCTCGAGCAGGAGCACCCGGAGTCACGGCAGGGATGGAGCAACCGCATTGTCGGGCTGCGTGATTATGTCGTCGGGAGGCAACTGCAAACCTCGCTGCTCATCCTGCTGGCGACCGTGGTTTGCGTGTTGCTGATTGCCTGCGTCAATGTCGCCAACCTGTTGCTGGTACGCGCGGCGGGCCGCGAACGCGAGATGGCGATTCGTCTGGCGCTCGGCGCGGGACGGCTGCGCCTGGTCCGCCAACTGCTAACGGAGAGCCTGTTGCTGACCTTCATCGGCGGCGGCCTCGGCTTGTTGATGGCTGTCTGGGGCGTGGCCCTGCTGAAGTCGGTCGCTCCGGGCGATACGCCCAGGCTGGCGGGTGTCCACATCGACGCTCGGGTGTTGCTGTTCACGCTGTCGGCGTCGTTAATCACTGCAGTCGTCTGCGGTTTGATTCCAGCGCTTCAGTCTTCGCGCGCCGACCTTCAGCAAGCGCTCAAAGAATCGTCGCGGAGCGCAACCGGCGGGACTCGGAGCCGACTCGTGCGCAATGTGCTGGTGGTTTCTGAAGTGGCGCTGTCGCTCGTGCTGCTTATAGGCGCAGGTCTGATGACTCGCAGCTTTATGCGCGTGCAACAGATTGACCCGGGACTCAAGGTTGATCGTCTCATTACAATGCAAATCAACTCTCCCAGCCTGAGATACCCCGATGAAGCGCGCATCATTGCTTTTTATCAGCGCCTCATCGACAGCGTTCAAGCCGCGCCCGGCGTCGAGGCCGCAGCCATCACTTCGGCGCTGCCGCTGGGGGGCGGCGGATTTTATCTGGGGCGGGTGTTCCTCGAGGAAGGCCAGCCGGAGCCGCCGGCGAGCACCGATAATCCCGCGCAGTGGAACGTTATCAGTCCGGGCTATTTTGCCACCGCCGGGATGACGCTGATCAAAGGGCGCGACTTTGATCAGCGTGACCGGGCTGACAGCAATCAAGTTATTATCATCAATCAGACACTTGCCGGGCGGATGTTCGCCAACGAAGACCCGCTCGGCAAGCGCATCCGCTCGTGGCGCGATGAGAACAAGTTGCGCGAGATTGTCGGCGTCGTTCAGGACGTACGCTACTTCGGGCGCGACGACGATTTGCACGGGCTGGTCTACGTGCCGCACACCCAAAGCGTCTGGCGCTCGATGGCGCTGACGGTGCGGACGCACATTGATCCGGCCGGCGTGACGAGCGCGATACGCGGCCAGATCGCCGCGGTAGACAAGGAACTGGCGGTTGCCAATCTCGAAACGATGACGACGATCCTTGACCGTTCGGTCGCACCCCGACGCGCCAGCATGCTGCTGTTCGTCGCCTTTGGATTGATCGCGGCATTGCTTTCAGTAATTGGCATTTACGGCGTGCTCTCTTACACGGTTGCCCAACGCGCGCAGGAAATCGGAGTGCGAATCGCGCTCGGAGCGCAGTCGGGCGATGTGCTGCGGCTGGTGCTCGGACATGGCTTGAAGCTGACGCTGACGGGCGTCGGGATCGGTTTGGGTGCCGCATACGCGCTCACCCGTTTGATGGCGAGCCTGCTCTACAGCGTAAGCGCTACCGACGCGATGACGTTTATCGCTGTATCCGTATTGCTGACAGGAGTGGCTCTGACAGCCTGTTTCGTGCCGGCACGCCGCGCGACGAAGGTCGATCCGATGGTTGCGCTGCGGTACGAATGATTTTTCGGGTTTAGATTTCAGATTCCGGATTCCAGATACAAGAAACTAGAAACCGGAAATTAGTGACCTGTAACGACCTGTAACATTTAGTTCGATAGGGGCCTTTTCATTAACACCCAACTTCAGTTGGGTGTCGCCGAGTCACCCCTCCGTCCCAACGGTTTTAACAGTTTTGCCGTGGAGGGCGTGAAACTGTTGAAACAGTTCGGAGATCCCCGCTCCGCAAATCACTCCTCTGAAGAGGGGTGTTAATGAGAGGAAGACGAATCAGATCAACCTAAACGAGACGTTGGCCTTTTCCCGTGACGCTATCGATTTCAATGTTACGGGCCACTAGAAACTAGAAACCAGAGACCTTTCTCAACCCATCCGGTGTGACGGATATCCGATATGAATGTGGGCGCCGGTGGCCACGCCGGGGATTGCCGAGCGGAATGCCAGGAAGGGCATGCCATTGCTGCGCAGATAATCGATCAGAGCTTTGCCCTCGGCACTGTCAGGGCGCAACGCGACATCGACTGAGTTTCTATGGTCAAACCCCAAATGGTTATGAGTCGCCGACTGACCGAACGCGCTGATCGGAAGTTCCCTGCCGAACTTCGATGCGAAGAAGCCTTCCACCTTTGATGTCTGGGTAATCGACCAGCCAGCTGCGCCGTTGTATCTCATCACTGCGGCGTTGCTCGTGTAGCGTCCTGTCGGGGCAGCACCCGGCGGCTTGACGGATTCAGCGTTGGCCTCCGCGATCAATTGATCCGATTCTGTAAGTTGCTGACGCGTCTGGTCCAACTGCGTTTGCGCGTCCTTCACAGCTCGTTCGCCCGCGTCGATGTCGCGGTTTGATACCAGACCTTGCGCGAGCAGCTCTTTGCGCTTTACCAGTGCTTCCATCGCGGTCTTTAGATTGTTCTCGTAGATCGGAATCAAAGCCAGTACGCTTGCTTTATACTGACTTGCGGCCCGCACCAGGTCCGAATTTGTCGTTGAGAGATGACTCAGGGCCTGATCGCTATTGACCATACTGGCCCAGGCGTTACCAGACACGCTTATCATCGTAAAGATTGCGCAACACAGGATGCGAAATTGGTTCGACATAGCCCCAGACCCACTTGTTCGTCGCTATGAGGTTAGAGAGGCGGCTAGAGCGTCTGGTTGCACGGCATTGATTTCTGACCTCGCGTTGTAACCATTCCCTGGAGCTGAGTGTCTTAGTAGATGGAACCTTCGAAAGGAATAAGACGATACTAATAAAGAGAGAGGTAACAATGGGCAAACTAAATCGAACTCGCGCAATTGCTTTGGCGGCGGTTATGGCACTCGCCGTAGCTGTCCCATTTGCGATCGCTCAATCGAAAGACGCGGGCGGACAGAGAGGGCGTCACGCTGAAGGACACGGAATGCAGGGCGGCGACCGAATGTCGGGCGCCTTCTTCCGAGATCTTGATCTGACCGACGCGCAGAAGGCTCAGATGAAGCAGATACGTGAAAGTCACAGTCAGAACCTGCGTCCTTTGATGGAGCAAGTACGCGCAAAGCGTCAGGAGATTCGTCAGGCGAGCCAGGGCGGGACGTTCAACGAGGCGCTGGTGACGCAGAAGCTCAGCGAAATAGCGCCGCTTGAAGCAAAGCTGATGGGCGAGGAGTTTCGAACCCACCAGGAGATGCTTTCCGTTTTGACTGCCGATCAGAAGACCAAGCTGGAGCAATTGCGAGCTCAGCAAAAATCAAAGTGGTCTGAACGAGGAGCTAAGAAGCAAAGCTCCAAGTGAGCTCCAAGTTAGCATGGAAGGCAGGCCCGGCCGTTAAAGGGCCTGCCATTTTTGACCTCTGATGGGGAGCGGCTCTGGCAATCGAGATCGAACAGGCTTCGGACCTGGAACTGGTAAGCCTGGCGCGCGAAGGAGACGAGCGGGCGTTTGAGGAGATCCTTCGCCGATACAGCCCGCGAGTATTCCGGGTTGCCAGCAAATTCTTTCGGCAACCCGCTGCGGTCGAAGACGCAGCTCAGGAGGCCTTCCTGAAAGCCTACACGCAACTTTCAAGCTATGAAGGGAGAGGCTCTCTCGAGGCATGGCTGGCTCGCATAGCGGCAAATCAATGCATCAACATGCTCAGAAGCGCGAAACGCCATCCCGAGTTTACTGTCTCTGACCTGACCGATCACGACGGACCGTGGCTCGAGAATCAGTTGGCCGGTGTTTCTACGCAGCGCCACCAATCGAACGAGCGCGGGCGGATCGCCGCAGATCTCGCCGAGAAGGTCTTGAGCCAGTTGCCGCCCGATGACCGGCTGGTGTTGATGTCGATCGACGGCGAACAACTGCCGGTGAAGGACGTGGCGGAAATGACTGGCTGGTCCGAATCGAAAGTAAAAGTCCGTGCGTTTCGTGCACGCCGCCGAATGCGCCAGGCGGTTGAAAAATTGCTCAAGCGCAGATCAACAAGCGCGGACGAGAAAGGCAGCTGATACCATGCCTGACAACCACATCATAAAAATGCTCGACGAAAAGCCTTTTGGCAGCCTGGGCGACGGCGATATCGCGAGCGCTGAATCTCACATTGCAATGTGCGAACAGTGCAAGTCCGCTTATGATGCTGCGAGGGTCGCGGCCTCCTTGATACAAGCGCGAACGTCTGAAACAGTAGACGCAAGCCCCTTCTTCAAGACTCGCGTTATGGCCGCGATCAGAGAAAGGCAACTGACTCCCGAAGAACCTTCGCTCGTAAAGATGTGGAGAGCGGCAGGCGCGCTGATTTCAACACTGGCTCTCCTGATGGTGACGCTGACCGGCATCACAATCTTCAGCCAGAGCCCCGATTCCCAGAGTCAAACGCCGATCGTGGCCGCAAGTCAGAATCTCTATTCACCGGAGTACGTGGTGTTGGAGCGCGGTGATGTCGACGATGACGAGTTGGTGAACGATCAGGTTATCGGAACCGTGTACGACGTGGAGGACGGCGATGGACAGTAGAGCTGGAAGCAAATGGCAGGTTAGGCTGGCGGTTCTGATTTTGTTTGTTGTCGGCTTCATAGCAGGTGGTCTCTCAATGAACCTCTATCGCTCGCGGCAATGGTCTCAGCAAGGCGGTGAGCGCGGCGAATTTGGTCAGATGCTCGACAGGCTCAATCTAACTCAAGAACAGAGGACCCAGGTCAGCGGAATATTTGATGACGCCCGAAAGCAGTTGACCGAGTTGCGCAAAGAGTCAGAACCTAAGTTTCGCGAGGTGCGCAAGAACACTGACGAGCGACTGCAGTCGGTACTCACACCGGAGCAGTGGGAGCAATTCCAGCAAATGACGGAGAGAAGAAGCCGCCCTTACGGCCGGCAGAGAAAAGATGGTCGTCCGTAGTCCGTAGTCCGTGGTCCGTAGTCTGTGGCCCGTGGAGTTCTCGATTTTCCATTTTCCATTTTCCATTTTCCATTTTCCATTTTCCATTTGTCATTTGTCATTTCCCGGTGACTCTAAACGTTCTTGGCAGGTCAAAGAACCCTACGCATCAAATGACAAATGACAAATGGAAAATGGAGAATGGAAAATCTCTATCCCTGTGTCCACGGACCACAGACTACGGACTACGGACCACGGACTACTGACTACGGACCTGGATAATTTCTGATTCTGAGATTCGCCTTTCCCACAGCCGCACACGTACCCCGCGCAACACGGTCGGACCCTCATCAAAACTGAATCAATTCCATAACTTAGGCCGAACCGTTCTTGGCACGGAAGTTGGTCAGGCAAGCCTCTGAAGAGACCCTTTCCCTGGTCCAGCGGTTCGCACCTGGGATGTGGAGGAGCCCGATGGAGACTTTCCTGAGAGACCTACGATACGGATTCAGAATGCTTCTCAAACGGCCGGGCTTCACGGTCGTTGCGGTGATGGCGCTCGCGCTGGGCATCGGCGCCAACAGCGCGATTTTCAGCGTGGTCAATGCGGTGATGCTCAGGCCGCTGCCTTATGCAGACCCGGCCCGCCTGGTTTCGGCAGCGTCTGTGAACTCGATCAATTCGCAGCATGAGTTGGACGGCGTATCGCCAGCCGATTTCTGGGACTGGAAAGACCAGAGCCAGGCTTTCGATCAACTCGCTGCTCTCTCAGGCGGCGGCGGATTCAGCTTGAAGGACTCGGATCAACCTGACGTCTTTAACGGCGCTCGAGTGTCATTCAATTTCTTTCAGACCTTCGCCGTTCAGCCGTTGCTTGGCCGCGTGTTCTCCGCCGAAGACGGCCAGCTCAATGCTCCTGAGACCGTTGTGTTGAGTCACAGACTCTGGATGCGGCGCTTTGGCGGCGATCCGTCGGTCGTTGGCAAAACATTCAACACCTCTGAAGGCGGTACGACGGTGATCGCGGTGATGCCGCCGGACTTCAAGTTTCCGAGCTACGCCGAAGTGTGGACGCCGCTCGCGCGCAACGCGAGCGAGATGCGCAACCGGTCCAATCGCTACTTCAATGTTGTCGGTCGAATCAAACCGGATCAGACTCTCGAGAGCGCACAGGCCGAACTCAAAACAATCGCGAGCCGTCTTGAAGCGGAACACCCTCAGGCGAACAAAGGATGGACCGCGCACCTTACTCCGTTGCGAGACAGTTTGATAGGCGGCACGCGCACCGCGCTATTCGTGTTGTTGGGTGCGGTTGGTTGCGTGCTGCTGATCGCGTGCGCAAACGTCGCGAACCTGCTGCTTGCGCGCGCCGCGTCGCGACGCAAGGAGATGGCAATACGCCTGGCGCTCGGAGCGGGCCGCGGGAGACTGATGCGGCAGTTGCTCACTGAGAGCATAGTGCTTGGGCTTGCGGGCGGAGCCGTGGGATTGCTGCTCGCGGCGTGGGGTCTGGATCTGCTCATCGGCATACTGCCATCCAAGGAAGCCTTCCAACTCCCGGTTGAGATTCGTATCGATCGAGCGGTGACGTTGTTCACGCTTCTGATATCGGCGCTGACCGGGATTGTTTTTGGGCTGGTCCCCGCGTGGCAAGCGTCGCGGCCGGATGTAGGCGAGTGGCTGAAAGAAGGCGGCCGTGGCGGATCGAGCGCCGGGCACCAGCGCACGCGCAGCGCCCTGATCATCGCTGAGATCGCGGTCGCACTCGTTTTGCTGATTGGCGCCGGCCTGTTAGTCCAAAGCTTCGTTCGGCTCAGGCGTGTTGATCTCGGCTACGACCCGAATGGCTTGCTGACGATGTGGGTGCCGGCGCCGTTCTCGAGATATCCGAACGATGAAGCCAAAGCGCGCTTCTACAAGCAGGTGCTCGAACGAGTTTCTCAAGTGCACGGCGCGGATGGCGTCACGTCAAGCTCCGAGGCCTGGTTTGGCCTTCTAAACTTTCAATTCAACATCGAGGGCGATCCATTGCCCACCGGCGACGCGACCGTTCGTTACAGCTCGATCGCGCCGGATTACTTCAAGGTGCTGAAGGCGCAGATTCGCGCCGGCCGGGACTTTGATGACCGCGATGATGGCCGAGCGCCGGGCGTCGCCATCATCAACGAGACGCTTGCACGACGGTACTTCGCGGACGGTGAGCCGATCGGCAGGAAGATCGTGCTTGGCTACCTTGGACGCAGGCTGGTGCGCGAGATAGTCGGCGTATCGACGGACATCAAACAAGAGGAATTGGGCTTACCGACAAAGCCTGAGGTATATGTTCCATATCAACAGGTGCCCTGGTTCGGGGAGGCGCTGGTGATTCGCGCCGCGAGCGGCGACCCGATGAGATTAAAGAAAGACCTGCAGCAGGCGATCTGGGAAGTCGACAAGGACCTGCCAGTGTCAGGCGCCGAGACCGTCGAGCACCATTTGTCCGACCTGGTGGCCGAGCCACGGCTGTACACTTTGCTGCTTGGCGTTTTCGCCGGCGTTGCGTTGATTCTTGCGTCGGTGGGAGTCTACGGAGTGATGTCGTATTCCGTGACTGAGCGAACGCACGAGATAGGCATCCGGATGGCGCTGGGAGCGAAGCACCGAGATGTGGTTGCATTTGTGGTAAGGCAAGGCCTGACGCTGGCGCTG
>DATLWF010000116.1:0-3199 GCA_035576605.1 Blastocatellia bacterium | reverse complement strand
ACCGTCTCTCGCCACTCGACAAGCCGCGGGCAGAGACGACAAGTGATGATGCGGTCCTGTAGCGAAGCTATTATTTCTGCCGTTGTATCAGGTGCCATCTGAGGTGTCACTTCCAGTCGACGCCTACCGCTTCGAACCGTGTAGAGCCGATGTTCTTGATTGAGTGGGTGACTGGCGCCGTTCGCCAGCGGAAATCGCCCGGCATGTAATCGATTGTTTGTGGCTTTTGCCCCGGCGACTCGATCCGGACCTTGGCTCTTGTAAGAAACACGCTCAGAGCCGAGAGATTGTGTGTATGGATGTTTGTGGATTGGCCGGGTTCGAGGATCAATCGCTCGATGCGCACACGATCGTTTTCGAGCACGATTGAGTGACCCGGCGAGGTGTCGGTCGTCGAAGCTCCCACCGGACCGGGAGACTTCAATACCTCGATTGTGATGTTGCGAAATGGAGTCCTGGCTACGTTAGTAACGCGATGAGTGATGGGGCCTTTTGTGAACCGAGCCTCGCCGTCCTTCAAGATCAAATCCACCGGTTGACTGCCCATCACCTCTGCTTTCAGCGTCGCATCGCCGATCGAAGCGTAGGCGTAGTCGTTAGAGTGAATGTGAAACAGCGTGGTATCGCCCGGTGGCACGACCACGTCGAAGACTTTTACGTACTCGTTCTGGAATTTCAGGTGATGCCGCGGCTCGTTGTCGACAGGGACGGGCGACTGAACAGTTGAGGGCAGCAGACCGCAAAGCGACAGGGCAGCAACTGCAAGTGATCGCATCATCACGCCTCCTTTTGTGGCGAGCAATGTATAGCGTAGGGGCTGAGGCAGCCGCAAGCAAACGGCGAGTCGTCGTTGACGGTGATTCTGTCCAGACCTCAAACGAGACTCGGCTCGTTGAACTCGGAGCAAGGTCAAGTTACTGTATGTCCGAACGCGCGGATCGCAGATGGAGTTAATTGACACTTGCCATTCGTAACGATTGAAGAATCGCCATTAGCGCCGGACATCAGTCCCGTCGAGATCCACTATCGCGAGGACGGATCGGGGTCACCGCTCGTTTTTCTGCACGGCGGTTGGGGCTATGAGATTTACCCTTTCGATCGGCAAATCGACGCGTTTGGGAATCGTTTCAGAATTCTCGTACCGGATCGGACTGGGTACGGGCGTTCGCTGCGTCTCGATCATGTTCCCACGGATTTTCATGCGCGAGCAGCCGTCGAGACGATGCGCCTGCTTGATGCGCTTCACGTCGATCGCGCGGTCTTATGGGGACACAGCGACGGCGCGGTGATCGCGGCCAAGGTGGGATTGGCTGCGCCGGATCGAATCTCAGGGTTGATTCTGGAAGCGTTTCACTTCTATCGTGCGAAGCCCGGTTCGCGAGAGTTCTTCGAGGTGATGGCCGATGATCCTGGCCTTTTGGGTGAACGGGTGGCGAGCACGCTCGCTGGAGAGCACGGCGAAGACTACTGGCGGAAGTTGATAGTGATCAATGGTTATGCCTGGCTCGGGATCGCCGACGAGGCAACGCATGCGAGGCATGACCTGTATGACGGAAAGCTATCTCAGCTACGAGTGCCAACGCTTTTCATCCACGGCTCGCGCGATCCGCGCACTGAGCCGGGAGAGCTCGACGCTGTGCGGGCGGAAATGCCCACCGCGAGAATTGAGATCATCGAAGGCGGCGGCCACAGCCCTCATAGTGAGAGCGCTTCGGCGACGGAGATTAATCGAGTAGTCAGTGAGTTTCTAGAGTCGATTCGCTGAACAGCGCTCGAAAATAACAAGAGTGCACCGCGGATAGGACAGGTGCGACGGATAGGCGCAGATCGTAATCTTTCGCGCGATCCGAGTTCTACTCAATCTTCGCGACGCCGTTTCCAGGAGCAGGGAAGCGCGTAAGTACTGCCGGATCGTGCCCAGGCACAATCAAGCGCGGACTCGAGGCCAACTGCTTCATCCGATCCTGAGCCCTCAAGTTTGAAGCGGCGTCCAGGGTCTGAGCGATCGGCGCGTGCTTATCCAGGTTCTCATACAGATAACAATTGTCCGACGCGATGACCGTGGTTCCCGACTTCGCGTTCACCGCGACATACTGTGAGGCGTAGGTGTGACGGCCGCCCGTGTAAAACCTGATGCCATCGATCGCTTCCTGGTCGTCGCCTTTGACAATATGCACGCGGCCTTCTGTGTTCGCCTTGACCAGCGCCAACACGTCCTCGGCATCAATCCCGCCGTGCGAGCCGCCGGGTTGCCACGCTTCGCCTGTGTAGTAAGCGTACTCGTCCTGCTGAATCCAGATGCGCGCTTTCGGGAAGAGATCCATGCCGTCGGCATGATCCCAGTGCATGTGAGTGATGATCACATCGGTGATGTCCTCCGGCTTTAGTGCCAGCTTAGCGATCGCTTCGGAAGGTTTGATGAACTCTTTCACCTTCCACTGTTTGAAAAACTTATCGCGATAGAACCCGGAATCAACGAGGACGTTGGCGCCGTTTGATCCCTTGAGTAGCCACACCATCATTTGAATATCCAATTTGCGCGAGCGATCTGCGCCAGCGACCAAACCGGCGACCGAGAAGTCCGGAATGACCGCGTAGCTGACGGCGTAAACTTCGTAGGTTGGCTTGATTGGCTTTTCCCGTGCACCTGCAGGGAGGAGCATAGCCAAAACGAGAAGGAAAGGTTGTCGTCGCATTGTGTTCCTCGCTATCTGTTGATGAGTCGTGGTTCGTTCGCGCAACGTCGCAAAGGTCAAAGATGCAAAGGCTCAAAAGCGGCCTCTAGGAGGCTGCTGAAAAAACGAAGCCTCCACCAACCCTGTGTTGGTGGGGCGTCGATCGTCGGGCTACAAATGGGGGACTCGCTCAGAGCCCTCCACCGACCCTGTGTCGGTGGAGGCACGATTTCCCAAGCTAAAGGATTAAACTCCACGGTGCCTAGCCGACAGTCGCGCCTCCACCGACACGGGGTCGGTGGAGGGCTTTGAGCGAGACTCCCATTGTAGCCCGACAATCGACGCCCCACCAACACAGGGTTGGTGGAGGCATCCTTTTTCAGCAGCCTGCTACGTTATCCGCTCGATCTCGACTACTGTGTTGAAGTCCGGGATCCCGCACTCGGGATCGGATACGCCGCGTTCGATCAAGACGTTGCCTTCGGGCCAGTGGACTTGTACGTTGCCTGGGGCAATCGGCGCGA
>DATLWF010000115.1:0-23313 GCA_035576605.1 Blastocatellia bacterium | reverse complement strand
CACCGGCGCCACAGTAAACGCGTCCAACGCGGCCCCTGCCGGCGCCGAACCGGTAAAGTTTGCCCAGGTCAGCGGAGTCGTTGGGTCACACTCCAGCGGATCGGGTCCTGATGTCTTGACGCACTGACGAAATCGATCTTCTTTCTCGCCGCCTGTAATCTCTGCTTTGGGACCACCCTCATCCAGACCTTCGAAGGCCGGTATGCGTTGCAATCGCGCGATGGTCGCTCTTCGCAGGGCAGGTGTGCCTGCATCATTCGAGACTCCGCTCGCACGCTCGTCGGCCTCGCGCTCGAACTCGTCACCTTCAACTCCGATCTCTATTGGCGACCCACTTGTAACCGTTTGGCGCGGGACACCCGTTGACTGCTGCACAACGTGCGTCAGTTCGTGCGCCAGGAGCTTTCGTCCTGCACTCGAGGCAGGCGCGTACCGCGACGTGTCGAAAACAATGTCGCGTCCCAACGTATATGCGAGGGCCTTGACTTCGCGCGCAGATTCCGCGGCCTTCGCATCGGTATGTACGCGCACCTGACTGAAGTCATGACCAAATCTGGTTTCAAAGAACCCGCGCGTAGATTCGTCGAGAGCTTGACCGGGCGAGCTCAGCACTTCATTAACAATGGGGGGCGCCGTAGCAATCGATGATTGAGCGCCCGCAGGTTTTCGTCGAATCTTTTTGTCCTTCTCATTGCATTCTGTACATTCACCCGCCAAACCACTCGGTCCGCCACAGGCACACTTACGTTGCAGGATGCCAGATGCTGAGAACGTGCCGGACGAGTGCGGCGGTCGGCCAGCTTCGGCCTTCGCGTGCGTCTGAGCATTCATCACGTGTCCAGCCTCACTTCTTTGGTTTCACAGGGGAGGGCACGGCGCCTCCGATTTTCTTATCCTTAACCTTCACGGTGTTCACGGCGGATGCATCGCTGAGGCTCGTCTTCGAGATTTCGACCTGATAGGAGACGCTGGCAACGGCGCTCTTCGATAAAAGGTCGAACGCATACAGCGCGAAATCACCTTTGTATGTGAGGGGAAAATCTGATTGCGTGACTGTGTTGCACCACCCTGGAGCGTCAGCGACAATCAGCTTCTCGTCGGTGGTTTTCTGTTCATGCGCAGGCGGACCATCGTTGCCCGACTTGGTGAATGTCTTGCCGCCCCCGGTGGCCGTTCGATCGACTACCCGGATTGGCGTCAAAGATTCCGGCTTGCCCCGGGACATATTGAACTGAACCTGGTGCACATTAGCCACAGGGCCTTTCTTAGTGTCGTTAAAGGCTTCAGGTTTGCTCAGGCTGGCATCGCACTTGTCTTCCTTCGCGGGATACCCTCCGACCGCGCCGCTTGACGATGTCACAAAGTCGATCCGATCCACTTTCAGGTTGCTACCGCTCTCTTGCTCAGCGCCCGCGTCTGTATCGGTCGTCGAGAGCGCTGGCTTTGCGATCTCCTTTGAAGGTTCTTCCTCTGATTCTCCAGGAGTCTGATCATTGATCGCACTCGAAAGACTGCCGGCACCGGAATGCACGCTCACTTTCCGAAAGTCGTGTCCGAAGCCTGACCCCATGAGGGGGCCGGCAACAGACAGCTGTCCGGATGAAGGCAGGGTTACGTCGTCAACGCGTCGTGCTACGGATTGATTAAAGCCAGATCCGGTTGATTGCGTAAGAGTGAAGTGGCTTTGTCCACATTCAAGACCCCGGCCGATCGGCAGTGCCGACAGGCTGCTCGATCCACCGCACGCGCACTTGCGCTGCAAAAGCGTGCCCCGCCCCTTCACCGCGCCGGCCGGCGGCGGATTCTTCGCCTGAGTTTGTGAGTGCATGGTCATTCCATCAGGGTTTTGCGCCACCCGCAGGCGGAGCTGGAGCCGAGGCACTCTTCGTCGCTGCGGCCTTTTTCAGTTCGACTCGAGTGACGTCATAGGTCTTCGCTATCACGTCCTTTGTCATTGAGTAAGTGATAGTAAAGTCCGGACCGATTTGTTTGCCGTCACATTCGTACGACTGCTGACACTGGATCTCGCAACTTGGTTTATTCTGTTCGTGCAGGATGCTGGCGGCTTTTGTGGAAAAGCCGTGAATGTCATAAAACTTGTTCGCCTTCGCTGCTAAAGGGGCAAGCCCCATAAAATTGGAAGCCTCGCCAACTTTGAAGGTACTCCCAGCGAACCCCTCTCCGCTCTTGTTGGAACACACCTTGTTGCCTCTGGCGCCACATGTGTTCGAGACTTTCTTGACATTCTCCTGGATCTCCGTGCCATCCCAGCTCTGTCCGCTAGGGTCAGATACTTCCATCAACGCAAAGCCGCCCCACCCGGTCAGCCAGCCATTTTTCCCAAAATCGTTATCGGCCACGGTCACCACCGCAGCGACTTTGATATCCGTCGGGCATTTAGCGGCAGCTTTGGGCGGCGGCGTTTTCGGCTTTGGGGCAGGCGCCGGACTCTGCTTGGGATCTGGTCCGTTGACGGAAACTTCGTCGAGACCTCCCGGTGAAGACATTCCGTTGAAGCTAATGGATCGGGGCAAAGCCTGAGCCGGCTGCATGTCTGAATGAATCTGTACCCGACTGAAATCGTGTCCAAAGCGCGACTGACCCGGCTGCGTCTCGGTCGTGGCCGCGCGATTCGAAGTCGAATCACGCTTGTCGCGGCATTCGACGCATTCGCCGCCGGCGAACGTCTGGCTTTCGCAGGCGCAATTGCGCTGCAAGAGGCCGCTTCTGACAGGCGCGAAGGAGGACGACTCGGCAGGCTTTGAAGCCGCGTGCGCGTGCGTGCTCATTTGGTAAGTCCTCCATGAACAGCCTGCGCGATCTGGATGCCGATTGAGTCAGCTCTCGACCCGCGAGCAACATTGAACGCGCCGGCATCGAGTCGCGAGTTTCCCAGATCGTGGGCCAACGTTCGCGGAATACCTGCCGATGTGAATGGCATGAACTGTTGTGCCAGAAGATGTGACAGCTCACGTTCGACGGCGTCTGCGATGGTGTAGCGATCGCCGGGTGCAAAGCCGTGCAGCACGAGTTCTTCGATGTGGAGATTGATGTTCGAAGTTCTCATGCCCACCCTCCGATCTCGGCTTCCGTTAGAGGCTTTTCAAGCTTCACGTATTCAGTCCGCGCGGCCCTCAAGAGGTGCTTCATTGTTACGGACTCGTTTGCGTCGGCAGCCAGGAAGGCGGCATGGAGGGCGATGTTGTGAATGTTGCCACCCGGAATGCTGAGGCGCGCCAGTCTCGAGAAATCAATGTTCGAAATTGGGGTCGCGCTGGGAAAAATCCGCCGCCAGATTTCTGCGCGGTGCGCGGCATCAGGGAAAGGAAACTGGACGATGAAACGCAGCCGGCGCAGGAACGCTGTGTCCACGGCACTCTTCAAATTTGTCGTAAGGATGGCGAGGCCACGATAGGCTTCCATGCGCTGCAACAAGTAGCTCACTTCTATGTTGGCATAGCGATCGTGGCTGTCTTTGACTTCACTGCGTTTGCCGAAGAGCGCGTCGGCCTCATCGAACAGGAGGATCGCGCCGCCTTCCTCGGCAGCCGCAAAAACCCGGCGCAGATTCTTTTCGGTCTCGCCGATGTATTTACTGACGATCTGGCTCAAATCGATTCTGTACAGATCGAGTCGCAGATCATTGGCCAGGACTTCCGCCGCCATAGTTTTACCCGTACCGCTCCCACCCGCGAAGAGCGCGCTGATTCCCAGCCCGCGCTCGCCTTTTGCGGCGAAGCCCCAGGTTTCGTAGACTTTCGCGCGCTGGCGAACGTGCGCCGCAATGTCAGCCAGCGCACGTCGCTGTGGTTCGGGCAGCACGAGGTCGTCCCAACTCGCCGCGGGTATGATGCGTTGGGCAAGATCGCCCAGCCGTGGACGCGCGAGGGCCCGGCACGCGTCCCACAACGAACCGCCGTTCAGAACCGCTTCACCATCAAAGGCCATATCCTTGCGAGCATGCTCGCTTGCGTTATGAATCTCTTCCACGCCAAGACTGAATTGCGAAACGAGTTTTCCCAACTCGCCATTCACCTGCTCAGCCGCGGGTCCGAGCGCGTCGAGCCAGAGCGATTGCTGTTCGGCCGCATCTGGCTTGGGCACGTCAATACGAAAGGCGGCGCGATTCTGCAATCTCAAAGAGTCTTGAACTGAGACGAATAGCAGCCCGCGCACCGCATCGATCAAAGAAAGCATGGCCGGCGTTGTCTCCGGCTCGCCTTCCAGAAGAAGCGCACTTCCCAGCAGCAGAGCTTCCCGCTCCCACAAACGCGCCAGCGCCTCGCGCTCAGAGACCGATTGCGGGACATCGCTCGCACACATCACGTGCAGCCGAAGTCCGAGCATCGAACACGTAAGGGCGGCAACATTGCGTTTGCCGGCCTGATCGTTCCCGCAGAGCAACGCAACCGGTAACGACGCTGAATCGTTTCGACCAGCCCAGTAATCTGCCACTCGCTCAGCCGACCGTTGTTGCGACGGCGGTAGATGGCGGGACGTGAAGGGGGTGACCAGACCTTTCAGCCGCTCGTCAAGATAAGAGACACCCGCTAGATAGTGGAGCACGCGCTCGTCGATGCGCAGTTGAGTGCGCAAGAGAGGCTCGCCGCTGTGGGCGATTTCAATGAGACGCCAACGGCGCAAAGGCGCAGTCGGCGTGAGACCATTCCAATAGGCGCCGGGCAGGGCCGCCAGCGCCAGGCTGAACGTCACGTAGTTCCGGCGAGCATCCCCTTGCGCGGAGGCGCAGAGCGAATGAAAATCTCCGTCGAGTTCGACTCCCGCGCAGAGCACCAAAAGATCCCGCTCGAAAGGCGAAAGCGAGAACGCGTCGCACAGATGATCCAGTGCCGCGGGAGCTGGCAGCGCGGCCGCGGCTTTGTCAATCAAATGCGACACTTCATCAAAACTCGCTTGCTCGGACTGTTCCGCATCCAGCTTCGCGTTACCGTCGCCCTGGTTAAGACTCACCCGCGCGACGTGACGCTCCAGGGCCAAACGCACCAACTGCAAACGCGCCATTAAGTATCGCTGATTAGCTTCGGCCCAATTTCTGTTTGTCTCACTCATGCAATCGTCGTTTGGGGAGAATTGAATTGGCCGTTAATGTCCGTCCCGAGCACGCTCTCTGCGCCATCGACCTGGAGTCGCACCAGATATGTTCCGGCTTTCACTCCTTTGATCGGGATCGTGATGGTGTGACTGGCACCCGGTGGGCCAGCCGGCGGGCTCAACGCAATGCGTGTCGGAGCAATGAAACTATAGGACTCGCTCTTGATTTCCTGCGGCGGACTTGCCGGCGGCGGGCTCGACGCCACCAGACGCTCATTCAGCAACAGAACCACCCTTTGAAGATCACCAATGGCTGGATCCACCGTCAGCGTGACGTCGGCCGATCTCGGACTTACTCCGGTGCCCTGCAGATTCAGGAGATTGACCGTCGCGATATTCGGGCGCAACACAAACGCCGCTACGTTTGACTCGACGCCCCGATGTGGTACGGGCGGCGAGCCCATCAAACGTCGGTGAATCACCTGCAGTCCTTGAACTCCGGCCGGTAGTTCTGCTGGTATCGGAAGAATAATCTGAGTATCAGTGACATCCGAGTCTGCCGGAGTCCCGTCGATGCCTCCGATGTTTACGTGAACGTCGTCGGCGCGTAATCCGCGCCCGGCGATCACCACGTTCTGCCCTGTCAGGATTGGCTGATTGAACAAAATGGCATCAGCCGGTGTAGCCTGCGATCCAATACGCTCGATCACAGGTTGATTGAACGGCACCACATAGATGTTGCGCGCTCGCACTGGCAAAGACGACCTTGTTGCCTGCTTGCTTTCGATTAACACTACGGACACCTGGTACGCCGCCGTGGGTCGATAGTGAGCGCCAAACGCACTCCACATGCGGGAGATCTCTTCTGTATTAATTGTTTCGGGAAATATCTTGATTTGCTCGACCTGCTCAGCCAGCTCAGAAGTGAAGAGCGCTTCCAGACCGGCGGGCAAGCCACCGCCACCAGCGACTTGTGAAGGAGGCGCGAGCGCCGTGCGAATCGCACTGCGCGTAAGAACCGGCGTCTCGTGCAGCAACTGCATGCCGTACCCGAGCAGAATTTCGGCGTGAAACTCGCGCGCTCCATACGCAGTCAAAAGGTAGTGAAGATTCAGGGCCAGGGGCGGATTGCTGGTGCGTTCACCGTCGCTGTTTCTGGACGGCAAGCCGGCATTGCGCCAACCAGCGTTGGGAGTGACTTGATAAAGAAAAATATTGAGCTGGCTCTGCTCGTCTTTCGGGGTGACGTCGATGCGATCGGGTGACAAAGCAGTGACCGCAACATTGCCAAGCGTGGCCGAGACATCGTGATCGATCAGCCCGTTGTTGAGCAGATCCTTTAATACCGCGGTTACGGAAGCGATGGCCAGGGCGTTGCTCATCGGCGCGCCTCGCTTCGTCGTTTGAGATATTCGTCGAGGGACATGGCCGCCGGTTTTTCAGTGCGGCTGACACGCGACGCAGGCGGCTGCGGGAACACGGCGCGCACATCAACACGGCCGATGGTTACGCTGATCGTTTGCGGCGGTTCCACCGCTTCGTCGCTTTGTTTCATGACCCTGCGCGTCGGCATGATGGGCGGACTGTCCGGCTGCCTCACGATGATCGCAGGGGTTGATGGTCGGAGCGGCTGAGCCGGTGCGGGTTCAAGCCGTGCGGAAATGTTGGAAGCTGACGGTTGAGGTTGAGCCGAGCCAGTCTGAGCGTTTTGTTCGGACACGCTTGTCTGAGTTAGCGAGCCGATCACGACATTTGACGCTGGTGACGCTGACGGAGGCGCAATGGGCCAAGAAAGCAGCGGCGCCTGAACAAGCGCTGCAGCGCCCGGAAGGAACTGCTCATTGGATTCCGCTTCTTTGTATTCCTCATTGAGTTCAAAACTTTCAATACGAGACCGGGGCTTTGGGCCAACCTGTCCTTCACCAGGTTCGACACGATTTTGCATTCGCCGTTGTGAGAGGGGAGCCGGCGCCGGCTCTACCGATGCAGCAGACGAACTCTGATGCGATTGTTCGCGTGTCGTAAGACTTTCGCGCGCCGTTTCCGATTTAAAGGAGTGAGCGACACCGCCCCCAACGGGCGGTTCAAACAACGATGTCAATCGTGGTTGAACAACCGGAGTCAGATTCAGAGCTCGCGCAACCAGATTATTCAGATAATCGCTCATCCACTTACCAACCCTAGATAGAACTGGCGGCGCCGTGGGCTGAGATCAAGAATGTCCCTCTCGCGCCAACCGTAGGCGCTCGCCAGCGCATGCACCTCTGTGAGCACGCGCTGGGCCCAGGCATTGATCTCACTCCAGAAAAAGGAGTCGATGTCGAACAAGGCCTGCCAACGATGACCACAGGCCGGGCACGACAGATCGAGCCGCAGATCCGCTTGCGGATCGGCTTCAGCCATTCGCTTGGCAACCGCATCCGTGACCGCAGCCGGCACCTCGTTGATTGAAATCGTCTGGCCGTCGGATCGCGCTTCGAGGACACACTTTTCAAGCAGAAGCTTCCCAGCAGATGCCGCGTCGTGGCTGTCGGCAACTGCTGCGAGATCCAAAGTGTTTGGCAGGCGAAAACTGACGCAATAACGATCCAGCTCCAGCGACAGGTCGCCGGACAATTGCGGCTGCTCTGACACTCGCAGATCCGCCACGTTTAGTATCCATTCCAACCGTTCACCACACGCTGAACAGTTGGCCACGCTTGTCAGTTGCGAACCAAACGTCCACTCACGAAGCGTCAGCAACCGCCGGTCGCGCTCGCCTACGCTGAGCGTAGCGACCGCATCGTGGGAAACATCAGGAGAAGCTGCTGCCAGCAGAACAAGCGCTCGCGCACATGCAGGCCTACTTAGGCCTTGTTCCCAGGTGTCTAATAATTCCGCTGCTGAAAGAGGGCGCATAAAACTAGACGGGCGGCTCGGTGAAGGACGGCTCGGACGGTTCAGTCACATCCAGATCGCGTTCCCACCCCTCGTTTTCCAGCTTGATATGTTGAATGGCGACGGCATTCGCATTGGCATCGAGATCGGGAAGAGCCTGAAATTCAGACACCCAACAGCGAAACACCTTGTACGCGATGGCCAACTGCCCAGCTTCGTTATAGAACTCGAGAATGATGTCTTTGCGAAAGTCCTTCAACGAGACTTCAGCGCCAAGACCAGAGCCAAAATTCCACACTTTGTTGGCCCACTTTTCAAATTCAGTATCGTGGGTGACGCCCCGTTCGAGAGTAATGGCGTCGAATTCAGTGCGGCCCGGAGATTTGCGGCTGCTCGACGGATCGCCGCCTTCCCGATGTTTCACTACTTCGGTGGAGCGCTTCAACATCCCGACTTTGCTCACCCCTGCCACATACCGGCCGTCCCACTTAACGCGAAATTTGAAATTCTTATATGGGTCGAAACGCTGGGCATTGACACTGAATTGAGCCATCGCATCCTCCTTCTTTTTGCCTGAGCGTGTTTCTTCGTGAGCGCGTATCGAACAAAGTGTGCCGTTATCCGTTACGCAAACTACGTATCGATCTGCCCGGCTATCTGCTGGATCTTGATGATGACAAACTCCGCCGGTTTGAGCGGTGCGAATCCCACCAGTATGTTCACGATGCCGAGGTTGATGTCGTTTTGAGTAGTGGTTTCTTTGTCACACTTGACGAAGTAGGCTTCGCGCGGTGTCTTGCCTTGAAATGCTCCCTGGCGAAACAGATTCTGCATAAAGGCGCCAAGGTTTAATCGTATTTGCGCCCACAGCGGTTCATCGTTGGGCTCGAAGACCACCCACTGCGTGCCGCGATAGAGGCTTTCTTCAAGGAACAGCGCCGTACGCCTGACGGGGACGTACTTATACTCGTCAGCTAACTGATCCGCCCCGCGTAAGGTCCGTGCTCCCCAAACAACTCTTCCGGAAATGGGGAAGCTGCGCAGACAATTGATTCCCAGCGGATTGAGTTGCCCGTTCTCATCGTCGGTCAGGTTTACCTGCAAGCCCTGGATTCCGTTCATGGCCGCATCGAGTCCAGCCGGCGCCTTCCAGACGCCTCGTTGCGCGTCGGTACGAGCCATCACTCCCGCGATGATTCCGCAAGGAACAAACGTATCGAGCTGGCGATCACGTAAAGGGTCTGCCTGAACAACGCGCGGGAAATACAGGGCGGCGTTGCGCGCGGCGGTGCCGGCAAGATTGAGATCGCCAAGGCCGGCGCGCGCATTGGCCGCAGCGGTTTCTGCCCTCGCGCCCCACGCTGCCGGCGGATCGACGATTAGCATCGCACGCCGGTCGGTACAGTACTGAATCGCAGCCTGGTAGACCGTGGGGTCTGTGTCCGCATCGCGAGTAGGAGGAGGAATGCACAACAGATTGAACAGGTCTGCCTTTTCCAACGCGAAGATTCCGGTTTTGTCGTTCAGAGAACCGTTGATTTCGGTCGCAGTTAGATCGTCTCCATCGCTTCCTCCGTTTGGAGTGGCCGGCGTGGCGGTCACAAGCGGTCTCAACGGATTGCCGGCGCCGTCAACCGGTATATCGAAAGTCCCGTTGTTCCTGGGGACGCGAACCAACAACGAGCTTTGCTCCAACACTCGCGGCAGGAATCGACGGGATGCGGGATTCATCGAGACCCCGAGGAACTTCTCTTCCTGCTTAACGGTCTGATCCACTCTCTCAGTAACGACCAGGTTGAAAAGCTCCGGATCTGGCGCGGCAGGCGGCGATGTCACCGGCGCAGTCGGGTCGGCTGTATCGTAGTCCGCGGTCGCGGTCAAATTACGGCCCCAGGCGCCAGGGCTGGCTGCATCCAGTGACAAGGCGCCAGCTGGCGGCGAAGCGGCCGGAGGACTGCCGGCTTCCACCGGCAAACTAATGCGGGCAGTGCTGCCGTTTCTAATGACGCGCACGATAATCGCTTGACTGCCACCATTCAGGTAGAAGTCGCGTACGGCATAGCTCATCGTGCTAAGCAATGACAAGCCACCGAAGCTGCGCTCATAGTCGCCGAAGCTGTTTATCGTTGTTGGCTCATTCACCGGCCCGCGTTCGGCCCTGCCAATGAACGCGGTTATAGAAGTAGCGACTCCCGTTATGGTGCGCACACCGCTGGGAATCTCTTCGATGTACACGCCTGGGTAAGTAGCTGTAGTTGGCATTAACGTCCCCCCTTTCGGTCACTCGAGATCTGGCGCTGTTTGAGGATTGATGAAATCTCGCGCAGCTTTCTGCGGTTGACTCGATAGTGCGATCGAGCGTCTCGTCCTGTGCGCTCGATGACCAGTCCCCTGGAGACAAGATCCGCGAGCGCCTGTTCGACTTGCGACGTCCGGCTGCGGATCTTTTGTTCAAACACCCACCACTCGACGACGCCTTCCAACGTGTCTCGAGCCTCGGGATTCTCTGCCAGGTAGGCCAGAATCTCGTAAGAAGTCTCCTCTGAAGTTCCGCACATGCCAGAGACCCGCCGTGAGGTCTGAGCAAAAGCCCACTGCAACAAATGAGCCAATTCTAAGTGCCTGGAGTTTAATGATCGCGCGGCCTGAAGGTGGGATCCTTTTATCCTGAGCGCAGCGGGACGGGATTGCTAATCCTTTGTCTACAGCATTATCAGGTAGGACAAAGTAATCCTACTTGAATAGTGCGATGCTCCTGATTTGGACTACGCACTCTCCTTGAACACTCGCACGTCGATCTTGTGCTTGCGGATTAGCTGCCGCAGTGCGCGAGGATCTTTTCGAACCGCGCGCGCAGCCTTGCTGATATTGCCGTGATGGGCACGCAACAAGCCGCTTATGTACGTCCGCTCGAACTGGGCGATCATCGTCGCTTTCATCTCCTGAAACGAAGCTTCGGTAGCGCCGGACTTGAGCCGCGGCAATTGGATGTCCTCGCTGCCAATCATCTTGCGCTCGCACATCACAGTGGCTCGTTCAATCACGTGTTCCAGCTCGCGTACGTTGCCGGGCCATTCGTACAACAGAAGCATTTGCATCGCCGTTAAGGAAAAATCGTTTATTGACTTGTCGAACTCGTTCGCGTACCTGGCGAGAAAGTGTCGCGCCAGAAGCGGAATGTCTTCGCGTCTCTCCCGAAGCGGCGGTAACACGAGCGGAATCACGTTCAATCTATAATAGAGATCGGGACGGAGCTTACCGGCTCGAACTGCCGCTTCCAGGTCGATGTTGGTTGCGGCCATCACCCGCACATCAGCCTGCCGCAGCTTCATCGAGCCGAGCGGACGATACACCTTGTCTTGAAGGAAACGCAGGAGCTTGACCTGGGCGAGCAATGGCAGGCAGTCGATCTCGTCCAGGAACAGCGTGCCGCCGTCTGCCTCGTGAATCAGCCCTGGCCGAGAAGAGGCCGCCCCAGTGAACGCCTCGCGCTCGTGGCCGAACAATTCGTTCTCGACGAGCTCAACCGGGATCGCTCCACAGTTGACCGGCACAAACGGCTTGCCGGCGCGCGGGCTGACATAGTGGATGGACCGCGCACATAATTCTTTTCCGGTGCCGGTCTCTCCGAGGATGAGCACGGTCGCGTCGCATCGTGCGATGATCGGAAACTTGCTTATCTCTGCGACGAACGCAGGGCTTTCACCTAACAGCCGTTTCAATCCGAGCGTCTGCTTCAGAGCGTGCACGGGCGCGCCTTGTTGACGAACCTGTTCGAGCAAACGGCACACTCGCGGAACAACATCGATGGGTTTCAGCGGTGGAGTTATGAAATCAGATGCACCGAGCCGCAGCAGTTGGAGCATCAACGCAGGTTCACTCGCGTCCACCACCGCAATTACCGGCACATCTGGAGAGTGTCTTCTTATGGCATCAAGCAGCGTCAGGGCCTTAGTCGCCAAATCGGAGGGCAGAACCACAAGTACGATTGACGCCTTGAGTTGCGAGACGGTTCTGGCACAGTCCTCGATCGTCGCAGCGTCATTGCCTGGAGCGGTTCTAAGTTGCAGCGTAAAGTCCGAGCTAAACGATTCATCCAGGACTATTCGCAGAGACTCACAGAGGGCATCTGCCGGATTAAGGTCGAGCAGCAGAATCGCTGGCTTCATATCCTGCTCCTTCCGCCAGGCTGTTCTACAGGGTGCCTGAACCTTATCTGCCGATACTTTTACCTTCCGTTTCGCTATGCCCGACACGGAAGCGCGACGGGCGGCAAGAAACGCTGTTGCGGTCAAAGAGT
The DNA here is from genome assembly GCA_035576605.1 of Blastocatellia bacterium. GTDB lineage: Bacteria > Acidobacteriota > Blastocatellia > UBA7656 > UBA7656 > Onstottus_A. Next base: position 11,084 of record DATLWF010000115.1, on the reverse strand, counting down.
CATTAGAGACAAGGGGAAGGGTGCAATGTGAGGTTCGCCTGTCTCCTGGTGAGGTTCGCCTGTCTCCTGGTGGTTATTCGTCCACCTGCGCTGAGACATTGCCGATAGGCAATGGCCAAAACTACGACGTCGAAGGTTACGGCGACCCTCCCATTCCATAAAGACGAACGTAGGATCCCTAACAATTCATTTGTTTGTGGACCCTCGACGAAAGGCGTCGCCCGGCTACTGAATTCTGCGAGACAGGCTTCAGCAGAGAACTTCGGGACCTGCTGCGCCTGTGTGTGGCTCCGCAGCGCGACTGATATTACGTAGGGTATTTGGCCGTGTCAAGTATTCGGGAGGACCATCTCGTCTTCCGTTTGGACCTCGATACAGCTTGCGGTTTTTGTTTGCCCGACTACTGCGCAAGATTCATACGATGCAGCAGGTTGGTGAAACGCGGGTCTGTTCGGAGGCTCTTAAGCTCTGGCTCAATGTTCACCCAGATCAGTTGAGGGTCACGAGCCTCATAGGCTTTCGTCGACCAGGCAAACGCTCGGTCTTTGTCTCTTCCTTCAACCCAGTCACGGCGCGAGGCCGGCGCGCTCTAGCAATGCCGCGTATCTTGGATCTGAACGCAGCCTCTCGAACTCTGAATTGACTTTGATGAAACTCAAATTCTCATGCGTCTCATAGCTCTTTTCGAGCCACGCGAAGGCGCGGTCGATATTTCCGAGCCCCATGTAGACCATCGCGATCTCGGATGGCAAGACTCGGCCTAGTTTCTCCAGCTCGATCAGCTGGCCTAACGTCTTTTGAGCCTCGCTTCTCCTGCCAGCCACAGCGTAGGCATATCCCAAATGCACCAAGGTGTTCGTATCACCATTCAATTGGCGGGCTCTCTCATACTCTGGGATGGCCTGTTCGTACTGCCCCCTTCGCAAATAGACCAAGCCGAGGACCTGATGAGTTCGGATGAAATTGCCATCCATCTCCAAGGTCTTTTGAAGTTGCTCAATCGCCTGGTCGTATTGGCCAACCCAGACGAACGCCCATCCCAGTTCAGCATTTATCACCAGAGAGAGCGGATCAAGGTCCTTTGCGCGCTTCATCTCCGACAGGGCTTCCTCCGGCCGACCTACGCCATACAGATACAGGCCATACCAGTGGTGGCCTGTTGCATAGTTTGGATTCAGCTCCAGGCTGCGTTTGAATTCCGGCTCGGCGTCCGGCGAATTCTGATGATATCCAGCAAGCGCGAATGCCAACGACGTATGAGCTTCGGCTAGCCGGTCGTCGATTTCTAATGCCCTGATCGCCGCTGCTTTGGCCCTCGAGTAGCCTTCATCGCCGGAAAGTTCCCCGTCATTGCCGAGCAAAACATAACAGTCAGCTATCCCTGCATAGGCTAAGCCATAGTTGGAATCCATCTCAATCGCCTGACCGAAATATTTGATTGCTTCGCGCAGGCCGTCTCCTGTTCTCTTGTTCCAGAAATACCGGCCCTTGAGATAGAGCTGATACGCCTCAGTGTTCGCGGTGTAATGTTTCTCCAGTAATTTCTTATCGTCGCCGCTTAGTTTGAGCGCCAATACTCCCGCCAGTCTCCTCGATATCGCGTCTTGCACCGCAAAAATATCAGTAAACCTCTCGTCAAACGTATCTGCCCAAAGCGTCGCCCCGTCGTTAACGTTTATTAGTCGAACTGTCACGCGCAGACGATCACCGAGTCGTTGGATACCTCCATCCAATACCGATTCGACCTGCAGTTGGCGCCCGGCCACGAGCGCGTCCTGTTGAACATCTGTGTACTTGCGTACGGCGCTCGTTGGCCGCACAACTAGCTGTTTGAGGCTGCTCAACCTGGTTATCAGAGTGTCGGCCATTCCTAATTCGAGATACTCGTCATGGCTATCGGCGACCAGCGGCTTGAAAGGAAGGACGGCTATTGATTTCACCGCTGCTGTTTGCTCACCGGTCTTGCCTGCTCTCCAGAAATAGATGACGACGGCGAGCACAAGCACGACAGCGCAAACCAGCGCCAACAGCACGGTGCGCGGCCTGTTTCCGGCGGTTAGGCCCAGGACTCGGCTCGTTCGCTCCGGGCCGCGATAGTCAAGCGTTAAGATTGGAGCTTCCGTGTGTTCAATGACGATTCGCGACCGGGAATGCTCGGCGACTACAAGCTCATCTGAGTCGTCCTGCATTTCAGTCACGCCGGCGACAAAGCGATAGCCGCGGCGGGGGATGGTCTCTATATATCTGCCTTCACTGTCTTCGCCGAGCGCCTTTCGCAGCGTGAATACGTGATGCGAGAGGTTTGCTTCTTCGACAAAGCTGTCCGGCCAGACTTGCTTCATCAGTTCGTCTTTTGAGAGCACCCGCCCGCCGCTTTTGACCAGCGCTAACAGCAGATCGAAAGTCTTTGGGGGAAGCGGCACAGCTTCTCCGTCACGCAACAAAAGATGATCCCGCGCATCTATGCGATATGCCCCGAACTCATAAAAGTGCTTATCTGGCCCACTCATAAATACCTTCAGGCTTAGCGTACCCTTAAAATCACAGAGGCAGACCACTGGGATTAGTCTCGATCTGAGACCGCACAACGTGCCGCGAGTTGACTATTGCGGAAGGCCGACGCGACGCAGCAAATCTGTAAACCGTGGATCTGAGCGAATCTTATCCCAGCATGACTCGATTCCAAGTTCTATCAACCAGCAGGAGTGTTCGTCATAAGCTTTTTCAAGCCACGCGAAGGCTTGGTTATTCTCTCCTAACGTTGCATAGACCATTGCGATGTATAAAGGCGAAACGTAGTGCTGCTTTGATACGACTTGCAACTCGGCAATCACCTTTTGCGCCTCGGATTTTTTCCCTGACAAGGCATAGACTTGTCCAAGTCCGGACATCATCTGCGTGCTGCTGCCTGAAAGGCTTACTGCTTTGTTCATTTCAGGGATGGCTTTCCCGTACATCCCTTTCTGTGCGTAGGCCAGCCCAAGCGAATAGTGACTGAAGAAATAGCTCATATCCATCTCAAGAGTCTTGTTCAGCTCATCAATCGATTGATCGTACCGGCGAGCCTGGCGGAGAGTGTCTCCGTAATCGCCGCTTACGCCGACCGAGACAGGATCAAGCTCTTGCGCGCTCCTCAGTTCTGCGAGCGCTTCATCAAACCGCCCCAGCTCGCTTAAGAGATAGCTATGTAATTGGTGTGGTTCCGCGAGGCTCGGATCAAGCTCCATCGCCCGCTTGAATTCCCGCTCAGCGCCCGGCCAATCCCATTCGTGAAAAAGTTTGAAACCTCCGAGGGACTGGTGCGCCCAGGCAAGATTGTTATCCAACTCAAGCGCCTTCTCTACAGCATATTTCGCTTTTGGCTGGGAATCCTTCGGAGCCATATGGCCATTGACCCCTAACACCATGTAAGCCGCGGCAAGACCGGTGTAGGCCAGCGCGTAATCTCGATCCTTTTCAATTGCTTGCTGGAACAAACTGATAGATTTTCTTAGTCCATCCTCCGTGAACCTAGCCCAGAAGAAACGCCCCTTTAGATAGAGTTGATATGCTTCGACGTTGTCTGTGTAGTGCTTCGCCAGCTGCTTCTTCTCGTCACCGGTTATTCTTAGCGCGAGCGCTCCCGCGATCTGCTGAACGACCGCGTCCTGCAACTCGAATATGGTGCTGCATTGCTGGTCGCACTTATCCGTCCAGATCGCCCTTCCATCCTTCACGCTCAACAACCTGACGGTCGCCCTCACCTTCTCACCCTCCATCTGGAGACTGCCTTCAACCACATAGTCCACACCCATCTCGCGCCCGGCATCAAGCGGGTCTTGCTCAAGCCCTGTGTACTTGCGAATCGCGCTGATCGGCCGCACGACGAGCTGCTTGACGCCGCTCAGCTTGGTTATCAACGTGTCAGCCATGCCCAGCTCAAGCGATTCGTTGCGAGTATCAGCAACCAGCGGCTTAAACGGAAGCACGGCAATTGATTTCACACCTGTGACTGTTTGGTCACCTTTGGGATTGCGTGCCTTCCAAAGGCCGACGGCAACAACCAGGGCACCCGTCGCCGCGCAACAAGCCAGCGCCAACAGAACCGTGCGCCGCTTACTCCCGGCGGCTAACGCCTGGACTCGGCTCGTTCGCTCCGGGCTGCGATAGTCAGTCGCTAAGTCTGGGGCGTCCGACTGTTCAATGACGATTCGCGACCGCGAATGCTCGGCGACTACAAGCTCATCTGCTTCGCCCAGCACCTCGGAAACGCCGGCAACAAAGCGATAGCCGCGGCGGGGTATGGTCTCTATATATCTGCCTTCTCCGTCTTCGCCGAGCGCCTTGCGCAGCGTGAATACGTGATGCGAGAGGTTGGCCTCCTCGACAAAGCTATCCGGCCAGACCTGCTTCATCAGTTCTTCCTTAGTAAGCACCCGTCCGCTGCTTTCGACCAGAGCTAACAGCAGATCGAAAGTTTTTGGAGGGAGTAAAACAACTTCGCCGGCACGTAGCAAGAGATGATCCCGCGCATCCAGTCGGTATGTACCAAACTCATAAAAGTGCTTTGGTTGCTGGCTCATAAACGCCCTAAAGAAGTCGTCAAGAACTCATAAAGAAAAAATAGATCGATCCTAAAGGACTTCATTTCACCTGAAGAGTATTGTCGGCCGCGAGGTGAGCGATGAAGACAGCTCAATGTTCGACCGGCGAGGCCATTGTATAGCAAGGCTTAGCCGGGGCAAAGACAGATGCGGGACACGGATTGGTGGCATTTTCAGAACCCTTATTACCTCGGAGGCGCGATGAGAACCAGGAAAAGGACCGAGATAACTATCGAGACGGATCGCATCGTCGTTTTGAGCAGGCGCAAGGTCTCCATCGTATCCTGGTGCCGCGAGTGCAATCAAAGGGTCAAGATGGTCACTGTCGACGAGGCTGCCTCGATCGCAGGCGTGACCTCACGCACTATGTACCGTTGGGCAGATGCTGAAAAGCTTCACTTCACAGAAACGGCGGACGGGGTGCTGATGATCTGCCGTGCATCTTTATCCGAGATTATTGCGCGGTAGCCAGATGGGCGAGTCACTACGTACGCGGATTAGGTCTCGATGTATTGTCAATCAAAAGCAGTGCGATGACTCTGCCAGAGAAGGAGAACAAATGACGATGAAACGGAGAATACTTTGCAGTCTGATACTTGGTTTAGGAATGGTGATGCAATCGCAGATCACACTTGCTCAAACGCCAACGATAAATACGACGGTTTACGCTGACAAAACTAGATTTGAGTCTCAAGAAGAGAACGCGGGGTTCAGAGTAGAGGTATTCAACTCTTCCGGTCAGAAGATGTTCGACAGCGGCTTTGTTGCCGATCAAACGCTCGATTGGAATATGCTGGACCAGCAGGGCCAGCCTGTGGCTGATGGAGTATACGATTATGTTGTCACGGTCAAGAATCCTCAGGGCAAAGAGCGCGCCACTGAGTCAAGACAGCTAGCAATCTTCCGAGACGGGCGAGACCTGGAGAAAGCTCCGGCTCTCGTGAAGCTTGCGGCGAGCGGCAACGGGTCAGGCAATATAACTGGCAGCGGCACAGCCGGACAGTTAACGAAGTGGACCGGCGCAACAACGCTCGGCGATTCCGTTATCACCGAGAGTAGCGGCAAGGTCGGCATCGGAACAACAAATCCTATCTCGCTTCTTCACCTCATCGGTTCACACCCCGCTACATCTGCGCTTGCAGGCACGAATGCGGTAGAAGGTTTCCGACTGAGCGCCGGTAAGGGCGGCGATACAAGCGGCTCCGGACAAACTGGGGGCATTGGCGCCAACGTTGTTCTTCAGGCAGGCGATGGCGGTGATGCACTTGCGGGGACGAGCGGCCGAGGCGGCTTTGTCACTATCCAACCCGGAGCGCCGGGGGTCGGAGCCCTCAACGGGGCCTTCGGTCAGGTGATACTTGCGCCCGGCGGCGGCAACGTAGGCATAGGCGTTACAAACGCAACATCGAAGTTGACCGTAGCTGGAATGATAGAGACGACGCTTGGTGGATTGAAGTTCCCGGATGGCACCTTACAGACCACAGCAGCCACAAGCGGGCTGGCTTCGGTCTTTCACGATACGACATTGACAGGCAATGGAACGAGCGGCTCGCTGCTTGGAGTATCTAACAGCGGTGTTGGACCAAATCAACTGGCTGACAACGCAGTTACCACCGCGAAGATCGCACCGGGTCAAGTGGTGAAGAGCCTCAATGGCTTGTTCGATAACGTAACGCTCGCAGCCGGATCGAACATCGCCATAACGCCATCAGGCAATACGCTCACAATAGCGACAAACGGCGCGGTCACTCACAATGCAACCCTGACGGGCAATGGAACGAGCGGCTCGCCACTCGCAATCACGGTTCCTCTTAACCTGAGTGGATTGAATGGTCCGATTATCCAGGCTACGCAAGGCGCTGGCAGCGGCTTTGGGTCTCCTGGAAATGCGGGGGTGTTCGGTGACGCCGTTGGGATTGGGGTAGTGGGTCATGGCGGAGACACTGGGGTCGGAGGTACTGGCCACGCTTTCGGCGTGCAAGGCTCAGCCGGGGATGGTGGAATAGGTGTCCAAGGATCGGGAGGCGGCGCTGTTGCCTTTACTCACGCCGGCGTTGGAGTCCAAGGATACGGCGGCCCGAGCGATGGTAGTGGGGGCGCCCAATCTGACACGAGCGGCGGTAGCGGAGTGCAGGGTCTCGGCGGCACTCATCCGACTCTAGGCGGCGACGGCGTCGTCGGGATCGGGGGCGACGCAAGCGCCGAAGGCAGCATCGGCGGCACAGGGGTAGTTGGAAGGGGTGGCCGGGGTGGCCATAACGGAATCAGCGGGCTTGCAGGATCCTTCGAGGGTGACGTGAAGGTTGTAAATCACGGAAACCTGCTGGTTGTAGATGGCTCAGTCACTGGTTCAATAGTTGGACAACCCTCTACCGCCTCCGGCAGCGCAGGAACCTTCCACGGTGACGTGTCGGTAAGTGGAGGCTTAGAGGCTGATAGCCTTCATGTTAGCGGAACGAAGAACTTCAAGATTGATCACCCGCTCGACCCTGAGAACAAATATCTCTATCACGCCGCGATCGAATCGTCGGAAGTAATGAACCTCTACACGGGCAAGATCACGCTCGATGCAAACGGCGAAGCAGTTGTGCAATTCCCTGAATGGTTTCAAGCGCTCAACAAAGATTTCCGCTACTCGCTCACGCCAATCGGCGCTCCGGGACCGAACCTCTACATCGCAGAAGAAATCTCCGACAACCGTTTCAAGATTGCTGGTGGTGCTGCGGGAATGAAGGTCTCCTGGCAAGTGACGGGCGTTCGACAGGATGCCTATATGCGAGCGCACCCGATGAAGGTCGAAGTGGAGAAGAGTGAGAAAGAACGAGGTCACTACTTGAGACCCGAACTTTTCGACCAACCCGAAGAGAAAAGCGTCGACTGGGCGCGCAACCCTGAGCTTATGAAGCGAATAAAAGAGCAGAGAGAGCAAATCAATCTTTAACGGTGTGATGCTAAAGGTGGTCCTGGGCACAAAGCCCAAGGCACTTTCAAAGTGAGGCTACGGAGGAGTCATGAATAACAACCGAGTTGCCATTGTTTGGCTGATGATCGTGATGGGATCAATCGCCTTTTTGCCGGCGACGGCATCGGCGCAATCGAGCGCCCGCAACTTTTACATTTCCGTTGACGGGACAAAGCAAGGGGTCTTCAAGGCTGACTCGCAAAAATCAAAGATTCAAGGTTTGGCCATCTCCTATGAAGTCAAGCCTGGTCAACCGGGTCGCGGACACTCTCATTCGATGGTCATCACCAAAGAGGCCGGCTCCTCATCGCCGCAGTTCTTCGCTGCGCTGTTCACCAACGAACTGCTGAGGACCGTCACAATAGAATTCTACCGCTTGTCGGCCACCGGGACGGAAGAGATTTATCAAACGATCAAGTTGACCAACGCGACGGTTTCACACATGAAGCAATACACCAGACAAGGAGACCAGCCAAAAAATCAGACGCCGCTGGTCGAAGACATCACTCTTGCCTTTCAGCATGTCGAGATCACCAGTCAACCTGGGAAGACGACGGCGGCTGATGACCTGAAGTAGTCACCGCAACGGATGACAGAAGTTTCAAAGAGACCATTGAAGCTGCGATTGGCTCAAGCGGGTCGTTTTGTCGTCCAACCCACAGGAGGAAAAATGTATACCCACCAGATGATCCAACGTCTCCGCAGGCTCGCGGTCCTGGTTCTGCTGACCGTAGCGCTGATCGTTTCCACAATGACACCAACCGCTTTGATGCAGGACGTGCGTCCCGGCCAGATCAAGGTTCCGGCGAACGCCCAGACACAGCGGCCGCGAAACAGGACCACTGTCGTCCGTTTGCCTGCGGCCACGGTTCAAACCGATCCGCGTCTGCACACGATAAAGAAGCGTACACCTGTGGCCTACAAACCATTCGAATTGCTCGACCCGAAAGACGCAACCAAACACATCGACGCCAAGACGGTACTCACGCTGCCCAACGGTCACAAAATGACAGCGGGCGACTACTACGCGCAGCTCAACAAGTTTGAAGCGCAATTGGCCCCGCAAGGGTATTCATTGCGGGACCCGGGGGATAAGCCGCAAGTGCTCTCCGATCCGGTTATTCGTCAGAGTCAACTCCACCAACAGGGACAGGCTATCTCGAACCTGCAACGCAAGGTGAGTCAAGGAGCCGGACGGACTGCCCGAACAAAGGCGCTGGCTTCGTTCATGGAGCAGCATTATAGCGAGCAGAAAAAGCTCCCTTCCGGCGCGGCCCAACTGCCAAACAAATCTGGGACCATAACGAATTGGCGACTCTCGGCAGGCGAGACTGAAAAGATGCTCGAGGCAACGAATGCGCAGCGGCAAGCCCAAACGGATGCGCTCGCTAAAAAGATAGCCGACAAGTTCTCGTACGGCGGCGGTGGGTCCAGCTCCTCGAAATCAGGCGGCGGCGGCGGCTACGTCCCGCCGGCCGATGTCGGCTTTCCAAAAACCCCCATCGCGGCGGCCCCTCCGGTCGCGGGACAGGTGGGCGACCCCGCTTCGTTTGCGGCCTACTTCAAGACTTCCAGTACGGTGTCGGTGCTCGGTTACAGCTCCTCTGCGACGATTGGGCTCTACGCACTGGGACAGGATCTTAAGGCCTTGCAGCTCAAATCTAATATCGGGATCTCCTCTGGCGGTATGAACGCTTACTCCAAGCTGCTCTTCTTCGATCAGCCGGTCGAGAGCTGGGGCTACGACTCCGGTGGTAAAGACCTGAACGACGTAGATGAGACCCCCGATAGCAGCAAAGGTGACCCAAAATATCCGCCGATAACTCAGACCTACACCAAGGATGTCGAATACAGGTTTGTGGTCGTATTCGTACCGGTCGTCGTGCAGCTTTCAGTCAACGCCACTGTTTCGCTGACGTACAGCGGCCGTTTCAAGCCGAAAGACAAGATCATGAGCTTGCATCTCGTCCCGTCTGTCAACGCGTGGGTTACCGCCAAAGCCGGAGTTGACATTGACGTCGCGGGCGCAGGGTTCTACGGATTCATAAACCCGGTGCTGTTCGACGAAATGACTTTCGATGTTGACACTGCGTCCAGGTCATACTCCTGCATCAACAAGTTCGACGCGCTGGGTGGTGAATTCGGGCTCTATGCCTACATTTACTTGCCGGCGTTCAACCTTCCACCCTGGAAGTTGCACGAATACAACTGGCCCGTTCTTGCTTCAGGCAGCGCCTTCTCCGATGAGGGCGTGGTGTTCGATGGAACGTGGTGACAAACCCAGCGCTCCACGATCGCGGCCAATGCCCGCGACAGCAAGAGATGTCAAAACCGGCGCGCACAACCGCCGAGGGAGGTAGAAGGAAAATGTCAGTCAAGCAAATGGTAACGAGAGCACTCCAGAGCCCGGTCGCCTGGCGCAAGCACGTCGTCATGTTTGCCACCGCTCTCTTGCTGACGTCGATCATCGCGATTGGTTTGACGCGATTTGGCCGTGGGGCAGTTCAGCCGAACGGCGACGCTGCCGCGCTCTCACAACCAACACTGTCCAGGCTTGTGCAGGGCCAGCGCCTGGTTTACGAATTGGAGTACTCGGGGAAGGCTGTTGCGGACTTCTCGATCTTATCAAGTCAGGGAACGTCCGAACCCCGGCAGACGCCGGTCCCCGCGCAACAGACCTTTCATACCACGCTTACCGGACAATTTGTCGCCACCGTGCTTCAGCACGACGCTGAGAAGACCGTGGTCGCTTACAGGGTTCGCGATGCCGCCGTGCAAGTTTCGGTCAACGGGCAGGAATCCGGGGCAGACGCGGAAGCGGCAGGGGCAGACCTGGGTCGTGAAGTATACGCTTCGCTGGATGAACAGGGCCGGGTGATCTCGCTGCAATTCGACTCATCAACCGGCAATCTCGCACAGAGTGTTACGCGCTCGCTGTTGGCAGCCATTCAGTTCGTCTCTCCGGCCGGGGAGATCAAAGATCTGCGCAAGTGGCAGGCGGAAGAAGAGGACGCTAACGGCAGGTATCTTGCTGAGTATCGACTTGACGAGCGAGCGAGCGCCGGCGGAGATAGCGTCGCGGATGTCTTGTCGTTCGAAAAAACCAAGCTGAACTATTTTCAGCCGCTCAACAAACCGAACGCTCGCGTGCTCGTGATCCCAACCACAATCACGCCCGAGGGGCACATAGTAGTCCGCTTTGACGCGCGCGCTGGTCACCTGCTCGCGCTGAGCGGCGTGGAAAAGCAAACGATCTCCGCTTCAGGCCAAACGCTTGCCGTATCTGAAACCTCTCTGCGGTTCAACCGCGTCGCCAGCGAAACGCTGAGCGCGAGCGAACTCAGCAGGCTTCGTAACGAAAACGACGCGCGCGCTGACACGGCCATCACAACCACGCTTAATCCGTCAACGTCGAGGATAGACGATGAGTCATCCGGATACGCACACGAGCTTGGGGAGTCGACGTTGGCGAGCCTGCTTGACGAGCTGGCCGCAGTCGAAGCAAGTCCAAACCAGGACGGAAAAGCTCAGCTCTTCGG
>DATLWF010000114.1:0-5277 GCA_035576605.1 Blastocatellia bacterium | reverse complement strand
CAAGTGTGCCCCCCAGCGGTGCATGTTGCGAAGCAGCTTGCCGAACGGCACATCGTTTTCAAGATAAAGAATGTCCTGGAAAGCCTGCCCCTTCGATGGGTGGTAATAGAACATCAGCAGAATGCCGGTGAAGGTCAGCACGATGAAAAGATAAAACGTGATGCCGCCCATTCCCCACGTATAGCTGAAGCGGACCGCGTCGCGATTGATCTTGGCAGGATGCAGGTGCAGGAAAACGTTTGTGAGCACCCCCAGCGAACGCGAGCGCGGCGTCGGTTCGTGCTTGACCCTGAACATCGACTTGTAGATCTGAGATTTTGTCGGGTCCTTGAGCTCTTCGATCTCCTGAAGAACGGATTCCTTGGCGGCCTTCTTCTTTAGGAGATCGAGTTCCGCTTTGATGTTTTCTTTGACGCTCGGCGGGGCTTCTTCGGCGACGGTGACGCCCGCACCGGTTCTCACTTCAGGCTTATCAGGTTTCTCAGGTTCCATTTGCTAAGCTCCTGATGGTAATGCTCGACCGCAAAGGACTGCGTAAGACTCGAATAGATTCTAAACAGCGAGCTCGGACTACACCGAAATGAACGCACCCTGGTCGTCGAAGTGACTCTGCTCACCCTTCGGCCATTGATAAAGTCGCGAGGTGTCGACGACGATTTGCCCGGTCGCATCGGGCTCAACATGTGCGCGGTCCATCGGCCGCGGCGCAGGTCCCTCGAAGTTTATCCCTTCGCTGGTGTAGCCGCTCCCGTGGCACGGGCACTTGAACTTGTTCTCGCTGGGCTTCCAATCGGGCGTGCATCCCAGGTGAGTGCACCGGGCGTAGATGACGAACAACCTTTCGGCGTTGCGAACAACCCAGATGCGGTATTGCTGCTGGAATTTCGTGTCGACGCCGAAGCCGAAATCGGACGGGTATCCGACTCTGAAGACGGTGCTTGGTTCGAAGATGGTTCTCGGAAGGAAGAAGCGAAGAAACATCATGAAGCAGGTCGCAAGGAACCCACCCACAGCCGTCCATATTATCGTGCGGCGCATCTTGTTGACGGGATCGGGAGGCGCGCTTTCGACAGTCTTGCCCTTAGCCCCTGCCGAAGTACCGACAGCGGGCTTAGCGGCTGCTTTGGGTTTGTCTGCTGATGCTGACGCTTTCGGCGCCGGTGGTGTAGCTTTCTCTGCCGTTGTGGTTACTGTCTGCTTTTCTTCGCCCTCAACCTTCTGGTTCGCATCCTGAACGGTGTCCATGTTGGAGGTCTCCACACTTCCGTCCATCAAAAGAGAGACGATTAGAACGATGTGTTCCAACGAGCGCTAAGAGCGCGCGCCGACATATACTGTATGAATTCTGCTGAGTGTTTCTCATCGAGCCTGAACTTTACATCCGGACTGCTTTATTATGAAGTGATCGGTTTTTTAGCATGTCGCCGCAAAGTTTGTCAAGCAAAGGCACTGTTGATTAGTGGCTTGCTGTTGAGAACGATTGGAGTTGATGACCAAATGATAAAAGCAACCGTGACCCTCTACACGAGGCCGGGGTGCCACCTGTGCGAGGAGGCGAAGGTCGCGATTCACGATTCGGGTTGCGACGCCGAGTTCTCACTGGAAGAAGTAAACATCGACGAAGATCCGGCGCTTCGCGAGCGATACGGTTATGACATACCGGTGATCTTCATCAACGGAGTGAAAGCGTTCAAGCATCGGGTTGATCCGGGCGAGTTCAAGCGTAAACTCCGCCGGCTTGCGCGACTTTGATGCTCCTCACAAACATACCTGCCCAACCCCTCACTGAAGCAATAACCGCACTCTATAAACATAGCCCTCTTCCCGGAGGCCGCATCCTCAGTCACCGCGCGGACAACCTGATGGACGATCTGAAGGTCGAGCGTTTTTTCAAACAGGAAGCGGGATGATGATCACGGCTCAAGGCCGATCAAGAATTTCAAGTTGTTGTTAGGCTGCCTACTTTTCCGTGCTCAGCTAACCAGCTATTTACTAATCTCTGCTGCCTGCCACACTGTCCCATCTGCGTACTTAACTCGAATGATGTTGACCGCCTGGTAATTTGTCCGCTGTCGAGGTTCGCTAGTGGCTGCAACACTCTCCTTCAACCGCACCGATGCTCCCGGCTCTATCCTCGTGCCACTATGAAACCTGTAGCTACCTACCACTTCTGTTCTCTTCTCATCTTTGTAGAAGAGATACTTCCAGGTCACAGACTTAATAGCCTTCTGGCCGGCGTTGCGCAACAGCGCTGACACTTCGGAGGTGGGTGGATTGTTGGCGGCCTGACCGCGATCAACTGGAAATGAATGTGCCTTTGCCCCCACGGTTGGGGACGGACCCCAATGAGGATCGGACGCTTCCAAGCCGGGTGCGTTTTGCGCCGAGGCAGAGGTCAATGCGATGAACAGGAAGGCAAAAGCTGTGTGGATAATAAAGCCTGAACGGGTGTTCATATTCGCTCCTCCTTTGGTTCCATTTTAGCACTGATAAGTTTCATAGTTGTAAGCAATTTGTCATCCTGACGCCGGCGAAACCGAGCGCGGCACCGAGCACCTGATGGAGACGACAAGAAACTCTCTTGCCGCGCTCCGGTTCACGCTATTGTGTTCGCCGGCGTCTTCTCCCCGAGACTTCTAGAGGAACTGTACAGACTTTACGATACGCTCAAGGTTGTTTCGGCGATCACTTTGCTCTCCCGATCAACAGTGCGAAGCCAAAACTTGCCCCTGGGGAGCATTAGTACTTTACGATCACTTTGATCATCAATTATCACCTGGTCAATTGGAATAGCGGACGCCGGCTCACCTTCCTTGAAGACCTGCACGAGCCAAAGACCGCGTACATTCAAGAGTTGCCGCGGAATTTTGACGGGCTTTCTCCCTAATTCCCTTACCATCCAATCAGGGCGCCCATCTTTGATCTGTATTCGGGGCCAGAAGATGTATGCATCGAGATCGCCGCGGTCTGAGCCTAACAAACGACCTTCCGATCTATTCACAAAAATTGTTGGTTCTTTCACCAGGCCGTGCGAAGTGGCGAAACGGTAAAAAGGATCTTCCTCGTCAGGTGTCAGTCGCTGGCTCATTCTCGGAGCGTACAGAGTCAACGGATTGATGCCAGTAAGTCGCTTTAGCACAGAGGCCATTGGCGTCCATCCGCCTGGTGCAGTCTCTTCGGATGCGTGTCCCCTGCCGGCGATGATGAATACCTTAGCCTGCGGATCACGGTCGAAGATGCGCGCTTTGATGTTTTCTGCCTGCTTCCTATCGCGAAAACTACCATCGCCCGTTGGGCCGCGCTCCTGTGTTTCATAAGCAATCAGCTTATAGCCCAGGCTTCGAGCGGTGCGGATCGCAGAGGCGAAAACCGGATCTCGAAGATAGAACCCGGACTGGTAATCAGGATATCTGAAGTCTGCATTCATCAGCTCATCGGCAAAGGTCTCCGCCGCCAGATAGCGATAGCCTTGCCGCCACAGCGTACGCAACAACACCTCGTAGAGAGAGCGCGTTTGTGGCATGTGATGTTCTTCGCCCCAGATGACCAGCCTGGTTCTCCTGGCTTCACGTTCAATGACGCTGATCGCGCTTTCAGCCCGATAGCCCTGAGGCAGCGGAGTCTCCACACTTGGTTTTTCTCGGCGATAGGTTGGCAAACTCATCGCCTGTACCCCGGCAAATGGAAAACCCAGGAACTCTTCGAGGTTAAAGCGAACCTCGCGATAGAAATCCGCGAAGACCTTGGATCTTAGATATTGAGGCTCAAGATCGAGCATAGCGGCGTAGGTTGCCAGGGGATTCCCAGCTTGTAGTGCCTCCTTCTTTAGCAAGATTGGAGGCACGAGTCCGTCTTCCTGGCCAAGGATCGGGTTGCGAATCAGGAGGCTGACTTGCTGTGCGAAAGGCCGCGCTTCGCTCAAGCTTTCCCGAAGTCGATCTTCGGTTGTCACATCGCTCCGGAGAGATTGGGAGGGAGGGATGCGATTGATGGTCTCGCGTAATGAAAGCTGCGCGAAGATAGTTTGGGTAATCAGAAAAACAATACAGGGCAGAGCAAGCTTATTCTTCATACCTCACATCACTTTCCTGCGTGACGATTATAGCTCCTCGGTTGGAACAACAATTATCCCTTTCTTACTTCGTACCATATTTCTGCCACTCCGTTCTCAAATGCGGTGAAACTAAGTGCTACGCGCAGAGTCAGTAACCCGCCTGAGAAGTCGCTTAGTGGCGTGCGATGTCGGGCGCGAAGTCAGGAGGCTTGGCCGCGAGTTGCTCGATGATAAGGCCGACGTTTACACGGATGGCGGCATCAGTTATCTCACCCAGTTTCAGCCCGTTGTGATAGTTGGCTCGCTTCGTCGGGAAGTGAATCCCCGCGACCGTTGTCCACGCCTCATAGTGCAGTTCAAACTGAACGGGACGATCGGGGTTGGCCAGCGACACGCCCGCCGATTTCACTGGCAGCCACGTCGCGGGATCGAGAGTGAAATCAGTCGCATTGCCGGTGCGTTCGATGCGAAGGACGTTCGGTGCGGGCGAGGTGACCGTGTACCCTGGCTTGCGATCTGCAAGCCACTGATTGAGCTGAAAGCCTGAAAGGTAATTCGTTGCGAATCTCAGCTCGCTGCCGACCAGTGCGATCGCTTTTCCAGTCGTCTTCAACGGGTCGGGGTTAGTCAGGTCTGGCAGAATCTCCCAACCTGAGCCCGAGCTACCGTCATAATACAAGACGTATGTATCGCGCGGACCAATCTGGTCCAGTCGAACGACGTTCGGGTTCCGCATCCAGCGAGTGCGCTTACGTACGTCGCCGAGCGGGCTGCCGTCGCCGTTCCAGGTCTTCGCTTGCACCGTTTCCTCGTAGTCCTGAATCGCAGCGATCTTCTCTGTTCCTCCGAGAGCGGTTTGCATCTTGCGGAGGAGTTGCAGTCCTTCCGCCGTGGACGTTTGCGGCGACGGTTGCATTAGAGCGCTCGCTGAAATGCAGACACCTGCAAGCGACGCGACGAGCAAGGGCAGCCAATGACGCGTGTGGCGCATGATCGCTTACCTCCTTCTGTTGATGACACGGGAACGACCAAGTTCAGCGCAGACACATTCGCGGCCCACGCTATCGCTGGATCTCGTGTATTGTCAACGACACGATCCGCAGTGACGCGCTTCTGTGGTCGACCTCAATACCGGCCATGAGTCCAATGCACGCTGCTTTGCGCAATGACATAATCAATCTTGAGCCGAGCAACCCAACGCCCAAGCTAACGATATGTTGGCA
>DATLWF010000113.1:0-2166 GCA_035576605.1 Blastocatellia bacterium | reverse complement strand
TTGTTCGAGTCAGGAGCGATCCTGATCTATCTCGCCGAGAAGATGGGGCAACTCCTCTCCACCGATCTTATTACTCGCTACGAAACCATCCAGTGGCTGATGTGGCAGATGGGCGGTGTCGGACCGATGTTCGGCCAGGTTGGCTTCTTCAACAAATTCGCCGGCAAAGCCTATGAGGACAAGCGCCCGCGCGACCGCTACGTCGCCGAATCTGCGCGGCTGCTGGGTGTCCTCGACCAACGGCTCGCGGGCCGCGACTGGGTGATGGGCGCTGACTACAGCATCGCCGATATTTCACTGCTCGGCTGGGTGCGCAACCTGATCGGCTTTTATGAAGCGCGCGAGCTTGTCGCTTTCGACCGCTTCTCGCATGTCCAGCGCTGGTTCGAGCGTGGTCTCGCGCGTCCGGCGGTGCAGCGCGGGTTGGCAGTGACTGCGGCCTGAAGCAGGGCCGTCGAAAAGTTCTGCAGAGCGATGCATAAAGCCGCTCAAATTCTTTTCAAACGAGGATATCCGTGATCGAAATCAACGCCGACGTAGAGGCGATCATCAAGCGGGCGATATTGTCATTCGTCGCGACAGTCAACGAAGATGGGACGCCGAATCTTTCGCCGAAGGCGTCCTTGACGGTCAGGAACGGTGTTCTCTACTTCGCCGATATCGCCTCGCCCGGGACGATACGAAACCTGAAACGCAATCCCGCCGTTGAGATCAACGTAATCGACATCTTCCAGCGGCGCGGTTATCGATTCAAGGGCCATGCGTCGATACTGCCGCCAGGCGATGACGAGTACTCGATGATCTCGGACTGGGTCCGCGCGACGAACGGCCTCGAGTACCCCGTCGATCACGTCGTCAGGATCGAAACCATTTCGATCACTCCGCTGCTGTCGCCGGCGCATGTATTCGCCAAGCCTGCTCGAAGTCAGGACGAAATCAGGGACACTTACTATCAAAAGTACGGTGTGAAACCCATCGGCGAATAGGCGCGGAGTACGCGCGCAAGGGGCTCGCGAGGCCGGTCCGTTGATGCAGGCCGATCTGAATGCCAAGGAGAAATCTATGCTATCGGTTGAGATCAAAGCCATTGAAAAGAACGACTTTGATATTTGGCTTCCTCTGTGGAAAGGCCATCAGCGATTCTACGAAGTGGATATCCCCGAGTCCGTAACGCTCGAGACATGGGCGCGCTTCCTGGACCCCATTGAGCCGATGCATGCGGCGCTTGCCATGATGGGCGAACACGCCTTCGGGTTGGTGCATTCGATCTACCATCGATCCACCTGGACAACAGCCGACGATTGCTATCTCCAGGACCTGTTTGTGGCGGCCGATGCGCGTGGCGGCGGCATCGGCCGCGCGCTGATCGAGCATGTTTATGCGGATGCGAAACGTCGCGGGGCGGCGCGTGTGCACTGGCTGACACACCAAACCAACTCTACCGGCATGCGGCTTTACGACAGCGTCGGCGATCGTTCGGGTTTCGTCCAGTACCGGAAACTATTCACCTGAAAATTCCCGTGCGGAGATGTTCTCAGGACTCCTGCGACACATCGAGCAGCCCCGCGTTCTATTGATCCTTTTGCGCATTTTATTGAGCAAATGCAGTCTCGAAACCGGTATCGGGCAGGCCTAAAGTGGTGGCTCCTAATGACCGACCAACAACCTGAATTGGAAACCCAAAATGAATATTCGCGCAGACCAGCTCCGTCTTCAAATCGCCGAAAAGAGCGCAGGGTCGCTCTCTAGTCTGGCCCTGCTCAGATGGGCGCTGGTCATCGTCTTTCTTTGGTTCGGTGCAATGAAATTCACCGCCTACGAAGCCAACGGCATCGCTCCGTTCATCATCAACAGCCCAATCATGAGCTGGTTGCACTCCCTATTCGGAGTCCAGGGGGCAAGTTACGTTATAGGCGTACTCGAGCTGTCGACTGCAGCAGCTCTGATTATCGGAGCCTTCCTGCCCATTTTCTCGGCATTGGGCGCAGCGATGTCGGCTGCGACCTATCTGATCACGCTCACCTTCTTCCTGAGCACGCCAGGAGTGGCAGAAGCGACAGCGGGTGGGTTTCCGGCGATTTCAGCCTTGCCTGGCCAGTTCCTTCTTAAAGATGTCGTTCTACTGGCTGCATCGCTTTCTCTCCTTCTGGCGTCCATCCAGGCTTC
>DATLWF010000112.1:0-16085 GCA_035576605.1 Blastocatellia bacterium | reverse complement strand
ACGACGGTCGGTGGCGCGCCATACGAGTCGAGACGCGCGCGGCGGGAGCGACAGTGCGAGCGCGATCAGGGTATTGGGCGAAGTGATGAGGGATACGTGAAACGTGATGCGTGATTCGTGATTCGTGATGCGACGCAGAGTCAAAGGTCGGGAAGGGCGGCTTGCCCCCGCCGCTTCTGTGAGACTGGCCTTTGCGATTCAGCGGAGCGGGGGTAAACCACCCTTCCTGACCTATGATTCTGCGTCGAATCACGAATCACGTTTCACGCATCACGTTTCACTTATCAGGATTTCCATGACGCTATTACTCAGAGAAGAACACGTAACCGAATTGCTCGACATCGAGACGGCAATTGCCGCTGTCGAAGAAGTCTTGCGCGATCAAGCCGAAGGGCAAGCCACTAACCGTCCGCGCTATCGAGTCGCGATGCCGGCTTCGCAGTTGCACGTTATGGCCGCCGGCGATAAGCGACTCGGCGTAACCGGCCTGAAGGCATACAACGCTTCGCGAAAGGGCGCGCGGTTTCTGGTTCTTCTATATGATGCGGAGAGCGGCGATATGCTTGCGATGATCGAAGCCGACCGGCTCGGTCAGATGCGAACGGGAGCAGCGTCATCAGTCGCGACCAGGTACATGGCTCGCACTGACGCGGCCACGGTTGGGATCTTCGGCACTGGATGGCAGGCTGAGAGCCAACTGATGGCCGTTTGCGCGGTCAGGCATATCAAATCAATCAAAGCATACGGCCGGAACGCTGAACGCCGCGAAGCGTTCGCGCGTAAAATGACGTCGCTGCTCCGAGTCGAAGTCACGGGAGCCAACTCACCCGAAGAAGCTGCCCGAGGCCAGTCGATCGTGATCACCGCTACCAGCGCTCGCGAGCCGGTTTTGAAAGGCGAATGGATCGATCCGGGCACACACCTGAACGTCGTTGGCTCGAACTTTCTGTCCAAATCCGAAGTTGATGTCGAGACGATCAAGCGAGCTTCGATAATCGCGGTCGATTCAATCGAGCAGTCTCGGATCGAGGCAGGAGATTTGATGCCGGCGATCGAGCGCGGAGTAATCAGTTGGGAATCAGTCACCGAACTCGGTCGCATCGTCGCTGGCCGTGATCCGGGCCGCACAAGCGAAGGTGAGATCACGCTGTTCAAATCAAACGGACTTGCGCTCGAAGACATCTCGACGGCATTGCGAGTGTACAACCTCGCTCGCGAACGCGGTGTTGGCGAAGAGATCGCCTTGTGGCGCGGCTGAGACCAGGATCGCCCACTCATTACCTTTTGATCGCTATGACATTGATCCGTATCTCCGGGGTTCATCCGGACTATTTCGTGCTGCTCGAATTCCATTGACAAACAAAACCGATTTCAATATAAGCTTGCCTCACTAAGCCGGAAGAGTTCAGTTGAGGCGGGGGTCCAGTAAGAGGACCGCTCTTCCAGGTGCGTGCTTGATGTGCCGGGCAGCGTTTCGCTGCTTTCCTTTTTGCAGCCTATTGAACACGTGTGCAGCGATGCGGTTGATCTCGATTAAGGACATTGCGCGAGCGGCTAAGGTGTCGCATTCGACTGTTTCGAGGGCTCTGCAGCACAGTCCCCTCGTAAACCACCAGACCGCTCAGCGAATTCAACAGATTGCTCGTGAGAAGGGCTATCGACCCAGCGCCGTAGCTCGGAGCCTGGTCACTAAAAGGACGAAGACAATCGGCGTCGTGGTGACCAGAATCGCAGACCCCTTCATCGCCGAGGTTGTAAACGGAATTGAAGACGTGGCCAATGATCATGGCTACTCGGTCTTTCTGGCAAATTCCAATGCCAACCCGGACCGTGAGGTAAAAGTTGTCCACTCGTTTCACGAACGGCGCGTGGATGGCATTCTGGTTACCGCCTCGCGGGTCGGCGCACTGTATATGCCGCTGCTTACTGAGATGAGAGTCCCTACGGTGCTCATCAACAACCAGCATCCCGGTGAGTTTGTTCACTCGGTGATGATCGACAATCCGGCGGCCAGCTTACAGGCCACGCAACACCTCATCCAACTCGGACACAAGCGAGTCGCTTACATCGGTGATCAGTTCGGCTTTCAATCTGACACCGAACGCTTTGCCGGTTATCGCAGGGCGCTGGAAGTGGCAGATATTCCCTTCCTGCCTGAATTGACCGCTCACGGCGATGGCAATGCTGAAGGCGGGATGCGCGCAATGGAAAGACTCCTGGCGCTGGCTGAGCCGCCAACAGCTGTCTTTTGCTATAACGATATGTCGGCGCTGGGCGCGCTGCGGGCAATACGCGCAAAGGGCTGGCGCGCGCCTGAGGATATCTCAGTCGTGGGATTCGACGATCTGTTCATCGCCACTTACACGAATCCCGCGCTTACGACCATAAGCCAGCCCATGCGCCAGATGGGAAGCGCGGCGATGGAGATATTGCTCAAGCTCTTTAACGGCGCAGACTCGAAAACCAATATCAAGGTCCAGGGTCAGTTGATCGTGCGGGAGTCCACGGCCGCACCGAGGTCACGCCATTAGAAAGGGACAGATGCTGAACGCGAGCAGCGAATTACTCATCCGACCCACGGCGAGCGACGGTTCGTCGGCGCAAGCAATGCTCGTAACGCGGGAACGCTCCGGTTTTGATTACCTGACGTTCCGGGCGCAACGCCTGACAAAAGGCGAAACATTTTCCGATGAAACCGGCACTAACGAATTGGGACTGGTAGTGTTGGGCGGACGCTGCTCGGTCGAATCGTCCGCCGGTTCATGGTCAAACTTTGGCGACCGTGCACACGTGTTCAACGGGCTGCCTTATGCGCTCTATTTGCCGATTGAGACCGCATTTACGGTGCGAGCCGAAACCGATTGCGATCTGGCCCTATGTTTCTGCCTGGCCGAGGTGAAGTACCCCGGACGGCTGGTGACTCCGGACGAGATCGAAGTCGAGATTCGAGGCGGCGCGAACGCCACGCGGCAGATAAATCACATTTTGAGACCGGAGTTCCCCGCCCATCGATTGCTGATAGTCGAGGTCTACACCCCGAGCGGCAACTGGTCCAGCTATCCGCCGCACAAGCATGACGTTCACAACCCGCCGGCCGAAGTGGATCTCGAGGAGATTTACTACTACAAAGTAAACCATCCCGACGGTTATGCAATTCAGAAGGTCTACACGCCGGATCGGCGCATTGACCAGACGCTGACCGTGCGCGACGGCGAGCTGGTGCTGATTCCCGAAGGCTATCATCCGGTAGTGGCAGCTCACGGCTACAACGTTTACTACCTGAACGCGCTTGCTGGTAGCGCACGCTCGATGGCGGCCTCTGATGACCCAGCTTATGCGTGGGTTCGGGAGACGTGGAAAGAAAAAGATCCGCGCGTTCCGGTGGTACGGTGAGCATCGCAAACAACGCTTCACCGAGATGCGTGAGCAACGAGGTTCTGGTGTCGGAGTATTAAGGTAGAGTTCAGACAGAAATAGCCAGAATCTCACATCTTTATGCCAGGCTGTTCTTGGACGTGAACTGAGTGAGCCGAGAAACAATGCCCGAACGCAGCTATGACATTTTGACGATGGGCCGCAGTTCGATCGATCTGTATGCGAACGAAATCGGCGCGCCTTTCCCGGACATCAAGAGCTTCGCCGCTTACGTCGGGGGCTGTCCGACGAACATCAGCGTAGGCACGCGACGTCTGGGACTTCGCTCGGCTTTGCTCACCGCGATTGGCGAGGACCCGGTGGGAGATTTCATTCTCAATTTCCTGGAGCGCGAGGGAGTGGTGACGAGCTTCATTCCACGCAAACCAGGCCGCCGAACAAGCGCGGTGATCCTCGGCATAGAGCCTCCCGATAAGTTTCCCCTCGTCTTTTATCGCGATAACTGTGCTGACATTGAACTAACGATTGATGACGTGCTGGCCGCCCCGATCACCCAAAGCCGCGCTCTCCTGATTTCGGGGACGGGCCTCAGCCGCGAGCCATCGCGCAGCGCTACGATCTTCGCCGCCGAGCAGACGAAGGCTAACGGCGGCGCGGTCTTTTTGGATTTGGATTTTCGCCCGGACCAGTGGCACGACGCGCGGGCTTACGGTGTGACGATTCGCGCGGCAATGCGTTTTGCGGACGTGGTCATCGGTACGGCTGACGAAGTGAAAGCCGGTGCGCTCAAGGCAGAGTCGCACGTGTCGGTGGAGCATTCGCAAGTCTCCGGGGCGCGGGTTGGAGGCGATGTAATGAAGGCCATCGATGCCGTGCTCGCAGCCGGTCCCGAGACGCTGGTCATGAAGCGTGGCGGAGAAGCCACTACGATTTATTTGCGCGGCGGCGAGGTAATCCAGGCCGCGCCGTTTCCGGTTGAAGTCTGCAACGTGCTGGGAGCCGGCGATGCTTTTGCGAGCGGGTTAATCTACGGTTACCTGAAAGGTTGGGACTGGCATCGCGCGGCGAGAATGGGCAACGCATGCGGCGCAATAGTCGTCACGCGCCACGGCTGCGCCAACTTCATGCCTTTCGAACAGGAAGCGCTGGCTTTCGTCGAACAACGGGGAGGGTTTTAATTGGCCTTTCGAGCAAACGATGTTCTTCCAGCTTCGTTGCTGACACGGCTGACCGAGATTCGCGTGCATGATCCGGACTACGCATTGCGCGTGGCCAAGACGCGCGAGCGCCGCGTTCCTCTGACCAGAGACGGCAAGCTCAACATTCTTGCTGCCGATCATCCCGCTCGTCGTGTGACAGGTGTTGGGGGGAATTCGCTGGGGATGGCTGATCGTCACGACTACCTCGCTCGTATCGTCCGCGTGTTGATGAGCAGTTCGGTCGATGGCGTGATGGCGACCATGGATATCATCGAGGATCTGCTCATCCTCCACGAGCTATTTGGCGACGACGGGTTTCTTAAAGACAAGCTCCTGATCGCCAGTCTGAATCGAGGAGGACTCGCGGGCAGCAGTTGGGAGATGAACGATCCCTTGACCGGTGCATCGCCGGCGACGTGCGCGGCCTGGGAACTTGACGGTGCAAAGATCTTGATGCGTCTGTGTGATGACGAACCGGATTCGCTGAGGACGATGGTCGCAACCGCCGCGGCCATCAGCGAAACAAATGCGCTTCACATCCCGATGTTTCTCGAGCCTTTGCCGGTCGTCAAAACCGAGAAAGGATACAAAGTCGTCAAGACCGCCGATGCACTGGCAAAGATCGTAGGAGTAGCGTCGGCGCTCGGCGACAGCAGCCGCTACTTGTGGCTGAAGCTACCCTACTGCGAGAACTACGAGGTTGTTGCGCGCGCGACGACTTTGCCGATTTTGCTGCTCGGCGGCGAATCGGTTGGCGATCCAACGGCGTTTTTGCGCGAAGTCTCGTCAGGAATGGCCGCCGGGTCAAACGTGCGCGGCGCGCTCGTCGGGCGCAATGTGCTTTATCCCGGAGATGATGATCCCCTCGCAGTTGCCGAAGCCGTGGGCGGGATCGTTCATCAAGGATGGACGGTCGAACAGGCAATGCACTCGAAGCTTGACCGGAGGCATGCGTGAAGACTCGACGACTGACGATGGCGCAAGCGCTCACGCGGTTCCTCGCTCAGCAGTATGTCGAGCGCGATGGACGCGAGACTGCGTTTTTCGCCGGCGTGTGGGGGATCTTCGGTCACGGCAACATAGCAGGAGTCGGTCAGGCCCTCCACCAAGACCCGGCGCTCCGATACTATCTGGCGCGCAACGAACAGGCGATGGTCCACACAGCGACGGCTTTCGCGAAGATGAGTAACCGGCTTCGCACTTTTGCGTGCACGTCTTCGATCGGCCCCGGAGCGACAAACATGGTGACCGGCGCGGCTACTGCCACCATCAATCGAATTCCAGTGCTGCTTCTGCCCGGCGATATTTTTGCGCGCCGCAACGTAGCTCCCGTGCTCCAGCAACTCGAGTCCGAACATACACAAGACATCTCAGTCAACGACGCCTTCAAACCCGTTTCGCGTTACTGGGATCGCATCAATCGAGCCGATCAACTTCCCTTCGCTTTGATGGAAGCCATGCGAGTTCTGACTTCTCCCGCCGATACAGGTGCGGTGACGTTGGCCCTGCCTCAGGACGTGCAAGCTGAAGCCTGGGATTACCCCGAGGAATTGTTTGAGAAGCGTGTCTGGCACGTCGCGCGTCCGCGGGCCGATCGCGCGTTGCTCGAGCGAGCGGCGCAAAGCATCCGGGCCGCTAAGAAACCGCTGATTATTGCGGGCGGCGGGGTGATCTATAGCGAGGCATCCTCGGCTCTGTCTCACTTCGTCGAGCGAACGGGCATTCCGGTTGGCGAGACCCAGGCGGGCAAAGGTGCGCTTTCTTTTGATCACCCGCAAAACCTCGACGCGATCGGCGTCACCGGCACCACCGGCGCGAACCTCATCGCCCGAGAGGCGGATCTGGTGATTGCGATCGGAACGCGCCTGAGTGACTTCACCACCGCCTCCAAGACCGCGTTTCAGAACCCGGATGTGCGTTTCATAAACATCAACGTAGCGGCAATCGATGCTCACAAACACGCGGCGCTGCCACTCCTCGCCGATGGGCGCTCGACGGTTGAAGAGTTGACCGAGGCGCTCGAAGGCTATCGGGTGAGCGAGGATTACGCCGGTCGCATCGCCGGCTTGAAACATGATTGGGAAGCTGAGGTAGAGCGCGTGTTCGCTCTTCGCCACGGTCCTCCCATCAGTCAGAGCGAAGTCATCGGCACGATAAACAAATTCTCGCGGCCACAGGACGTGGTGGTTTGCGCGGCCGGGAGCTTGCCCGGTGATCTACACAAACTCTGGCGCGCGCGGGACGTCAAAGGCTATCACCTGGAGTACGGCTATTCCTGCATGGGCTACGAAATCGCCGGCGGGCTCGGCGTGAAGATGGCCGATCCGTCCCGCGAAGTGTACGTGATGGTCGGTGACGGCTCTTACTTGATGATGTCCTCGGAGATCGTCACCTCTATCCAGGAGGGCTACAAACTGAACATCGTCCTGCTGGACAACCATGGGTTTTCGAGCATAGGGGGGCTCTCGCAATCGGTCGGGTCAGGCGGGTTTGGGACCGATTACCGTTTTCGGAAAGCGGAGACCGGCCAACTGGATGGCGAGCACCTGCCCGTCGACTTTGCAGCGAACGCCGAGAGCCTCGGCGCGCACTCGATCCGCGCCGTTACCCGCGATGATTTGCAACGCGCGCTCGATGAGGCTCGCCGAAAAGATCGGACTACAGTCATCGTCGTGGACGTCGACAAGGAAATGCGCGTACCCGGCTACGAATCCTGGTGGGATGTCCCTGTAGCAGAGGTTTCAGAAATCGAGGCGGTTCGGAACGCTCGAGGGGAATATGAAAAGTCCTCGAAGAAGGAGCGCCACTTCTTTCAGAAACGGTCGCGCAAGTTTTGATTCAAGATGTTTCGCCGGTTGCCAGCCGTGGACGTTACTCGGTTGGTCACCGATTCAACTTACCCTTAACGTTGGGCATTTAGATGCCCACTGAGCTAAGCGCCAGTTTTATAAGGAGAGAATATGCTGATAAGAGGTCCATTCCGCGTTGCATGCATGTTGCTTCTTTGTGTGAGCCTGGGCGTTCAAGGGTTCGCCCAGGTGAACACCGCCAGCCTGACCGGACTGGTGTCGGACCCTAACGGTGCGGCAATAGCTAACGCGTCAGTGAGGGCGAAGAATAGATCAACTAACGTAGAACAGTCGGTCACCACGGATTCCTCGGGCTACTACACTTTTGCTAGCTTACCCGTGGGAACGTACACCGTGACCGCAGAATACCAAGGCTTCAAGAAGGCGTTGCGTGAGAATGTTGCCCTCGAAGTCGGGCAAAAGGCACGACTTGATTACACACTGGAAGTCGGGGCGATGAGCGAGGCCGTTATGGTGACGGCAAATACCCCAATCCTCACAACGCAAGAGGCGACCACCGGCGGCGTGATTGAGAACAAGCTGGTCACCGATTTGCCGCTGAGCGCTCGCAACTGGGACGACTTGATCGCGTTGGTCCCGGGCGTACAGGCGGATCGATACACCGAAGAGGGCGGCGGCACCGCGAACGGGCGCACCGGAGGAGCCAACGTCCACGGAATACGCTCGCTGCAGAACAACTTTGTGCTGGACGGCGTAGACAACAACTCAATCTCCGAAAACGTCCAGGAGCTGACTACTCAGATCGTGCGACCCTCGGTGGACTCTATTCAAGAGTTCAAAGTGAGCACGAACCCTTACTCGGCGGAGAATGGCCGGAGTCCCGGCTCGCTCATCAGCGTAACGACCAAGAGCGGTGGCAACTCCTTCCATGGCACCGCGTATGAGTTTCTCCGCAATAAAATCTTCGACGCCAACAACTTCTTCAACAACCGGGCCGGGGTTCCAAAAGCCCAGAACATTCAGAATCAGTTTGGCGCCAACCTTGGCGGTCGTATTCTCAAGGATCGCCTGTTCTTCTTCTTCAACTATGAAGGAACTCGGATCCGCAAAGGCGTGACCAGACTCGGCAACGTACCAACCGCCAATGAACGGATCGGCGATTTCTCAGCGGCGGCGGCCGCGGCCAATCGCGTGACTTACGCCACGATTTTTGACCGGGTGGGGGATTGCCGCGCTAAGGTTCCATCGGCGTTCAACGCGGATGGCTCATTTAAGAACAATCAGATCCCGGCAGCCTGTATTGATCCGCTGGCCGCGAAGATCATGGGATTGTTACCCGGTCCGAACATCGTTCCCGGTTCGGGCGCGCTCAATCAGCTCAATTTCATCCGCGCGCCGGGGATCATCGACGACACTGACAGCTACACCTCACGTGTCGATTGGCAGTTGAGCTCCAAGGACAGCGTGTTCGTGCGCTACTCCAATATCGACCGTTTCCGTTATCTGCCGGGTATTTTTGGCGGGATCCTCGACGGAACCAGCTCTTCGGCCAACGGGCGTCTCAGCATGAAAGGCCAATCGGCTTCAATCGGGTGGAACAAGTTACTCAGCGCGCGAATGGTCAATGAATTCCGCCTCGGATGGGGGCGCAATGATTCCTTCGCGGCGCAGGACCCGATCGGTTTGAACACGCTTGCGGACTTCGGATTCAAGGGTGTGCAAGACCTTCCCGGCGAGAGCGGCGGAATCTCCGGAATAGATACTTCTGCGCGCGGCGGGACTCAAACGATTGGAGGCCAATCGGGATTTAGCCGCATCGGTTCGCCGGACTTTTTGCCCAAGTTCCAAAAGACCAACCAGTTTCAATGGACCGACTCGGTCAGCCTTTCTTTCGGTGCTCACCAGTTCAAGTTCGGCGGTGAGATACGGGGACCGATGCGAAACATCTATCAGGATATTCCGGCGGTCCGCGGGCAAATGACCTTTGATGGGAATCGCACCAACATCGGTCTGGCCGACCTTTTGCTCGGGTATCCTCAACAACAGCAGCTGACTAACCTGGACATTGTAGATCAGCGCCTGAAGATGTTCTCGGGCTTCTTCCAGGACGACTGGAAGGTTACGCCCAAGCTGACGGCAAATCTCGGTCTACGATACGACTATGCTACCTGGCCGATGGAAGGCCGCGATCGAATGACCAACCTCGATCCGGCAACCGGTCAGAAGTTCACACCAGCCAATTCGTCTTTCGGTCGCGGCCTGGTCAAACCCGACAAGAACAACTTCGCGCCGCGCATCGGGCTCGCCTATCAGCTCTCACCCAAGACTGTTGTCCGCGCCGGCTATGGACGGTTCTTTATGTCCTTCGAGCGCGCGGGCAGCGAGGACCAACTGGCGCTCAATCTACCCTTTCTGGTCAACAATCTTGTGGTTGCGTCCGGCGGCAGCACGACGGCCAACAACGCTCGCCTGGCAAGCGGCTTCAACCTGTCGCTGGACCCGACTGCGATCTTGAACGACGTCACCAAGGTCAGGGGAGTCCGCCTGCGCGCGGTCAATCCGGATTCAGTTGATGGCACCGTCGATCAATGGAACCTTGGTATCCAACGGGAACTGGGTTCGAGTGTGGTGGTCACTCTGGATTACGTGGGAACCAAAGGCACCCATCTCTCAACCCTGCGTAACTTGAATCAGCCTTTCTTCAACGCCAACGGGACGGTGAAGAACGCGCTGGTTGGTACTGCCTTTGTTCCGATCTTGCCTTATCCGGATTTGGGCCCGATTGAGTACCGCGAGAACAACGCCAACTCGATGTATCACGGGATGGAGGCGTCGGTTGAGAAGCGCTTCAGCCGAGGCTTGTCGTTCCGCACTTCGTACACCTTCTCGAAATCGATCGACGAGGCGATGGAGCACCTGGCAGCCGGCACGACGGGCAGCTTCACGCAGAACCCGGCGAACGTTCTAGGAGAGCGTAGAGGCCTTAGCGACTTCGACATTCGGCATCGTTTCGTTGCCAGTTATATCTACGAGCTGCCGTTTGGCAGGGGCCGCGAGTACTTAAGCGAGGGTCCACTTTCCCACATTGTGGGCGGTTGGCGTATCAGTGGTCTTGCTAACCTTCGTTCGGGCCGGCCGTTCACGATCAAGGCTGGCTCTAACAACGGGGTGATTGGTGGGCCTCGCGGCGGCGGCTTAGTGAGTGCTTTCGCCGATTGCATTAAGAACGGCGATTTGTCGGACAGCTCGACTCAGAGCATCGACAAGTGGTTTGACGCGGTCCCGGGTTCCTCCTACTCCGCGCCTACCGCGCCCAATCCTACCAAGAACAACGCTGTCGAAGCGCGGCTGGGCAACTGCGGCCGCAACACTCTAACCGGGCCGGACTACATCAACTTCGATTTTGGGCTGGGCCGGACTTTCGAGTATTTCGGTGAAGGTCGTCGTTTGGAGCTGCGCTGGGAGATGTTCAATATGTTCAACACCCCTCAGTTTGGACTCCCCCAAAACGACATCACCAATGCCTCCGCGGGTCGAATCTCCACTCTGGCGGGCGACCCCAGGGTAATGCAGTTCGCGTTGAAGTTTGTCTTCTGATTCGGAAATAAGCCAACCGGGGCATTCAGCCTCGGTTGGCTTACGAGTCAACCGACATTTAACGCTGCGCTTGTAGAATGCGCGTCAGCCTCTTTCGGAAATCTCTCTGCGTATCCTCTCAGAACTTTGCGTCTCTGCGATGATCCCCTCGATTGGACCACCATCGCCGAGACGCAGCGGACCAGCAGAGATTGCCAGTCCTATTCGCTTACAACGATGTTGAATTTCACCCCATCCCCTCTTGCATGCGCGCGAGTTTGGCTCGGAGGTTTCCTCATCGTGGTTATCGTTGGGGCGCCAGGGCCGGCTGTGGCACAAAACCAGGGGCTCAAGGAGACTCAGCGAGTCGAAGAGACCGCCGAGTTTCATCATCAGGCGGGCGTCGCTTATCATCTCCGGCGCTGCCTGGACGACGCGAGTCGGGAATACATGCGCGCGCTGGGGTTGGATCCGCCGCGCGATCTTACTGATGAAGAGTGGCAGCTCGCGCGGCGGTTTGCGCCGCGAATCTACGTTACAGCGTCAGAGTTTTTTCCTCTCAAAGATTTCGCCGTCATTCTCCATCCAACTGCCCGCTTGATCGCTTATCACTTCTTCTGGGAGGACGATATCGACTTTCCCGAAGACAACGACCCGTGCGATCACGAATTGATGTGGGTGCGGTACTCGCCGGACCGGATGTCGATTGAGAAGATTTGGACTTATTTCCATGGGCGAATGCTGGCAGGAGGCGAGGCAGCCTTAGCCGACGCTCGCCGCAACCGGATGCGGCCGCGTGTGAATGTCCAGTGGGGAAAGCATGGTTCGATGCCGGCGGGTTGGGAGGAGCTGAAGATCATCGCTGACGGTGGCGATGCGGAAAACAAATACTATCCGGTCGGTCAACCGATCTCATTGAAGGTTTACAACGAAGGCACGTTTCGCAAGTTGTCCGAGGAAGGCCGGCGGCTGCCGAATCATCCTCTCGGCAGGCGTGCCGGTTGGCCGAAGAAGTTCATCGGAACCTGGGACGATTTCATCAATTTCTCACGAATGATCGAGCCGCTCGACTTGCTTGATAAGAACAAGATGGCCGCCGTCTCTCGTTGGAATAGCGCAACTATCAATCAACATTTTCTCCGTTACAACTTCCGTCCCAAGACAGAGTGGCCGATCGACGATTTCAAATCAAACAATTCGGATGAGAAATCTGCGACACCCATTCGCGGCATACTCTCTCTTAAAGAATCGGCTCAATCGCTGCTCGAGAAAAGGTTCCGGGTAGAGACCGAAGCTGAGACTTTGCTCGATCTGACGGCGGCCGCGCCGCATACCTCATGGGCGGAAGCGGGAAGCGAGGCCGCGGTTGCAACCGTATTCGTCGATGGCCGGTACAATCAGGACATCTTTCTTTTTGCCGGAGCGCGGGCCTTCACCTATCAAGTGCTGCTCGGGCATTTTCAACCTGGAGAGCACACGCTGCGAGTCGACCTCAATCGCAGACGGTCGGCTTCAAAGGCAACGGCGATCGAGATTCAAGACGCGAAGATATCGTTGGTTGATCGGACCTCTCCCGAATATCAAGCTCTCTCCCTGGCGCCGATCGTCTATGCTCGCCCAAACACCATCGGTCGCTTCAGCGATATCCCGCTCCTGATGTGGTACGAGACGGAGCCGACAGGTCCGCTAACAACGATTCGCTACAGCGTCATCTTTACCAACGAGGATGGTGGTACCCAGACGAGCGCACTGATGGCTCGCTGGGGGCGGACTACGGACATCGAATGGGTCTATGAAGTGCAGATCGACGCACAGGGAAAGGTACAGGTCGCGACGTTCCAGGGCGTCGAACACAAGACCCAGAATTTTAAAGGCAAGGAAGAGAATGGCCATCCCGCCCTCTACGTGGTCTCGGACAACAACAACGTCTCGGATCACGGAGAGTCGGAGATGCGGTTTGCTTCGCGGCCGATTCCGTTTGATCTGAGCCACAGCTCGCGCGAAGAGATCATGGATCGGCACCCCTGGATATATCAGCTGATGGCGGCCGAGTTGCAGCGCGAAGGCAAGATTTCGGAGGCGAGCCGAGGCGGGAATCAAATGGCTGACCCGCGTCACTATCTCTACCTCGACGCGGCATCCGAGTTGAGCGGCACGGCACTCAGCTTTGCCGTCAAGCTCAAAGGACATCCGAAATGGTACGAGTCGGATCTCGGGATCAATTATTACAAAATCGACCGCAGCGGCTATTTCCGAACCACCGTGCGACTGCCGGCCGGAACCAGGCTCGATCAAATCGAACGGATCTCGGTTCGCTGCGACGCCGCTGGTAATCCGAGATCCGGCGAAGAGATCAAGAAACTCTCAGCGGCGGAGTGCAGTCTGAACACGGTTAATAAGGCTTTCATGCTGGATGCGAGTTTCCAACCCGGACCCTCGCTGCCAGTTCACATCACACCGCTTAAGCTGCGATTTGGAGAGGCGATCGAAGTGTACTACTGGCGCGGTGCTCGGTAGCTGGCTGGGAACAACTGAGTGGGAGATTCGAACTATGACCGAAGCGATGCAAGCGATAGTTTTTCACGGGCCGGGGCAGTGGGCTTTGGAGGAGTTCCCGCGGCCAATCGTCCGGGCCGGCGACGACGTTCTACTCCGCGTCGATCGAGCGAGCATCTGCGGCACCGATATCCACATTCTCTCGGATCCACCGGGCCATCCCGCCACTCCGGGAAGCATTCTGGGCCACGAATACGTAGCTACGGTCACCGATATCGGAGAGGGCGTGATTAATGTTAAGCCCGGCGATCGCGTGGTGATTGATCCCAACATCACCTGCGGGCTGTGCGAGTATTGCCGGATGGGTCTGTCGAACGTCTGCGAGAACATGACATCACTGGGAATCTTCCGCCACGGCGGACTGGCGGAGTTCAACCTCGCCCCGGCAAAGGCGTTGCACAAAATCAGCAAGGATGTTCCAGTCGAACGCGCATGTCTGGCCGAGCCACTCGCCTGCGTCTGGCATGCTTTTGAAAAAACCAATTTCGTGCCCGGTGAAAGCGTAGCGATTCTCGGAGCCGGCCCGATAGGTCTGTTATTCCTCATGCTCTTCAAAAGCGCGGGAGCCGGAAAGGTCTTTGTAATTGAGCCGACAGAGTTTCGCCGGCACACCGCAGGACGTCTCGGCGCGGACTCAGTCATAAACCCAAAGGCCGAAGACGCCGCTGCCGAAATAAAGGCCCTCACGCGAATAGGCGTCGACGTTGCAGTCGATGCAGCCGGCAGTCTGCTTCCGGAAGCCCTCCATCTTGTGAGACGAGGCGGACGGGTAATTCTGTTCGGTGTCAATCAGCATGCCGAGCGTAGTTTGAATCAGTATGCGATTACTCGCTACGAAGCCTCGATCCTGGGTTCTTATATACAGCGAACGGCATTTCCGAGGGTGGTGCGAATACTGGAGGCTGGCCTTTTGCCTGTCGAGAAGCTGATCACCCACCGATTGAGACTCAACCAGGTTGGCGAAGCATTGGAAGCTATGCGGGCGGGTGAGGCGATTAAGGCTGTGGTTGAACCGTGACATATTTTCCATTTTCTATTTATTATTTTCTATTTGTCATCAGTCATCAATTGAATAATCTTTAGCAATGAAAATGACAAATAGAAAATAGAAAATAGAAAATAACGAGGGCACCACATTGTCGACAATGGACACTGAATCGCTCCTTCGCATGGAGCACATCACCAAGACGTTTAGCGGTGTCCGGGTGCTTGACGACGTCTGCTTCGAGGTGCGGCCAGGCGAGGTTCATGCTTTGATCGGCGAAAATGGCGCCGGAAAGTCCACTCTCATGAAGATCGTCACCGGGCTGTATGAAGCGGACCGGGGGCAGGTCTTCTGGAAGGGCCAGCCGGTCGAGATCAAAACCCCACACCAGGCTCACGAGCTCGGCATCAACATTGTTCATCAGGAACTCATGCTAGTTCCGCAATTGAGCATCGGCGAAAACGTGTTTCTCGGCCGGCATCCGGTGCGACGCGGATTTTCCCGTTGGGTACGCTGGAGCGACCTTAACAGCCGGGCGAAAAACCTGCTTGAAGGACTGGGCCATCCCCTGGATCCCAGTCGCCCGGTCGGCGAGCTCAGCATAGCCGAGCAACAACTGGTCGAAATTGCTCGAGCGCTGGCGTTCAGCGCCGAGCTGATCATCATGGACGAGCCTACCTCGCCGCTCTCCGATCACGAAACAACCCGACTATTTCAAACCATCTCTCAACTCAAGGCGCGAGGCGTCAGCGTAGTTTACATTTCACATCGGTTGAAAGAGATTCACCAGGTCGCGGATCGCGTAACTGTCCTTCGCGATGGCCGGCATATTGCAACCAGACCGATTTCCCAGACCACGACTGCCCAGCTTGTGCGGTATATGGTGGGCCGGGAGATCGGCGAACAGTGCTCCGAGAACAAGCTGCCGGCCGAGGCTGAAGAGGCCTTGCGCGTCGAGGGTCTATCGGCGAGCGGGAAATTCTACGATATCAGCTTCAGCGTTCATCGTGGTGAGATTGTCGGCCTTGCCGGACTCGTTGGCGCGGGCCGCACGGAACTTGTGGAGACCCTATTCGGCGCGTGCGAGGCGGAGTCGGGCGAAGTCTATCTCGATGGCCGGGCGGTCACGATCAAGACGCCTATGGACGCGGTTCGCCATCGACTTGCGCTTGTCGCCGATGATCGAAAAGCGAAAGGGCTCGTGCTCGGTGGAAGCGTTCGGTTCAACATCGCTCTCGCCGCTCCCGGCAGATTTGCTCGCTACGGACTCTTTCTGAATTCAGCTCGAGAAAAGGAAGTGGCCAAAGACCTGGCGCGCGAGCTGCACCTCAAGACCCCCAACGTGGAACAACAGGTGATCTACCTGAGCGGCGGCGGGCAGCAGAAAGTCGTGCTGGCAAAATGGCTGTCCGCAGATTCGAAGGTCTTCATCCTTGATGAGCCGACGCGCGGAATAGATGTCGGCTCGAAGGCGGAGATTTATGATCTGATTCGGCGACTGGCCCAACGCGGAGTGGCGATTCTTTTGGTTTCGTCGGAGCTCGAAGAAATCCTGAATCTTGCCGATCGAATCCTGGTGATGCA
>DATLWF010000111.1:0-5886 GCA_035576605.1 Blastocatellia bacterium | reverse complement strand
CGCTACTATTTCCGTGTTGCTCGCCGGACAGTTTGTGTCTATTATGACGGCGACCACTGGTTGCGATTTCCTGGGTTAGCCGCCAGTTCGAATCAACCAAATCAAAAAGGAGAAACCATGAAGAGATTTCTGATCAGTGTGCTAGCCCTGACTCTCGCGAGCAGTACCGTCTGGGCGCAGACCAAAAATGCCAAGCCTGCGAAGGCTAAACCGGCGATGGCCGATTGCTCATCGACTAGCGATGCGCAGATCACCGACAACGTGCAGGCTAAGCTCGCCGGGACGGCAGGGCTCAAGGACCAGACCATCAACGTCGCTACGAGCGGGGGCGTTGTAACCCTCACGGGCAAGGTCAAGACCAGCTCTTCGAAGGGCTTGGCCACTAGAATGGCGAAAGGCGTTGCCTGTGTGAAGAAGGTCGACAACAAATGCGAAGCCGAGACCAAAACGGCGCCGCCCAGGGCAACAAATAAGAACACGAAGGCAAAAAGCTCAAGCAAGATGTAAGTCTCGGGATTCGGGACGACTGAGCGCGTAACAGTAGCAATGCGCGCATGACAACTGAGCGGGGAAGCTCTCAACACAGGCGCTTCCCCGCCTTTTTTGCGGCAGTTTTTGAAAGCACAATAGGCACTTCTTCAGAGTTGGTGGGCTCCGCGTAGCGCAGACCTATCGATAGAACGCAAGGAGACGCAGTCCGGGCCGCATAGCGGCTACCTGATCCGCGCAAATGTTGTGGGCTCCACGGTGTCCTTTCGTGCTTCTGTTTACAGGTGGCCGCTACGCGGCCGGGGCCGCGGCAACCGCGCTCTCTATCGATAGGTAACTCTATCGATAGGTAACCGCTACGCGGTATTTAACCGCTACGCAGTATTTAACCGCTACTCGGTATTTCCACTCATTACCGTGCGTTGGGTTCCGCGAAGGAACCTTTGCATCGCCCGCCTACTCTCAATTGACCCGCGACAGGAAACGGAACGTCCCGCGGTCCATCGGAGGCAGCAAAGGGTTGGCGGCAGTCACTCGATCAACTTCCCTTTTTCCCCAGGCAAAAGCATTTGGCGGTGCACCCACAACGGGGCGTTTCCGTTCGATAGCAACCGGTCGTGGAACTCTTGAAGCGAGAACTCGGCGCCGCGATCTCGTTTGTAATCATCTCGCAGCTTCAGGATCGCGAGCTTTCCAACTGAATAGACCAGATATGTCGGATCAAACGTCCCGCGTTCCGCTTCGATGCGCGACGGCGTTTCGCCCATATAAGCGTTATCCATGAAGAATCGAGTCGCTTGATCGACGGTCATTGCGCCTGTGTGCTCGCGTATGCCAACCACAAACCGGCACAGCCTGAGAAGCGCGTCCGCGAGCTGACCCATTCTGATTTTCGGATCGCCTCCGCCGAATCCTTCGTCGATCATCATCTGTTCGGTGTAGTGAGCCCAGCCCTCGACGAAACTCCCCGGCGCAATCGACGTTACCTTGCGAACGGGTGACGCGACCTGCTTGAGGTACGTTCCCTGCACGAAGTGGCCCGGATACACTTCGTGAATGGAAGTCGTCCAGAGCTGCGGGTAGTTGATCGAACCGAGGTATTCTTCCTTCTGTTTGTCAGTCCATTTCGGATCGACGTCGGTGATCAGATAGCGGGCAGGCAACGCGAGACCCTCGAATGGACCCGGAGTCCACATGCTCGCGGTCGACCATCTCATGAAGTCGGGTGTCGGCGTAACGATCGGAGACTCCGCATGCGGAAGCGTCACGATCTTCTTCTCTTCAATGAATCGCACCAGCGCATCGAGCTGCTTCTGCGCTTCCGCGACAAGCGCGCCCGCTTTCGGATGGTCGCGCTGTACGTCGCCCCAAACGGCTAGCGGGTCGCGCTTCCGGTCAATCAGCCCCGCAGTCTTCCTGAACTGCTCCTGAGTCTTTGACAGCTCGCGCTCGGCGATATACAGGAGCGTATCGACGGGCACGTCGATGCCTTCGTCGTACTTAAGCTTCGCTTCGTAATTCTGCTTGCCGATCGCGAAGGTCGCCGCGGGGTCGGGCTTTGTTCCCTGAAGGTGCTTGACGTACTTTGCGATCGCTTCACCGGCGGTCCTGGTGGACTTCTTGAATTCAGATTGAAGCTTCTGGTCCTTGACCGAGGCAAACGCTTTTGGCAGATCGCTCTGAACAAAAGTCAGCGAGCCGTTGAAGCTTTCGATCGCGACCTTGAGGAAGACGGCGGGCGGCTTACGAATGTTCGCGCGGGCAGAATCCAGCAGACGCGGGACGAGATTCTCTTTAGCGATAACGTGACGGAGCCGAGAGTCGGCGGGCGCGGACTCGAACATCGCCAGCTGCAGCAGCCCGGTCGAGATCGGGTCGTTATAGACTTGCGGATTGTGTTCGTAGCTCTTGATCTGCTCAAGCTCGAGCAGACGCGCACTCATGTTCGATGCCAGGATCTGGAAATCGAATGTATCCGACAAACGCAGCTCAAGTGGGGGAATCTTTTCGAGTCTCGCCTGGAAAGCTTTGATGGCGTTGCTCTCGGCCGCGATGGCTTGAGCGCTGAAGTCTTCGAGCTGTCCGTCCCAGGCGTGAATGCCGGTCGCGGCTGCAAGCACAGGGTGTCGCGAGTGCAGATCCTGCAGGTATTCTGCGACAAGTTTTGGAAACTTCGCGGCAGCCATCTCGTTTTTCGAATCGGTCTTCTGAAATCGCGGACCGGCGTATGCGGTAAACATCTGAAGCAGGAGCAAAGCGCAAAGCGCGAACGTACCTGCGAGGGTGGCGTTCCTCCGTGGACGCCCATCATGGCACCGATATCCATCCAGTGACACCGAGGGGCGCCCACGTAGGGACGCCCCTGGAGGCAATTCTTTTGCGCTCTTGCCTGCGCTGACGTTTCGCTGCATCTAAGTTTCCAGAAGCTCCTTTGCTCGTTGGGTCGCCTTCACTACCGCTTTGATCAGCGTCACGCGCAGCCCGCCTTCTTCCAATTCGAGAATCCCGTCGATCGTGCAGCCCGCCGGCGTGGTCACCATATCCTTAAGCTTTGCAGGATGCTCCGAGGTTTCGAGCACCATCGAACCGGCGCCTATGACAGTCTGCGCCGCAAGCTCAGTCGCGACATCGCGCGGCAATCCGACTTTCACACCCCCTTCTGCGAGCGATTCGATTACGATGTAGATGAACGCCGGTCCGCTCGCAGAGAGCCCGGTTATCGCGTCCATATGTTTTTCGTCGGCTACAATCGTGCGGCCCACGGCGTCGAAGATGAACTTCGCAAGCTCGAGATGCTCGCGCGAGGCATTCTTGCCGGCGGCTATGCCGGTCATTCCCTTCTTCAGCAGACAAGGGGTGTTTGGCATGGCGCGGATTACCGGTACCGCTGCCGCGAGGTGCTTCTCTATGAAGGCGGCACTCACCGACGCCGCTACCGAGATCAATATTTGAGAGGGCGTAAGATCGTCTCCGATCTCAGACAAAACAATCGGAACGGTCTGGGGTTTGACGGCGAGAATAATGATATCCGCGGCCGCCGCCGCAATCTTGTTTGAGAGCGAGCCTGCGACGTTGAAGCGCTCGCGCATCTCATCGAGGCGGTGTTGATGCCCGGCGGTGATTCGGACGTTGGCGATATTGATGACACCGGCTTCAAGCAGCCCCTTGATCAAGATCTCGCCGAGCTTGCCGGCGCCGAGTACTGCGATCTTCTTGTCCTTCAACATTGTTGATTCCCCGCTCCTGTGTTGTCGCGATGATAGCAGCCGGTTGCGTCGGGAGGCCAGTGGTGCAGTGTTGCGGGTTATGTTCGACGGCTAAGATTATGTTGGCTACAATTAACGACAAAATGACTTCGAGGCAAAACAAGACGGCCGTGGCTTTGAGACTTTTTGCCATCTATGCGGCATTGTCGTTTGCACAGACCCCAACGAACGCCTCTGAAGTCATATCACCTCAGGATACACACGCTCCTGAATCGCGAGTAGTGCTCGAAGTCATTCTTACATGCCACGGTATGTGTGGTACTGCACCAGAAGCAAGATTTCGCCTACTTGACGACGCGACGGGAGAGTATCTCGTCTTGAAATCGAAGTGGTCCGAGCCAGATAAAGACGACATAATCCTGAAAAAGAGTATTAATCTGACCAAAGACGAATATGATCCGCTTATCAACCTGGCCGAAAGCCGACAGTTTCTGGAATCCGCTCCAGCCTACGATTCCAAGCTGTCCTTTGTCGATTCGTGGTTTCTAATTTCCGTCACTTATAAGAATAGTGGAAAGTTGAAAAAGATATATCTAAAGAACTATTTTCCGAGCGCCAAGCGTTCAGCCATCGACCCACCCGATGAGGTACGGCAGTTGATTGAACGAGTCTATGAACTGAGCGACAAGATCAGAAAAAATGGGACATAGCGTCCTGCATAGCCGTCTAACAACGGGGCGACGCAGCACTGTGCTCAACCCGGGCAGCCCCACAAATAGCCTACCGCAACTGACATGTCTGATAACGTTTCTCAAGTCTGTGCAGTCATCACAGAAGAAACAGTCGATGCCGCACGCGCCGCTATGAAGCAGGCGTCAGCAGTCGCCGACTTGATCGAGCTTCGGCTGGACTATCTCCGAGATTTTGACTTTGGCGATCAGAGCGCGCTTGCTTCGCTGCTTGAGGGCAAGCCTCTTCCTGTGATCATCACTTGCCGCGCGTCGTCGGAAGGCGGCAAACAGCAAGTCGACGATGACATCCGTCTTCGACTACTCATCGAAGGCGCGCGACATGCGGCCGACTACTGCGACATCGAGGCTGCTCATTACGAGCAAGCCTCAGCTCTTTGCCCTGACATTTCGCGGTTGATCGTCTCCTATCACAATTTCGACGAGACGCCCGTCGGTCTCGACGCCGTCTACGACCGAGTGATTGCCCTGCCGGCGGCCGTTCACAAGATAGTCACGCGCGCAAACACGATCACCGACTCGCTTGCGATCTTCAACCTGCTCGAAAGAGCCCGTGCCGAAGGAAGGCAGTTCATTGCGATTGCAATGGGACAAGCAGGAATCATCACACGAGTGCTCGGGACAAGACGCGGAAGTTTTCTTACCTACGGTTCTCTCTCGTCCGGCAAAGAGAGCGCAGAGGGCCAGCTCACATGCGAAGAGTTGATCGACCTCTATCGAATTCGGCGATTTTCTAGCGGCACGGGCATAACGGGAATCATCGGCTCTCCCGTCGCGCACTCTGCTTCGCCGGCAATGCACAATCGGGCGTTCGCCGAACTTGATCTCGATTTCGTTTATCTCCCGTTCGAGGTGGACGGCCTCGCTGAGTTCTTCGGTCGTTTTGTCAGCCCGGCCTCGCGCGAAATCGATTGGAACATTCGCGGTCTCAGCGTGACCATTCCTCACAAGAGCGCGGTGATTCCACTGCTTGACGAAGTGAACGAAACCGCAAGCAAAGTCGGCGCAGTGAACACAGTTGTCGTTAGTGACGGGCAGCTGATCGGCTACAACACCGACGTTCGAGGCGCGATGGAACCCCTGGAAAAAGTCTGTGAACTCAATGGTGAAAACTGTGGTGTGATCGGCGCCGGCGGCGCGGCGCGAGCGGTGATCTACGGGCTGCTGGAGCGCGGGGCTCGCGTCACAGTGTTCGCGCGCAACTCGAGGGCGGCGCAGTCAATATCCGAATCATTCGGTGTTGCGGTCTCGCCGATTGAATCGCTTGCACAAAGCGATGTTCGCGTAATCATCAACACCACCCCGGTCGGAATGCGGGGTCACAGCGAAGGCTCAACCCCTTTGCCCGGCGAAGCTTTGCAAGGACGCCTGATCGTCTATGATCTGGTCTATAATCCGCTCGAAACGAGGTTGCTGATCGACGCGCGAGCCGCGGGCTGTCG
>DATLWF010000110.1:0-17231 GCA_035576605.1 Blastocatellia bacterium | reverse complement strand
CTGCGCTCCCAGGGAAACCAGATTGAACGATGCTTAAGACCATCATCAGCCTGTCACTGCTCGCGTCGATGGTGAGGTATGCGACTCCGCTGACTCTTGCTGCGCTCGGAGGCATGTTCTCCGAGCGCAGCGGAGTGATCAACATCGCTCTCGAAGGAATAATGCTCGCAGGCGCGTTCACTGCGGCGGCGGTGACCGTGAAGATAGGCAATCCCTGGATCGGTCTCATGTGCGCCGCGGCTGCGGGCTTGCTGGTTGCGCTCATTCACGCGGTGGCGTCGATTCAGTTCAAAGCCAATCAGGTAGTCGTCGGCACCGCGATCAACATCCTGTTTCTGGGAGTGCCGCCGCTTGTGTCGGGCGCGCTCTTCGAATCGACGGGCTCAACCCCTCAGCTTCCGCGCGACCAGACGCTCCCCGAATGGCATATACCGTTAATCGATCAAATTCCGGTGCTGAAACAACTGCTCTCCGGACACACGCCGATCTCCTACCTGGCGTTCGCGCTGGTGCCGATCAGCTACTACGTTTTGTTCCGGACGCGATTTGGATTGCGGCTCCGCGCAGTCGGCGAGAACCCTGAAGCTGCAGACACTGCCGGCGTGAGCGTCTATCGACTGCGTTATGCCGGAGTGTTGTTGAGCGGAGTGTTTGCGGGCATCGGCGGCGCTTATCTTTCGATCGCGCAAAACTCATTGTTCACTCGGAACATGACCGGAGGTCGCGGCTTCATCGCGCTGGCGGCGCTGATATTCGGCAAGTGGCATCCGGTCGGCGCGTTGCTTGCGTGTTTGCTGTTTGGTTTAGCCGAAGCGATCTCTGATCAAATGCAGGGAGTGGTGCCGATTCCGGTCCAGTTCATTCAAATTATTCCCTACGTGCTGACAATGGTTGTGCTGGCCGGGTTCATCGGCCGGGCGACGCCTCCTCGGGCAATCGGCATACCTTACATCAAAGAGAAATAGCCAAATCTGAGATTTCAGATTAGGATTCGAGAAGTCAATCCGAACTGGAAAGGGAACATAGGTGACCATCTCACTCTACGACAGAGCATCCGAAGCTGCGCGTCATATCATGGCGAACGCGAAAACGCGAGCGCCTCGCATCGCCGTTGTGCTGGGGTCAGGTCTTGGCGGCGTCGCAGATGCCGTTCAGGATGGAGTCGAAATCCCTTACGGCGAGATACCTCACTTTGTCAGTTCAACCGTTGAGGGTCACGCCGGAAAGCTGATTACTGGTTCGTGCGGCGGCGTGGATGTCGTACTGATGAAAGGTCGGGTTCACTTCTATGAGGGCTACTCGATGGAAGAGGTGACGCTGCCCGTGCGAGTCTTCAACCTGATGGGCATTCGCTCGTTGATTCTGACCAACGCAGCCGGCGGCACCGCGCCTCACCTCTCCCCCGGTTCCCTGATGGCAATAACCGAT
This sequence comes from Blastocatellia bacterium, assembly GCA_035576605.1. Classification (GTDB taxonomy): domain Bacteria; phylum Acidobacteriota; class Blastocatellia; order UBA7656; family UBA7656; genus Onstottus_A. The sequence goes on along the minus strand of DATLWF010000110.1, from coordinate 15,803 downwards.
CACATAAATCTGATGGGCGAGAATCCGTTGCAAGGACCAAACGACGAGCGCTTCGGCCCGCGGTTCCCGGATATGACTGGGGTTTACACACCCTCTTATGTCGAGGCCGCCCACGAAATCGCCCGCGAGATCGGCGCGGTTCTGTTTGAAGGGGTGTACATGGCTTTGCGCGGGCCGTCCTATGAAACCCCCGCCGAGATCCGAATGATGCGCAAGCTTGGTGCTGACGCCGTGGGAATGTCTACCGTGCCCGAAGCTACAGTGGCGCGACACTGCGGCATGAACGTGCTTGCGATCTCGTGCATAACGAACGTCGCCGCCGGGCTCGCGGCCGCCGAGATAGATCACAGCGAAGTTATGGCAGTCGGCGAGCGTGCGGGTAAGCAACTCACCGAGTTGATTGTCCGAGTGATTCCGCGATTGGTGAGTACCGACATATAGGTCCTATATGTCCTATAGGTCCTATATGTATTTTGATACAATAGCCACACTATGATAATCGGTATCAGCGGGGGCACGGGATCGGGCAAGACGACCGTTGCGCAGAAGATCATCGCGCCGGTTGGCGCCGGTAACGTCGTTTATCTTCAGCAGGACTCTTACTATCGAAACCTGGGTGACATGCCGCTCGACCTTCGACACCGAGTCAACTACGACCATCCGGATGCCTTCGACACCGAGTTGCTTATAAACCACCTCGATGCGTTGCGCGCAGGTGAAGGCATCGAGCAGCCGATCTACGATTACCCCACTCACTCGCGGAGGGCGGAGACGATTCACGTCGAGCCGCGGCCCGTTATCATCGTCGAAGGCATCCTGGTCTTCGTGAACTCGCAGATGCGCGGGTTGATGGACCTCAAGATATTCGTCGACACCGACGCCGACATACGTTTCATCCGACGGCTCGACCGAGACGTGCACGAACGGGGACGCTCTGTGGAATCGGTCATCACGCAATACACAACGACTGTGCGGCCGATGCACCTTCAGTTTGTCGAGCCGTCAAAGCGCTATGCCGATATCATTATTCCCGAAGGCGGCTTCAACGACGTGGGGATCGATTTGATCACCGGAAAGATCAGGTCGTTCCTTGGGTCATCGGCCGAGCCGGAGGCGATGCCCATTCGATCAGACGCGAGCGAAAGTGAGCGCCCGGAGGTTCCGAGCTAATCGAGAGCATGAGGGAGAAGGGAAGCGGTGTTGCAATGATAAGTGATGATGAGTTGATCGCACAGGCGAAGGACGCGCGGCGCTGGGCTCACGCGCCTTACTCGAATTTCAGCGTGGGAGCCGCGCTGCTCAGTTCGGATGGACGGGTATTCACGGGCTGCAACGTTGAGAACTCTACCTACGGTCTGAGCATGTGCGCCGAACGAGTCGCGATCTTCAAAGCGATTAGCGAAGGAGCTCACGAGATTGCCAGAGTCGCAGTGGTGACCGACCACGACAACATCGCGCCGCCGTGTGGGTGCTGCCGCCAGATGATCTGGGAGTTCGCGTCGGATCAGACGGAGGTGATTCTTGCCAACCTGTCAGGCGATGTTCGCACCTATCGAATAAGAGACCTGCTGCCTGAAGCGTTCGACGCTCGATACCTCGAAGGTGTAAGCTAGCGAAACTTCCTGGGTATTTCCAGCGGGAGAGAATCGAATGAACAACGAGGAGTTCGAACGCCGAATGGCGTTTTTTCTGGAGCAGCAGGCAAGGTTCGACGCGAACCTCGCGAAAGAACAGGAACGGAACGCCGAGGCCCGGACGAAACAACAAGAGTACGCCGCTCAGGTGAATGCGCGCCTGGACCGGACCGATCGCCAGATTGCGGAGTTGGTGGGATTCACGGGCATCTTGAGAGACGCGCTCATCGGTCTTACTCACCACGCTGAGCGTCACGACCGGGAAATGGCTGATATGATTAAACGGGGCAAGGAAACGGACGCCAGACTGAACGCTCTCGTACTTGTTGTCGAGCGTCACCTCAGCGGTCATCAGTAGAATCATCATAATGAATCGCCGCTGAAATAACGGCGTGACGATCGAAGACAGCGTCGGGACAGATTGTTTCTGCGCTTGATGCTGCCTGCGCGTTTGTGTGTTCGGCCTGACTAGGCTCTACCGAGAGGAGATCGCCTTGAGAAAGACGCTCACTTGCACCCTTCTGGTTGTCATTTTGATTCTCGACGTGGCGCCGTCAAGCGGAAGAGCCGCCGAGCGAGTCGATATCATCATCCGCGGCGGAACTGTCGTCACCATGGATGGCTCGTCGCGCGTGATCGAAAACGGAGCCGTTGCGGTCAAGGGCGAACGCATCGTCGCCGTGGGGACCGCCGCGGAAGTCGCCGCCAAGTATTCCGCCGCTCGCATCATCAACGCCGCAGGCAAAGTCGTGATGCCGGGCTTGATCAACACGCACACTCACGTGCCGATGGTGTTGTTTCGAGGCATCGCCGATGACCTGCTGCTGATGGAATGGCTGCAGAAATATATCTTTCCTGCTGAGGCGAAGAACGTCGACGAACAGTTCGTTCGGTGGGGCACACGGCTCGGGTGTCTCGAGATGATTCTAGGCGGGACGACGACCTATGTCGATATGTACTACTTCGAAGACGCGATCGCCGACGAGACCGCTCGCGCAGGCATGCGAGCTGTGCTGGGTGAGACACTCATCGATTTTCCCGCGCCCGACAATAAGACCTGGGACGCGGGCATGGCATACGTGGAAAAATTCGCAACGAAGTGGAAAGGTCACGCGCTCATTACTCCGGCGATTGCTCCGCACGCGGCATACACGGTCTCAACCGATCACCTGAAGCAAGCACATTCGTTCTCGGAGCGGTTCGGCGTTCCGCTGGTCATCCACGTGGCTGAAGATCCTGCGGAGGTCAAAACGATTCAGGAACGGTACGGCTCAAGCTCAGTCGCCTATCTGGAGCGGATAGGATTGTTGGATGAGCGAGTGATCGCCGCACACATGATTTGGCCGACTGGCGACGATATAGGCACGCTTGCGAAGCGGAGGGTAGGGGTTGCGCACTGTCCACAGTCAAACATGAAACTGGCCGGGGGAGCCGCTCCTGTGCCACAGATGCTCAAAGCGGGGGTGGCGGTCGGGCTTGGAACCGACGGAGCTGCATCCAACAACGACTTGAATCTGTGGGAGGAGATGGACACGGCGGCGAAACTTCACAAGTTGACGTCAAAGGACCCGACAGTGATCAACGCTCGCGAGGCGCTCGAGATGGCGACCATACGCGGAGCGCGCGCGATCCATCAGGAGAAGGAAATCGGCTCGCTGGAAGCCGGTAAACGCGCTGACCTGATAATCGTCGGAATGGACAGCGTTCACCAGACTCCGCTTTATAACGTCTACTCGCAGCTCGTGTACGCGACCAAAGCATCCGATGTCGAAACGGTAATGATCAACGGCAGGATCATAATGCAGAATCGACGCGTGTTGACTATCGATGAACGCTCGGTGCGGTTGAAAGCCAATGAATATCGCGATCGAATCCGAAAGAGCGTCAGCACTCAATAGCGATCAAAGAGCACAATGACCATCAGCCACTGGTGTTCTTTTGAAGTCTCGGGCGGGGAGTTCACTATCAATCGCCTGGAACTCTGAGGACGGTTGAATCAAACCTTGCCGGGCGGGCCCTTCGGCTCACAATCCAAGCTTCGGCCAGAGCTGATCGATTCGTCTTTTCACGTCTTCGCTCATCTTGATCTCTTTTGGCCACGGGCGATCAAAGCCTTCCGACTTCCACTTCCGGGTTCCGTCTATCCCCATCTTCGATCCGAAATTCGGCAGCCTAGATGAGTGATCCAGTTGGTCCACCGGGCCGGCCATGAACTGAATGTCACGCTCCGGATCGATGTTGTTCAGAACTCGCCACGCTACTTCATTCAAGTCGCGGACGTTTGTGTCGTTGTCCACGACTACTATGCACTTGGTGAACATAGCCTGCGGCAGCGACCAGATTCCGTTCATGATCTTGCGAGCGTGGCCGGGGTAGTCTTTCCTGATCGCAACGATCATCAAGTTGTGAAACACTCCCGCGAACGGCATGTGATAATCCGCGACCTCGGGGAACTGGCGCTGCATAAGGGGAAGATAGATTCGCTCGATCGCTTCGCCCATCCAGCAATCTTCCTGCGGAGGCTTGCCGACGATGATCGTCTGGTAGATCGGCTTCTTGCGATGAGTGATGCAGGTGACATGAAACACCGGGAACTCGTCTTCGAGGGAGTAGTAGCCGGTGTGATCGCCGAAGGGCCCTTCGGTCCGCAGCTCCTCGGTATCGACATAGCCTTCCAGCACAATCTCCGCGTTAGCCGGAACCTCGACATCGACGGTTTCGCATTTCACCATCTCGACCGGTTTCCCGCGCAGGAAGCCGGCGATCATCATCTCGTCCAGGTCTTCCGGAAGCGGCATGATCGCCGAGAAGACTGTCACAGGATCGGCCCCTATGGCCACTCCTACGTCGAGCCTCCCGCCTCCTCCTCGCTTCAAGTTGCGAAAGTGCTGGGCGCCGTGCTTGTGAATCTGCCAATGCATGCCGGTGGTCGTCTCGTCGTAGATCTGCATTCGATACATCCCGCAGTTGCGCTTGCCCGTCTCCGGGTTCCTGGTGAACACCAGCGGCATCGTAATATAGCGGCCCCCGTCTTCCGGCCAGCACTTGATGATGGGCAGATCCAGCAATGAGAACTTTCCTTCCGTAAGCACTCGCTCTTTGCACGGACCGTCTTTGACTATTCTGGGAAACATCTTTGCGAGGTCGGCGAGGCGCGGGATCATTTTGATCTTTTCGATCAGCCCCTGAGGCGACTTAACGTCGGTGAGTTCAGTTATGCGCTCGGTGATCTCGCTGTAGTCGGTCACCCCAAGCGCGAGCATCATTCGCTCGCGGCTGCCGAGGGCGTTTATGAGCACCGGAATCGAATGACCACGGACGTTCTCGAACAGGAGCGCGGGGCCGCCTTGTTTGGAGACGCGGTCGGTGATCTCTGCTATTTCAAGCTCCGCGTCCACCTCGGCCCGAATGCGTTTGAGTTGATTTCGCTTTTCAAGAAGGGATATGAACTCTCTGAGGTCTTCGATAGCCATAGCTTGGCGGCCGTTTTGGATTCGGAAGGGCAGAGTAGCACGCGGATAGATCGAACACAAATTCGTGGTCCGCGCGACCTTGAATACCACCCACGGCAGAGTTGTGTGAAAAGTCCGGCTAACCGCGTAGCGGTGACCTCTCGATAGCACCGCGCGCATTAACAACGGCGGGCCGCGTACCGGTCACCTGTGTGATTGCAACACACTTATGAGGAATAGGTGACCGCTAACCGGCCGCGCATACCAACCGCCGCGTGCTATCGAGAGGTCACCGCTACGCGGTTAGCCGGACTTTTCACACAATCTCTGCCGTGGGTGGTATTAGGGGACGCAGGCGAGAGGCCTCCGTCCGTAGGCTATACCTGAACCCGTTGCATTCAGTTGATGCCACCCGACGGTTGACGTATATTACGCGCAGGCTTCTGCGGATCTGCGATCGATTCCATCAGAGAGTATCAGGAGACGATCATGTCTTTTTCTTTCAGTCCCAGCAGGAAGATCTTCAAGCGCCTGATCTTCGTTCTGATGACTTGTTTCGCGTTTACACTGGTGTGCCGGCCGCAACCTCGCACTGTCATAGCCGAAACGTTGCCGTCCACTTTCAAGAGTTTTGAGAGCCCGCAGGTTCATCCTCTGGCCCTCACTCCTGATGCATCCAAGCTCCTGGCGGTTAATACTCCCGATCATCGATTGTCCGTGTTTCAACTGACTGGCGAAGGCCCGGCGCTAATCGCGGAGATTCCAGTCGGGCTCGAACCCGTAAGCGTCGCCGCGCGAAACGACCGCGAAGCGTGGGTCACAAACTGGCTGTCTGATTCGGTCAGCGTAGTAGATTTAACCACTGGCAATGTTGTTCGCACGATCGACGTGGGCGACGAGCCGACCGACGTGGTCTTCGCGGGCCAGCAGCACGAAATGGCCTTCGTTTGCGTGTCGGGGTTGAGCCAGGTGAAGGTCTACAACCCCGACTTGCCCGCAGACAGTCCGCAAGTGATCAGCATTCGCGGCAAGCAGCCACGCGCGCTGGTTCGTGACGCATCCGGCGCGCGCGTTTTCGTATCGGTTTTTGAGTCGGGGAACCAGACCACGGTTGTTTCGGCGAATCAGGTAAAGGCGGCGGGCGGCCCGCCCAAAGCGTCGCCGAAAATGAAGAAGCTACCGCCAGCGCCCGATGTCGGTTTGATCGTGAAATGGGACGGCTCGAACTGGGCAGACGAACGGGGCAATACGAAATGGAACGCGCTCGTTCCGTACACGCTCGCAGACGTCGACCTGGTGGTTATTGATGCGGCGCAATCTACTCCGCGGATTCAAAACGAAGTGAAAGGCGTCGGCACTCACATCGGAAACGCCGCATTCGATCCTGCGAACAATCGCCTCTGCGTTCTCAACATCGAGGCTCATAACGAGGTTCGCTTCGAGCAGAATCTCAGCGGCCGATTCACAACCACTCGTGTTTCGCTCATCAACTTCGGTCCGGGGGGCGCGCCGGCGCCGAACACCGCCGCTGTCAATCTGAATTCGCACATCGACCTTGACGTGCCGGAGGGATCGAACGCAGAGCGGGCGCTAAGTCTCGCTCTGCCCGGGGACATCGCACGAGGCGCGGACGGCGCGATCTATGTCGCCGCAACGGGGTCAGCGAAAGTGGGCGTACTTGATCCGGCGGGCGCGGTTCGAGCGAGAATTAATGTCGGTCAGGGACCCACAGGATTGACCATCGACGAAGCGAGGCAGCGGTTGTACGTGCTCAACCGCTTTGATGAAACGTTGAGCATCGTCGATCTGAAAGGGCGCACCGAGGTAACTCGTATTCCGGTCGGCTTCAATCCTGAACCCCAGACCGTGCGGGAAGGCCGGCGGTTTCTGTACGACGCCAGCCTGTCGGCGCACGGCGATCTGGCTTGCGCAAGTTGCCACCTCAACGCCCATCGAGACGGCCTGGCGTGGGATCTGGGAAACCCGCGCGGCAAGCTGCAATCTGTGAATGGTATCGGTGTCTCGGTCTTCCATCCGATGAAGGGACCGATGACCACGCAATCGCTGCGCGGCATCATTGGAAACGAGCCGTTGCACTGGCGAGGTGACCGCAGCAGCCTCAGCGATTTCAATCCGGCTTTCATGTCGCTACTCGGAGGACCACGCGAACTGACCGCCGATGAGATGACCGCATTCACCGCATTCACTCAAACGCTGACATATCCGCCCAACCCAAATCAGAACCTTGACCGGACGTTTCCGAATCCCGCAACGGGTCCTAGCGCCGAACGCGGACGGCAGCTCTTTAACACCGGCGCGCTGGATGGTGGGTTGCTTTCCTGTAATGCGTGCCACGCCGCGTCTCCGGGCTTCCGCTCGGGGACCAGCAACCTGATAATTCCCGGCTTGCTGCTTCAAGAGTCTCAGGATTTCAAAGTTCCACAACTGCGCGGCCTGTATCAGAAACTCGGATTGCAGAACTCGGCTGGCGAACAGTTGTCCGGCTTTGGCTTTATTCACGACGGCTCCGTCGATACGCTGCTCGACTTCTTGCGGCTGCCGGTCTTTACTTTTAGGAGCGACAATGACCGCCGCGATGTCGAGGCATTTGTACTGGCCTTCGACAGCGGCCTGGCGCCAGCCGTCGGGTTGCAGGTGACCCTCAATGGAGACAACAAACTTTCTCCGGCAGTCGCGGACCGCATCAATTTGCTTATGTCACAGGCGAACGGGGGAAACTGCGATCTCGTGGTGAAGGGGATCTACGGCGGCGCGCATCGCGGGTTTGTTTATGTAGGCAACGGAATGTTTCAGCCGGACAGACAGAGTGAATCAGCACTGTCGTTTCAAGTGCTGATGCAAGCCGCCGATTCCGGATCGGAGCTGACGTTCACCGGAACGCCGGTTGGCTACGGCCGCCGGCTCGGCATCGATCGGAACGGCGATGGAAAGCTGGACGGCGATGAGTGAGACGGGTTGTACCGACTCGTTCAGAGTACCGACTTAGTCGGCGGGTTTGTTCGACCATTTCCAACGAGCCGACTACAGTCGTTACTCTGAACGACAAACTTCCGCCTAAAGGCCGGACGACGAACTTCGGCTTCGTAAGGACGACAATGAACAAAGTAATGTCGGAGTTCACCATCGACAGTCACTTTGCTGGAAAGGACCCGGTTGTTCGCGATATCTATGAGCAACTTAAGAAATCCATCAAACGGTTCGGGCCAATCGTTGAAGAGCCAAAGAAAACCTCGATTCACATCGTGAACAGAACCGCATTGGCCGGAGTGGCGACCCGCAAGGGCCACCTGGTCTTGACCATCAAGAGCGATCGCAAGCTCGCGAGCCCGCGCGTCTACAAGTCCGAGCAGACTTCGGCGAGCCGGTTTCATCACGAAGTCAAGGTGGCATCGCCGGCCGATGTTGATGAGGAGTTGATAGGCTGGCTCAAAGCTGCTTACTTGCTAAGCGCGTAGCGTGATCTCGATTCACCACTAGAATGTCTGAACGACCAGAGGAGGCTGAGGCGCCTTCTACGAAAACTACTTGCGCAATCAGGTAGCCGTGACTGAGAATTCTTTGAGCCGCCAGCCCAGAGCCCGCATTAAAGGACCAATAGAGGACGAAGATAGTTCAACAACCATAAAGAGGATGTTATGAAAAGAGCGACTACCTCATTGTTATTGCAATCCGCGCTGCTATTCACGATGCTTGCGCCGTGCGCGTTTGCCCAGGATGGCAACAATTCGCCGCCGGTTGCCAAGAAAGTTCCCCACGTGACCCAGATTCACGGCTACACCATGAAGGACGATTACTTCTGGTTCCGTGAAAAGAAGAACCCTGAAGTCATCAAGTATCTCGAAGAAGAAAACGCTTACACAGAAGAGGTAATGCGGCCCACCAAGGAGTTTCAAGACACGCTCTATAAAGAAATGCTCGGCCACATCAAGCAGACCGATTTGAGCGTCCCATCGCGCATCGGGGATTACTACTACTATTCGCGCACCGAAGAGGGCAAACAGTATCCGTATCAGTGCCGCAAGAAGGGCAGCCTGGACGCAAGGGAAGAAGTCCTGCTCGACCTGAACAAGCTGGCGGAGGGTCACTCCTTTCTTGGGCTCGGCGGATTTCGCGTCAGCGACGACGGCAACTTGTTAGCCTACTCGACTGACACGACCGGTTATCGCCAATACACGCTTCACGTCAAAGATCTGCGCACCGGCCAAACCTTGAGCGAGAACATCGAACGTACCGGCTCGGTGGTTTGGGCGAATGACAACAAGACGCTCTTCTACACTACCGAAGACGATGTTTCAAAGCGTTCCGATAAATTCTGGCGCCACGTTGTCGGCAGCGACAAAAACGATTTACTTTATGAAGAGAAGGACGAACTCTTCGACGTCGGCGCGGGGCGTTCGCTCGACAAGAAGATCATCTTCCTGGGCTCGTACGCCAAGACCTCGAGAGAGATTCGCTATCTGGCCGCCGACAATCCGATGGGCGAATTCAAAGTGATCCTCCCGCGCGCGGACGGACACGAATACGACGTCGATCACTACAATGGCCTGTTCTACATTACGACGAACAGGAACGCGAAGAACTTCCGCGTCGTGACCGCGCCCATCGGCGATCCATCCGAGAAGAACTGGAAGCCGTTTATCGACCACAATCCGAAAGTGAAGATTGACGGCTTAACTACTTTCGCAGGTCACCTGGTCGTGTCGGAAAAGGAAGGCGGGCTGGATTACCTGCGGGTGATCGATATGAAGACGAAGCAGTCGCATCGGATCACCACCGATGAATCGGATTACGCGCTTTTCATTGGCGCCAATCCGGAGTACAACACGACGACCGTGCGGTTCAACTATCAATCGATGGTCACGCCGAATTCGGTGTATGACTATGATATGAACACGCGGCAACGGAAACTGCTCAAGCAGCAAGAGGTGTTGGGCGGCTACGATGCGAAGAACTACGAAGCCAGACGGATCTGGGGGGTTGCGCGCGACGGCGTCAAGGTGCCGGTGTCGCTTGTCTATAAGAAGGGCGTGAAGTTCGACGGCACGGCGCCGCTGCTGCTCTCCGCTTACGGTTCTTACGGAGCGTCAATGGCTCCGACGTTCTCGTCGAACCGGCTCGCGCTGCTGGACAGAGGCGTAATTTACGCGCTGGCCTATATTCGCGGCGGCGGCGAGCTTGGCGAGGAGTGGCGCGAACAGGGCAGAATGATGAAGAAGCTGAACACCTTTTATGACTTCATCGACTGCGCCGACTATCTGGTTAAGAACAAATACACCTCGACTGACCGTTTGGTGATTCAAGGCGGAAGCGCGGGCGGTCTGCTGATGGGCGCGGTGGTGAATATGCGCCCGGACTTGTTCAAGGCGGTCGTAGCGCAGGTCCCGTTCGTCGATGTGATAAACACGATGCTGGATGCTTCGCTGCCGCTCACGACCAGCGAATGGATCGAATGGGGCAACCCAAATGAAAAGCCCGCGTTCGACTATATGATCAAGTATTCGCCTTATGACAACATCGCGGCGAAGAACTATCCGGCGATGCTGATTCAGGTATCGCTCAATGACAGCCAGGTGCCGTACTGGGAGGGCACGAAGTTCGCAGCCAGGCTTCGGGCCACGAAGACGGACCGGAACGTGTTGCTGCTCAAGGCCAATATGGGCGCCGGTCACGGCGGCTCGTCGGGCCGCTACGATGCGCTGCACGAGACGGCGTTCACTTATTCATTCATCCTCTGGCAAATGGGTATAACGAAATAGACAACCAAATGAAGAGGACCCTCAAGTGGATCGGGATAAGCCTGGTTGTCCTTCTTGTTGTAAGTCAGGCGATCCGTCCTGCAAAGACCAATCCAGCAGTCGATGAGACTCAGACGATGCAGGCCAATACCCATATGACTCCGGAGGTAGCCACGATACTGGAGCGAGCGTGCTCCAACTGCCATTCGTCCAGGACGACCTGGCCGTGGTACAGCCAGGTTGCCCCGGTGTCCTGGTTCATCGTGAGCGATGTGAACGACGCCCGCAGGCATTTCTCGGTGTCTGATTGGGGTACATACAAACCCGACAAGAAAGCGAGTAAGCTTCAGGAGATATGCGAGCAGGTCGAGCAGGGTGAAATGCCATTGGGATCCTACGTGCTTATTCATCCCACTGCCAGGTTATCCGAAACTGACAAACAGCTTTTGTGTGATTGGGCCAAACAGGAACGTGAGCGCGTTGTTGGAGGTCAGCCAAATTAACTAGCATTTGTATGCGCGAAAATCTGACACGCACCCATTGAGCGGCCTCGTCGTGGATGCTTATGCGGTTGAACTTCCGTTAAAGGGAATCCCTAAGCTCCAGTCGAGACTCCGTTCGAGTCTATGCAGAAGCCGCGCATATCGAGCGAGCTCTTCATTCACCTCCCTTATCGTTGCGGTTATCAGCTCGAAAGTCACCGCGCCCGACTTGATTTGACGACCCAACGCTCGCATTCCAGCTTTCAGATAGATGTCCAGAATCTCGCGCCGGCCGATCGCCACTATCCGCGTCCCGCCATGTGCCTCGACCCAGCGGAATGCGGCATAGATGAGAGCAGGAAGGATCTGACTGCCTCTGTGGGGCGGAATCACCGCTAACAGGCGCAGCTCATAAACCCGATCATCAACCGGAAACGGAAGCTCCTCTCGCGAAAGATATTTGTCGATCGAGTAGCTTGAGCCGGGCGGGGTGATGGAGATGAATCCGGCAATGTCTTCGTTCCACGAAGCCGTGATGTAGACATTGGATTCATCAAGAGCATCGGTAAGCCGTCGCTCGGCGTTCTCGGCATGTTGCGCCAGCTCGCAAGCGAAAACATCGTGGCGCAGTCGGTAGATAGCGTCGCGATCGCGTGTAGTAGCTAAAGCGATCCTGGTCTTGTTGTGAGTCAGTAGTGAATCACGCACGTCGTTGCCCCGCTGCGAAATCGACGCGATCAAACGATGAGCCTTAAGGCCCTGCGCCGGAGAAGATATACCTCCTTAAAAGAAATTTCCATCTTCGTGGCGAGGCTTGATTGTCTTTGGTCGCGTCGAAGCGATACACTCGGCGCACTGCATTAACTCTAGCCCGGACGCTGGGAGGAACTTTTGTGAAGCGACTCTCCTTGCTCATCGTAATCACAGCATTGTTGGCGCCGATTCCCTCGGCATTGACGCAGACAGCGGCGAAACCTGACCTGCTCTTGTTGAACGCCCACATCATAACGATGAACCCGCAAAATCCCTCTGCCGAAGCAGTCGCCGTCAAGGACGGGCGAATCGCCTGGGTGGGCTCCACCGCTGAAGCAAAGACATTGTTTGGGAATGCCGCCGAGACTCTGGATCTTGGCGGCGCGACGGTTCTTCCCGGGATCATCGATGCTCATGCTCACCTGATGAGCCTCGGCGAGAGCTTTCTCAAACTTGACCTCAAAGGCGCCGCGACCCCAGAAGAGGTCGCCCGTCGCGTGAAGGAAAAAGCCGCCACCGTCCGGTCCGGCGAGTGGATCCTCGGCTGGGGTTGGGATGAAGGCAAATGGGCGGGTAGCTATCCGACGCACGAACTGCTGACTGAAGCGGCCCCAACCAATCCAGTCTTTCTAACCGGGCTTCATAGCTTCGCTGCGTGGGCCAACAAGAGAGCGCTGCTCGTCGCCGGTATCAACAAGGATACTCGCGACCCCGAAAACGGAAAGATCATTCGGGACGAAAAGACCGGCGAGCCTTCGGGGATGCTGATCAATCGTGCGCAGGACCTGGTCACAAGTCACGTACCTCCGCTCGACCTCGATTCCGTCAAGATCGCTTTGGAGCTTGCTGCACGCGAGTGTCTCCGCAACGGGCTGACCTCCGTTCACGAAGCTCGAGTCACGCCCATCATGCTTCGAGCTTTCAGAGAGATGATCAAGAAAGGACGGCTGCCGCTGCGCGTCTACGCGATGCTCGACGGAGCCAATTCAGCTTTGATCGACGAGTGGCTCAATCGTGGCCCTGAGATTGATCCGCAGCACCGGCTCACAATTCGCAGCGTCAAGGTCTTTGCGGATGGAGCGTTGGGTTCGAGAGGCGCGGCGCTGTTTGAGCCCTACACCGATGCTCCAAATACGAAGGGCTCGATTACGACGTCCGAAGCCGGCATCTATGAATTGACGCGGCGCTGTCTTGGACGAGGCTTTCAGGTAGCGACTCACGCCATCGGCGATGCCGCCAACCATGAGGTGCTGGACGCGTATGAGAGAGCCTTGAAACAGGCTCGTGGAGCCGCTCCTGGCACATCGGCGTCCGATGCGCGTGTTGGAGGAAACGACGCGCGGCTTCGGATTGAGCACGCCCAGGTGCTGGCGGCAGCTGACATCCCGCGTTTCGCCGAGCTCGGAGTCATCGCATCGATGCAGCCTACCCATTGCACATCGGACATGGCGTGGGCGGAAAAGCGCATCGGCCCGGCGCGCATCAAAGGCGCCTACGCGTGGCGGTCAGTGTTGAAGGCGGGCGCTCACGTGCCAATCAGCTCCGACTTTCCGGGGGAGACGTTGAATCCATTTTATGGAATCTATGCGGCGGTGACTCGCCAGGACCCGCAAGGCAAACCCGAGGGTGGCTGGTATCCGGATCAGCGAATGACTATGGAAGAAGCGCTGCGAGGCTACACAATCGAAGCGGCCTACGCTGAGTTTGAAGAAAAGCAAAAGGGCTCGATCGAAAAAGGAAAGCTCGCTGATCTAATAGTGATCTCGAAAGACCCCACTACCGTCGCGCCCAGGGAGTTGTTGCGCATCTCTGTGTTGAAGACCTTCATCGAGGGCAAGGTGGTCCATTCGACTGGTCAATAAGAGTTATATGACCTATATGACCTATATTACTACCTCGCTGGAAATGAGATTGTCTCAATGACTTGAACGGCGTGTCCCTCGAAGGTGCTCGGCTCAAATTCCCACTGGCGAGCAGCAGCCACCGCAGCTTCACCGAGTTTCCCCTGGCCGGCGAGCACTCGTGGAAGGCGAACTTTGCCGTCACGTCCCACAACTACTTCGATTACGACTGAGCCTTCTTTGACGCCTTTCAGCGCATCGGGAGAAGTTTTCTTTGTCGCTGAGCCAAAATGCACCGACTGCCCCAGGTCCGTTCCGTTGATCGCCGACAGCGTGGGCACAACCCAAAGATCGGCTGATGGCTGCTGAGGGGTTGCTTCGAAGATTTCGAGCGATTTGCGCAACGCGGCATCGGCTTTCGCAATCAGGTCGGTCCTGGTAGCCGCGTCCGGCTCGGTCGCCGCGCTCGCACGATAGAGCAGGTTTAACAGATTGAAGCCCTTCACGGAACGCGGCGCGATAGCGACGGCTTTTTGACCTGACTCGATGCCCGCCGTCAACATCTTCTTCGCGGACGCGACGTCCTCGGGCTTGGCATTCTTGCTGCCGACAGCCAGCCGGCTGGCAATATCCATATGCGCCTCGTCCCAATAGAGCAGCGTAATGTCGGTGAGAACCTGCGCTTTTCTCGAAGCCGTCTGTCCCGGGATTTCGACTCTTCGCGTCATCCACTGGCGCGCTTGCTCGCTCTCTCGGAGCTTGTTGTAAGAATACGCGATATAGGCGACTGCCTGATCGTTGTTGGGGTCGAGAGATAACGCTTCCTTGTAAGCTTCAATGGCCTCCTTGAACTTGTTTCCTTTGTAGAGGTCATCGCCCTTCTTTATCAGGTCGTCGAGTTTTTGATGCGTCGCGGGCGGCGTCTGCTGACCGCGGGCGGCCAATGAAAGGCTCGCTATGATTGCGGCAATCGCGAGCACTGATAACGCCGCGGCCAATGAAATCCTTTTCAAGACGGTTCCTCCTGATTTTTTCTCTCCTGGAGAGTTTCGCGATTGTTTAAAGGCGCGGTCGCGGGATCTGCATGATGAATTCGAGTCGTTTTGTCTCGCGCGAAACGCGGTTTGAGATTCAAGTTCGATGCGCAACTCTAACAGCCGATCTTCAGGACTGGCAAGAACCCTGGGAGCGCAGGCATCCCTGCCTGCCGCTTTCCGCGAACGGCTACTTCGCTTTCTCGCTCAACACCAGAAGCCAGGCAGGCAGGGATTCCTGTGCTCCCAGGATGCGCTCGCAGATCATTGACTCGCCTCGGAAAGGTATTGTACGGTGAAGAATCCCTGTGCGATCACTCGAATAGATGTCTCTGGCAAGGGTAGTTGGGCTTCGGAGTTACTTCGTTATGAAAATTCGCTTGCTTGCAATCTTTTTCTTTGTAGCCTTGACGGTCGCGTCAGTGCATTCAAACGATTATCAACTTCAAACAGTGCCCAAAAGCGTTCTGGCTAAGATAGATCCGTGGGTGCTCGAACAAACCGCCGCAAAAGGACAAACAGAGTTCCTGGTGGTGCTTGCTGATCAAGCCGACTTGAGCGCGGCTGAGCGGCTGAATACGAAAGAGGAGAAGGGCTGGTACGTCTACCGGGCGCTATACGGCAAGGCGCAGGACACGCAGAAGCCGATCCTCGACTGGTTGAAGTCCAACGACATTGAGCACCAGTCGTTTTACATCGTCAATATGATCTGGGTAAAGGGCACAATCGACATTGCGGTGACGTTAGCCTCGCGCCCGGACGTAGGGCGCATCGACGGCAATCCGGTCATTCACAATAATCTACCGCAGCCGTCTCCCGTAGCTGAAAAGACCAGGCCTTTTGCACCCGAA